>NZ_JBEZDM010000022.1:0-187145 GCF_040648335.1 Nonomuraea sp. NPDC049158
GGGGGGGGCGGGGGGGGGGGGGGCCCCCCCCCCGACACTCCCGGGCCTAACTTGCCCGCTGCGCCACCACGGCCCGGCCCATGGCCGGGTCGTCGCAGAACGCGCCGTCCACGCCCAGGTCGAGCAGCCTGGTCAGCCAGCCCATCACGTCGCCGGTGGCGCGCGGGAAGGCGGGGCTGGCCGGGTTGCCCAGCCGGTAGTCGAGGGGGAGCTGGGAGTTCTCGTTGCGGATGGTCCAGACGTGTACGTCCAGCCGCCTGCGGTGGGCGTCCTGGACGAGCGTGGTGGGCTCCGTCAGCTTGCCGTCCGCGCCCACGGGCACGACGCGGCGGGTGTCCACGCCGATCCCGTTCGCGTACGAGGCCACGTCGCGCAGCCCTTCCGGCTTCACCATGTCGTCATAAGTGCGCTGATCACCGGCGGCGATCCAGTCGTACGGCGCCCCGCCGAACGTGATGAGCTGGATCAGCGGCAGCCTGGTCTTCTTGCGCAGTTCCCGCAGGTTCGCGGTCTCGAACGACTGGATGTACACCTTGCGCATGTGGTTGCTGTTGAGCGTCTCCAGCAGCGGCTCCTCCAGCGACAGGCCGATGGAGTCGAAGTACGTCGGATGCTTGGTCTCCGGATAGACGCCCACGCCGTGGCGCTGCGCGAGCCGCACGACCTCCTCGAACGTCGGGATCTCCGCCACCCCGTCGAAGGCCGTGTTGTCGGGCCGCAGGTCGGGCACGCGTTCCTTGGCCCGCAGCGTCTTCAGCTCGGCCAGCGTGAAGTCCTCGGTGAACCACCCGGTGATCGGCCGCCCGTCGACCGTCTTGGTGGTGCGCCGGTCGGCGAACTCCGGGTGCGCGGCCACGTCGGTGGTGCCGGTGATGTCGTTCTCGTGCCTGGCCACCAGGATGTGGTCCCTGGTGGAGACCAGGTCGGGCTCGATGTAGTCGGCGCCCATCGCGATGGCCGCCTCGTACGACAGCAGCGTGTGCTCGGGCCGGTGGGCGCTGGCGCCCCGGTGCCCGATGACGACGGGGGCCTGGGCGCGGCGCTCGGCCGTGGCGGTGTGGGGCTGGAGCAGCACGACCGCGACCGTACCACCGGTCAGGACGGCCAGAGCGCTCGCGAATAATCTGCGCGTCAGCATGCCGCGTACGTTAGACCGGCAAAGTGGCCGGTGAGTGACGATGGGGCGCACAACCGTTGATCGTCTGTTCCGCGGAAGGCCGCCGCGCGTCATCGAACACCTGTATGGTCCTGAGGCGTGCTGGCACTCTTCGACCTCGACAACACCCTGATCGACCGCCTGGACGCCTTCAAGCGCTGGGCCGCCGAGTTCGCCGCCGACAGGGGACTGGGCGCGCAGGATGTGGCCTGGATGATCGAGCTGGACGCCGACGGCTCCATCCCGATGAGCACGTTCTTCACCCACGTCCGCGAGCGGTTCGGGCTCGCCGAGTCGGCCGACTCGCTGTGGCAGGGCTACCGTGACCGCCTGCCGCACCTCGTCACCTGCCGCCCGGCCGTGCTCGAGTCCCTCGATCGCCTGCGCATGTCCGGCTGGCGGGTCGGCATCGTGACCAACGGCATGGCCGACAACCAGTCCGGAAAAATCCACCACAGCGGCCTGGTGGACCGGGTGGACGGCTGGGCCATCTCGGACGCCGAAGGCTTCCGCAAGCCGGACCCCGAGCTGTTCGAGATCGCCGCCCGCCGATGCGACACCACGCTGGCGGACGGGGACTGGATGATCGGGGACGACGTGGAGAAGGACGTGGCGGGCGGGCGCGGGGCGGGCCTGCGCACGATCTGGATCGACCGCGGCCTGTCCCCGGGTTTATCCCCGGGGGCGGACCACGAGGTGAGCGACGTGCTCGACGCGATCGCCCTGCTCGATGTCGACTGTTAGGAGATCCCCGCGCCGGGACGCCGTTGCCCGCGAACAACGGGAGCGATAGCTATGCGGCGATGGGTCCTCCGAGTGAGCGCGACGCTCCTCGTCCTGCTCGCCGCGGTCGCTGTCACGCCGCCGCTCACTGGGCTCGGCCGGCCGAGCGAGGCGGAGGTGCGAGACCGGCTCGTGATGGGCGAACCTCCCGACGTCGCCGCCGGCCACCGCAGCGGCATCGCCGCCCTCCTGCCCTTCGACGACGCGGCGCTGCTGCTGATCGGCGCCGCCCTCGCCGCGGCCGCGGTGCTGCTGCTCGTGGTCGACCACCGTCAGGGGATCGGCCCGCGCGAAGTCCTCCCGGTGCGGTGGCGGATGTCGCTGACGCTGTGGAGCATCGCGCTCGCGCTGGTGAGCATCCCGTACGCGGTCTCCCTGCTCTCTTTGGCCACGACCGAGTACGACATCATCGTGGGCGGTTGTCCCGGCTTCGACCTGTACCTGTCGGCCGACTACCTGCTGTCCCCCTTACGCCTCGTGCCGCAACCCGCGGTGGTGGCGGTGGGCTTCGGCGTGTGGGCGCTGCTGGTGCGCAAGGGCTACCGGCGGTGGGGCCGCGCGGTCGGCTGGGCGACGGTGATCCCCTTGGCGGTGTTCGGGGCGCTGGCCTTTGTGCTGGCCGGACTCGACGCGGTCGCCGGTGAGGGATGCGCGCGAACCTGGGGTCAGATGTACGAGCCCGGCATGTCGGCCTGGCAGCTCTACGATGTCGTCACCGCCGTTCTGATCATCGTGGCGGTACGCGTGCGCCGCGTGCGACGGCCGTACCGGAGTCCGGACGTCCGCGTCGCCGCCGCGCTCGCCGTCGTCCTGCTGCTGGTCACCGTGCCGCGTATGGACGCGCCGATCGGGAAGGTCACGGCAGCGGGCTCCTCGGCCTGCGAACCGTGGCGAACAGCTCGCTACGTCCCGGTGCGGCCGTCCGCCGGGCAGCGCGAGATCGCCTTCGTCTGCCTCGTCAGGCAGGACGGTGAGCTGCCGGGGCAGTTCGCCGGTGTGCCCGACGATCGCGTGGTCGCGATCGGCCGACGGCTGTGCGAGGCGGTCCTGCGCGACGGCGCACCGAATCGGCGGGCCGAGGAGGGGCCGCTGGGGACGTACCTGCGGAACTATGAGACCGTCGAGGCTCTCGGGTACTTGTGCCCGGAGGTCGAGCAGCGCCAGGACCAGCAGGACCGACAACAACAGGACGCCAACGCGGCCTTCATCGCGAAGGCCCGCGCGCGCTGCGCCGAGGTGCCGGGACACCGGCCGTTGATCCGCGCCTCCCGGACCGACCGGGCCACGCTGTGGGTGGATGCCGGCAGCCTCAGCGCGTACGAGGACGACCCGGGCGACGACTTCCCCGCGCTCGACAACGCTTTCACCAACGGGCTGGTGGGAACCGCGCCCGGGCAGCTCAGCATCCTGACCGCCGACGAGGCCATGCACGTGTGCGTCACCGGGGAGGCCTACCGCAGGCGGCCCCCCGTTGAGCTGAAGGACTGGGAGAAGGTGGTGGAGGTGGGGCACCGCAGCGGCAACGGCGACCTCACCCTCACCGGTGACGACGGGGTCGGCCTGAAGAACCTTGCGGTCAACGGCCCGGGCCGCTACCGGGTCCGGGTGCACATGCGCGGCGCGAAGGCCGCGCTGGCGAGGGAGGAGGATGCCCGGCAGGAGTTCCTCATCATGGTCTACCCGGGGAAGTCCGAGCGGACCGCGCTACTCAAGTAGCGTCCTTTGCCCTGCCCGAGGCTGTTGGGTTATTTGCTCTGGGCCTTCAGAAGTTTCGGCACCGCCAGCCTCGCCGCCCGCTTGCTCAGACCGGGCTCGAAGGCCCCGAAGAACCCGTCGCTCACCAGCAGCGTGACGGCGTTCTTGACCCTGATGAGCACGACATCCGCCGCCTGGATCTCGGCGTCCCTCGTGGCCATCATCTGCTTGTACCTGATCCCGTACGCCCAGTTCCCGACCGCACCGATGGAGAGCTTGGTGGTGGTCGCCTTGTCGCGTTTGGTCTTCGTCTTGGTTCCGGCGCAGTCCCGGACCATGACCTTGCCCACCGTCTGCCAGGCGGCCATCTTGGCCGAGGTGCCGCTGACGGCGAACTGCTTGACGCCCGACGGCAGGCCCTCCTTGTCGATGTAGACGGCCGCCGGGCTGCTGAGGAGGGGCTTCAGCGCCCTCATCGCCCGTAGGCACTTCTTCGTGTGGGCCGAATCGGCGTCCAACGCCTCGCGGATGTGCTTCGGATTGGGGGCGTAAGCGGCGCCCAGGTCCTCGGGGGTGATGAGGGCCTCGCTCAGCTGGGCCGAGGTCAGGGGCTTGTCGGGGGCGGCGGCCAGCGCGGGGGTGGCGGAGGCCAGAAGGAGAGCGGCGGCGGAGCCACCTAAGATCACGGAGCGCATGGGAACGCATCCTAGTGAGGTGATCACCGGGATTCCCCAGGCGTTTCGTCACACGACCGTCTCGATCTCGGTGATGGTCCGTGGTGGCCAAGGTCCCTCGGGAGGTACCCCCTCCGGAGGAGTGGAAGAGGACGGTCCGCGGTGGCTGAGGTCCCTCGGGGAAACCCCCTTCCGGGGGGCGGAAGAGGACGGTCCGTTGTAGCTGAGGCCCTTCAGAATGGGCATCCCTCCCGATAGGAGCGGAAGAAGGGGCGCCGCAGAGACCGCCTTTCGGCATTACATCACTATGGCCAATGAGCGCGCGATTTACAGCGCGCATTTGCATTGTCTACCAAGGCGCCATATATTCGCCATAATTCCGCCATACGAGCGCTCTACCTGCGCATATGCGAGCTATCAACACATTGAGCAGCGATTTGTACATATACCTCAGCCCAGGCCCTTGTTGAGTGGGTTTCGATCATTTACTGTCCAGGTGATCAATTCACTCACCTTGGAGTGGCGGATGAAAAAGTGGGTTTTATCCTGCATCATCATGGCGTTAGCGGCCACAACAGGTGTGAGCGTGCCGGCTCATGCCACGTCGGCGAATCTGACGGACCAGCCCCCGACGATAGAGCCCGGGTTGAGCGCGCGGCTGGCCGCCGGTGCCAAGGTCAGGGTGAATGTGGTCACCAAGAGCCGGGCGGACCTGCCGGAAGCGTCGAGTGCCGGTCAGGTGCTGCAGACGATGTCCCGGTTCCCCATGGTCACCCTGCGCGTCGACGCGGCGGCGGTGGACCGGCTGGCCAAGCTGCCGAACGTGGTGAGCGTCTCGGAGGACCGGCCCGTGCCACCGGTGCTCGCCGAGAGCATCCCGCTGATCGGCGCGGACAAGACGCGGGCGGCCGGGTTGACCGGAGCGGGCAGCGTGGTGGCCGTGCTGGACACCGGTGTCGCCGTCAAGCACCCCTTCCTGGGCGGACGGGTGATCGAACAGGCCTGCTTCTCCCCCATTGACGCCGACTACGGCGCCACCAGCCTGTGCCCGAACGGCGCCGCCACGCAGACGGGAGCCGGCTCGGCCGACTCCGAGAGCGGGCCGTGCGCCGACGCCGCCCTCGACTGCGACCACGGCACGCACGTGGCCGGGATCGCGATCGGCGACGGCACGAACGTGGCCGGAGCCCCGCCGGCCGGGGTCGCCCCGGGGGCCAAACTCGTCGCCATCCAGGTGTTCAGCAAGTTCACCACCGACGACTTCTGCGGGGCGGGCGCCGCGCCGTGCGTGCTGAGCTTCACCAGCGCCCAGGTGGCGGGGCTGGAGAAGGTCCTGCAACTGAAGGAGGCCGGTACGGCGCTGGTGGCCGCCAACCTGAGCCTGGGCGGCGGCCAGTACACCTCCGCGTGTGACACCGATCCGCGTAAGCCGGCCATCGACGCGCTCCTGGCGGCCGGGGTCGCCACGGTGGTCGCGGCCGGGAACAACGGCTACGGCGACGCGGTCAGCGCGCCCGCCTGTGTGCCCTCGGCCATCACGGTCGGCAGCACCACCGACACGGACGAGGTGTCCGCCTTCAGCAACCGCGGTCCGCTGCTGGACCTGTTCGCCCCCGGCACCTCGATCGTCTCCTCGGTGCCCGGCAACACCTGGGGGTCACTGAGCGGTACGTCGATGGCCGCTCCGCACGTGGCCGGCGCGCTGGCCGTACTCCGCCAGGCCTTCCCCCAGGCGAGCATCGGGCAGTTGGAAGCGGCCGTGGAGAGCACGGGCAAGCCCATCGCCTATACGAGCGCCACCACTCCCCGCCTCCGGCTGGACAGCGCGGCCCTGCCGCCGACCCAGCCCACCGACGGCGCCCTCTGGCCGATGTACTTCGCCAACTTCAAGGACTACGCCATCCCCGACCCGGGCAGTGTGGACTCGCCGATCGTCGTGAGCGACCTCCTCGGCAAGACCCCGTCCCAGGTGCACGTCTATGTCTCCGTCCAGCACCCCTGGGTGGGCGATCTGAAGCTCTCCCTGATCAGCCCGGACGGGAAAGCATTCGTACTGAGGGCGCCGTCCTCGGACGGCAGCGATTTCATCGACGAGACCTACGACGTGGACATCAGCGCCGTGACGAAGCAGAACGGGACCTGGAAGCTGCGTGCCGCGGACGGCTGGTCACCCCATGCCGGCGTCATCGATGCCTGGTCGATGGACTTCCCCTACTTCGAGAACTGGACCGAATACGCCATCCCGGACAAGGGCAGCCTCGTCAAATCGCCCATCACGGTGACGGGCTGGCTCCCGGGTAACGCCCCCCAGAAGATGACGGTCTCCGTGGACATCAGTCACCCCTGGAGAGGCGACCTGAAGATCGATCTGATCGGCCCGACCGGCATCGTTTATCCGCTGCGCGCGGCCAACTCCAAAGACGACGCCGACCAGATCGAGGAGACCTATCCGGTGGATGGGAGATCCTCACCGGCCAATGGGACGTGGACGTTACGCGTCGAAGACGTCACAACCGGCGACACGGGCTACATCAACGGGTGGATGCTGAGGTTCTGAACCGCCGGCGACAGGACCACTGAGCGCGTTACCGCTTGCGGCCGACGCCCCCGTAGAGCCATCGCGTGGCCTCGGGGGCCAGGTCGTCCGGGTCCGGGTGCCAGGTGTCGATGGTGACCAGCCCGGGAGGCACCAGCTCGAATCCCTCGAAGAAGCGCGCGACCTCCGCGTGCTCGCGGAAGTAGATCGGCGTCGGCGTGGCCGCGTATACGGCCTCGATCGCGGCCACCGCATCCGCCGGGTGGCCGTCGCGGGTGACGTGGGTCAACGTGAGGTAGCTGCCGGACGGCAGGGCGTCGCGCAGCTGGGACATGACCGCGCCCCGCTCGTCCATGGTCAGGAAGTGCACCATGGCGATCATCAGGACGCCGACCGGTTGGGTGAAGTCGAGGATCTTGACGGTTTGCGGGTGTTCGAGAACCTCGAGGGGACGTCGCATGTCGGCGGCGGCCACGGCGGTGTTGTCGTCGGTCGCGAGGAGGGCGCGGCCGTGTTGCAGCACGACGGGGTCGTTGTCGACGTAGACGACGCGGGCGTCGGGGAAGATCTCCTGGGCGATCTCGTGCGTGTTGCCGACCGTGGGCAGGCCGGAGCCGATGTCGATGAACTGACGGACGCCCTGCCGTGCCATGTGGCGTACGGCGCGGCGCAGGAACGCCCGGTTCTCCAGGGCCAACTGGCGGACCTCCGGCATAGCCTGCTCGACTCGGCGTACGGCTTCCCGGTCGATCTCGAAGTTGTCCTTGCCCCCTAAGTAATAGTCGTACATCCGGGCGACGCTCGGCCTGGTGACATCGATGCCGCTAGGTCCGTCTGCGTTGAGTTTCGTCATGCACGACCCCCATCCCCTTGATCAATTCCCCCAAATTACCGCAAACGTGGGACATCGCATATCAAGCGGTGATTCAGCCGAAGCATGACGAAGGCCCCGACCAGGACTTACAGGGCAGGGCCTTGACAAAAATCTTTACGCGGGGCAGGGATCGAGTCAGAAGCTTGAACCGCACCGCTGAAATCGTCGGTGTGAGGGGCCGGTGAGCCCCTCACACCGCACGCTCTAGGGCCAGTCGATCGACGGACGCAGCGGGACCCCGGAGTGTCCCTCCGAGTCGAGTTTGACGCCCAGCACCTGGTGCAGCTGCACCTTGTTGCGTTCGAAGCCCACGATGCAGCCCGCCATGTACAGGGCCCAGACGCGGGCGGTCCCCATGCCCACCTCCTGCACCGCGTCGGCCCAGTTGGCGTCGAGGTTGGCGCACCAGTGCCGCAGGGTCTCGGCGTAGTGCTCGCGCAGGTTCTCCTCGTGGCGGATCTCGAACCCGAGGTCCTCCATCTGCCTGACCAGGTAACCGACCGACTCCAGCTCACCGTCGGGGAAGACGTAGCGGTTGATGAAGCCGCCCTTGTTGAACGTCTTCTCGGTGCCGGTCGGCCGGGTGATGCAATGGTTGAGCAGGCGGCCGCCCGCCTTGAGCTTGCTGTAGAGGAAGGCGAAGTAGGACGGCAGGTTGCGCTTGCCGATGTGCTCCGTGAGACCGATGGAGCTGACCGCGTCGAAGTCCGACTCCACGACGTCGCGGTAGTCCATGAAGCGGACCTCGGCCAGGTCCTCGAGGCCGGCCTCGACGATGGCCTTCTGGGCCCACTCGGCCTGCTGCTTGCTGAGGGTGACGCCCAGGGCCTTGACGCCGTAGTGCTTGGCGGCGTGCATGACCATGCCGCCCCAGCCGCAGCCGACGTCGAGCAGCCGCATGCCGGGCTTGAGGCCGAGCTTGCGGGCCACCAGGTCGAACTTGGCGTATTGCGCTTCCTCCAGCGACGACTCCTTGGTGGGGAAGACGGCGCAGGTGTAGGCCATGGACGGGCCCAGGACCCACTCGTAGAAGCGGTTGGAGACGTCGTAGTGGTGGTGGATCGCCTCGGCGTCACGCTGCTTGGCGTGCCGGGAGCCGAGCTTGGCCAGCGTGCTCTGGCGGATCTCCTGCGGCGGCGCAGGGACGCGCATCATCAACGGCTTCAGGCCCAGCGATCGGACGGCCGCCACTTTCTCGGCGGTCGTCAGGTCGTTGGTGGTGATGTTCCACATGCGGTCGAGCAGGGTGTACATGTCGCCGTGGACGTCGATGTGGCCGGAGATGTAGGCCCTGGCCAGGCCGAGCTCTCCGGGTGCCTGCGCGAGGTAGGCGACCGCTATCGGGGACTTCACCTCCAGGGCGAGGTCCGCGCCGTCCGGCCCGGCCTTGCTGCCGTCGTAGGCCATGAACGCGATGTTGGCCTGCGGGCCAACGATCTTCTCAAAGATGGATGCGAGAGCCATCTGCTCACCTTCCCCGTACACACTTGTCGTACAGGTCAAGCATTCGGCCGTTCGGGTCGTATTCCTGCTTGACCGGCCAGTAAGCATCGCCGTTGTACAGCTGCCAGAACTGCTCACGGGCGTAGAAAGAAGTCGAGTAAAGCGACTTGTGCCCGTCGAGCTCGTGCACAGAGTTCTCGATGAGACGGTTGTAATAACCGTCGAACTGCCCCCGTGGCAGTGGCACCATTCCCCAGAAGCCGAAGTTCACGTACAGCTTGCCGGGCTCCAGGGGGTAGAGCGGCCAGCGGGAGGAAGCCCGCAGCGGGCACATCCACACCGGCGTCATGCCGACCTTGTCGTGGAAGAACTCCAGGAACTCCGCGCCCCGCTCGACCGGGGTCTCGACGTCCTGGATGACCGACTCCTGGACGGGCTGGTCGCGCCATCTGTCGACGCGCGCGACCACTCCGTATTTCCGGTCGAGTGCGACCAGCCGCCGGTAGACGTCGGAGCGCATCCAGCGGCGCGGCATCAGCGAGCGGACCACCGGCTGCTGGACGCCGAAGGCGCGCGAGCACCAGAACCAGTCGGTGTCCCAGCGCCACAGGTAGTCGCGGATGCTCAGCCAGTCGCGGTTGCGCTGCCTGATGGACTGGTAGTAGATGCGCATGCCGGTGTAGTCGGAGGTGTAGGGGGCACGCTCGGCGAAGCGGCCGACCGTGAGATACATCTCCCCCGGCTCGAAGAAGACGCCGTCGACGAAGTCGACGGGCTCTCCGTCATGCTCCATGCTGTCGCAGATCTCCTGCATGGCCAGCATGCACTTGTCGGCGTCGGTGAACTTGACGTGCGTCAGCTTGACGTAGGGCTGGACCTTCCTCAGCTTGATCCTGATGCGCAGGGCGTAGCCGAGCGTGCCGTAGGAGTTGGGGAAGGCCCGGAACAGGTCGCGGTGCTCGTTGTCGTCGCGGGCGACGACGATGCGGCCGTCGCCGGTCAGGATCTCGAGCTCCTCGACCGACTCGTGCGGCAGCCCGTCTCTGAAGCTGGTCGACTCGATCCCGAGCCCCGTCACCGCGCCGCCCAGCGTGATCGTCTTGAGCTGGGGCACCACATAGGGCATGAGCCCGTGCGGCAGCGTGGCGTCGACCAGGTGCTCGTAGGTCGTCATGCCCTGGACCTCGGCCGTCATCGTCACCGGGTCGACACTGATGACCTCGTCGAGCTCCCTGGCGGAGAGCTTGGCGGTCTTGCCCGAGTCGCGGAATCTGAAGAGGTTGGACGTGGCCTTGGACAGCCGGGGCGAAGCGTCCCCCGGGATCTCCGCGTACGACTGCCTGATGTGCTCTACTGCCCGTCGGTGTGTCGACATCGTCGTCGTCACGGAAGCACCCCCTTGAGCCGGTAGAGATCGTCCTGAAGAAGGTATCTCCCTGGACTGACATCGACCAGACCGGGGTCGTTAAAGACACGAAAACTGTTTATCGTGCCCGGTCGAATGCCTACGCGGTGGGCGAACTCGGAAACTTCCGGCGGATGACCTCCGGCGGCGTGCGGCGACAGCGGCACGCCGTCACCGGCACGGCCGTGGAGGGGCAGCTCACGCCGCCACCGTAAAGCTGGCGATCACCTGCCGCATCAACCCCTGGTCTTGCTTCCACCGCGCCTCGGTGGCCGTCCACGACAGGACGTAGGCGGTATCCCCGATCGCCACCGCCCGCTGCACCTCGTGGTACTTCACGCCCTGGGTGCTCCACGGCGCGTCGCCGGGCGGCCCCGCCGTGTAGGTGAACTCCCATTCCACGGCCTTGGTCCCCTGGTGGGTGACGGACCTGCGGCGCAGGGTCCGAAGGTCCTGGTCGTTCTGCCCGGCGGTCTCCTGCGAGTCGCGGATGATCTGGTTCGGGTCGGGGTTGACGTAGATGGCCTGGACGCCGAAGTGCCCGGTCCGGTCCCGGCGCGTCCACTCGGTGTAGGCCTCCTTGCGGGCGCCCTTCCAGCCGATGGGCCGCATGATGGACCAGCCGTCAGGCGACTTCCAGGCCCGTACCGTCGCCACCACCCTGGTCGGCGTGGGCGTCGGAGTGGGGGTGGGCGACGCGCTGGTCTTGGCGCTGGGCGGCGGCGTGCTCGGCGGCGCGCTGGCCACGGCGCTCTGCGTGACGCGCGGCGCGCCTTCCGCCGACCCGCTGAACTTGAAGAAGGCGAACCCGCCGCCCCCGACCACCAGCACCGCCGCCGCTGCCGCCGCGAGGAGGGTACGGCCGCCGCGGGGCGGCTTCGGCTCCACCACGACCCGGTCGGCGTTCGGCTGCTTGGCGGCGACGATGGCGGCCAGCAGCGCGTCGGCCTGCTCGGCGTTGACCCGTTCGTGCGGCTCCTTGCGCAGCAGTCCTTGCAGGACCGGGTGCATGATCGGCGGGATCCGGCGGTAGTCCGGCTCGTCGCTGAGCAGCGCGTTCAGCGTGGCCATGGGATCGCCGCGCTCGAAGGGCGACCGGCCGACCAGCGTGGCGTAGAGCGTGGCGCCGAGCGACCACAGGTCGGAGGCGGGCCCGGACTCGGCCGCGCGCACCCGTTCGGGAGCCAGGAAGCTCGGCGAGCCGGTCACCATCCCGGTCTGGGTGAGCGAGGCGTCGCCCTCGGCGGTGGCGATGCCGAAGTCGGTGAGCACGGCCCGGCCGTCGTCGGTGAGCAGGATGTTGCTCGGCTTGACGTCGCGGTGCAGGATCCCGACCTCGTGCGCGGCCCGCAACGCCGACAGCACCTGCCGGCCCACGTCGGCCGCCTGGCGTACCGGAAGGGCGCCGGAGGTGGCGACGACCTCCTCCACCGAGGGGTACCGCACCAGCTCCATGATGATCCACGGCCGGCCGTCCTCCTCGACCACGTCGTAGATCGCGACGACGGACGGGTGGTTCAGCCGGGCCGCCATGCGCGCCTCGCGGGCGGTACGGAGCAGCTGCCGTTCCTGGTCGGCCCGGGGCAGTCCCTCGGGCAGGAGCACTTCCTTAACGGCGATCTGCCGGTTGAGCAGTGTGTCGCGGCCTTCCCAGACCACGCCCATACCACCGCGCCCCAGTTCGCGCAGTAACTGGTAGCGCTTGGCGACCAGCCGGTTGCTATCCGAAACCATGTCCAACCCTTGTAGACCCACCCGAACAGTGGGCAAGTTTCCCATACCTCGCGTATGTCTGCCCGGAGGACGGGAAGGCGGCTTGCCAGAGGTCACCGAATGTTGTTCTACTGAGGCCAGCCGAGTCGTAGGAGATGCCGATGTCTGAAGGCCGCCAGGGCCCGCTCGCCGGGATCCGGGTGCTGGAGCTCGCGGGGCTCGCGCCGGGCCCGTTCGCCGGGATGATGCTCGCCGACCACGGCGCCGACGTGCTGCGCGTCGACCGCGTGTCCGCCGTCTCCGACGAGCCGCGCACGGACGTCATGGACCGCGGCAAGCACACCATCGGCCTGGACCTGAAGTCGCCCGAGGGCGTCGCCGCGCTGAAGGAGCTGGCGAGGAACGCCGACGTCGTCATCGAGGTGTTCCGGCCCGGTGTGGCCGAACGGCTCGGCATCGGCCCCGCCGACCTCCACGCGGTGAACGAGCGGCTGATCTACGGCCGGATGACCGGCTGGGGACAGGACGGGCCGCTCGCCGCCACCGCGGGCCACGACATCGACTACATCGCGATCTCCGGCATCCTGTCGATGCTCGGCCGCGCCGACGACAAGCCGACGCCGCCGATCAACATCCTGGGCGACTTCGCCGGCGGCGGCCTCATGCTCGCGTACGGCGTGCTGCTCGCCCTGTTCGAGCGGGAGCGCACCGGCAAGGGCCGGGTGATCGACGCGGCCATGGTGGACGGCGCCGCGATCCTGTTCGCGATGTTCTACCACGGCGTGCAGAGCGGCTTCTGGGGCCCGCGCGGCACCAACCTGCTGGACACCGGCGCGCCCCACTACGACACCTATGAGACGGCCGACGGGGAGTTCATGGCGGTCGGCTCGCTGGAGCCGCAGTTCTGGAACGCGATGGTGACGCGGATGGGGCTGACGGACCTGCCGGACCGCGGCGACAAGAAGCAGTGGCCGGCGCTCAAGGCCCGCCTGGCCGAGGAGTTCAGGTCGCGGACGCGGGCGGAGTGGGAGGCGGTGTTCGACGGCTCCGACGCGTGCGTGTCGCCGGTCCTGTCCATGAAGGAGGCCGTCCGGCATCCGCACAACGTGGCCAGGGGCGCCTTCGCCGACGTCGGCGGGCTCAGCCAGCCGGTCCCCGCGCCGCGCCTGCTCGGCGTACCCGACCAGGACCTCTCGCCCGCCACCCGGCTCGCCGACCTGTCCGCCTGGGGCCTGAGCGCCGAGGCCGCGGAGAAGCTGCGCTCCCAGGGGGTGCTGGCCTGACATGGACCCCGACCTGCTCGACGGCGCCCTGTACGCGGGCGACCCGGCACCCGTCTACGCCTGGCTGCGCGAGCACTCCCCCGTCCACCACGACGCCGCCAACGGGCTGTGGGGCATCTCCCGCCACGCCGACATCACGGCCATCGAGCGCGATCCAGGCCTGTGGACCAGCACCGGCGGCTACCGCCCCCAGCTGCCCTCCGATCCGTCGATGATCGGCATGGACGACCCGGAGCACGCCGAGCACCGCCGCCTCGTCTACCGCCGCTTCACGCCGCGCTATGTCCACGAGCGCTACGCCGCCCGCGTCCGCGAGGTCGTCGTCGAGCTGATCGACCAGGCCCTGGAGGCCGGCACCGTCGACGCGGTGCCCGCCCTGGCCGCGCCGCTGCCCGCCCGCATGATCGGCTGGCTGCTCGGCTTCCCCGACGCGGACTGGCCGCGGCTCAAGCACTGGTCGGAGACCACGATCGTGGCGGGCGGCGGCCTGCGCTACGTCACGCACGAGGCCGCGGTCGCCGCGGGCGAGTTCGGCGAGGCCGTCCTGGCCCTGGCCGCCGAACGCCGGACGTGCCCGGCCGACGACCTGGTGACCCTCTGGTCCGGCCGGGCCGCCTACGACGACGACCACCTGGCGAACGAGGCGCTGCTGCTGCTCGACGGCGGTGCGGAGACCACCCGTACGGTCATCGCGACCGCGATCGACGCGCTGATCCGGCACCCGGACCAGTGGCGGCTGCTGCGCGAGGACCGCGGCCTGATCGAGAACGCCGTGGAGGAGTTCATCCGCTGGACCACCCCGATCCTGAACATGTGCCGCTCGGCCACCCGCGACACCGAGCTCCACGGGCAGCGCATCGGGCGAGGCCGGCAGGTCCTGCTCATGTACGGCTCGGCGAACCGGGACGAGACGGTGTTCGACCGCCCGGAGGTGTTCGACGTGACGCGCAAGCCGGGCGGGCACATCGCCTTCGGCCTGGGGACCCACTTCTGCCTGGGCGCGTCCCTGGCCCGGCTGGAATTACGGATCTTCTTCGAGGAGTGGATCGACCGAGTGGGCTCAGCCGCCTGGGCCGACGACACGGGCCCGCGCATCCTGCCCAACGCGTTCGTGCGCGGCGTCACGTCCTTTCCCGTCGCGCTCTCGCCGCGCGGCTGAACTGGTCGTCGAAGCGGCGGGGGAAGGGCACCATCCGATGCTTGTGCCGGTACGGCGCCGCCTGCCTTACCACGTTGAACCCGGCGGCGGAGACGATGCGGCCGGCCGTGGCGAACAGCGGCCAGGCCGGACGGACGGCGCGGTGCGCCACCCCGGCGGGCAGGCCGGGCGGCGCGGCGGGCGAGACGAGCACGAGGCGCGGGCTGAGCCCTTCGAGGACGGCGCTCTCGCGGGCGTACGCCACCAGCTCCAGGATCTCGCCCGGCGGCCCGGAATGCACGATCAGCCAGTCCCCCGAAGCCGTCAGCCGGTCCCCCGGAGCCGTCAGCCGGTCCCCCGGAGCCGTGGCGGGCGGGGCCGGTGGATCGAACAGCGCCAGCGGGACCACCTCGTCCGACACCGACTCCAGGTAGGCCAGGTGGGGATCGCTCACCGGCTCGGCCAGCCACGTCCGGTGGAAGCGCAACGGCCGGGCCGGGATCAGCGGCCGGTAGGCGTCCCAGCGCAGCAGCCTGGCCAGATGCACGACGCGCGGCCCCCGCGGCACCGCCGCCTCGATCTCGCCGTCGAGCCCGGCGGGAAAGGCGTCCACCACGATCTCGTCGGCCCGCGCGAGCTCGGCCGGGTCGCGCGGCCACTCGGTGCGGATCGTGGCCGCGGCGCCCGGATGGACGGTGTGCAGGTAGGCCCGGACCCGCGTGAGGTGGCCGAGCCCGCCGCCTCTGGCGTAGCAGACGATCATGTGCGGTTCGGCGGAGCGGACAATCCGGTGCCATCGGGGGCAGCCGATCGGGCGCTCTCGCGGAAGACCCTCAGGTAACCCTCTGTCTCGGCGGACACCGTGAAGTCCCTGCGTACCCGCTCGGCCGCCGCCGTGCCCAGCTTGGCCAGCTGCTCGTCCGTGGCCCGCGCGGCCCGGTCGACCGCCGCCCGGCACTCGTGCGGGTCCCCTGCGGCGAAGCGGAAGCCGATCTCGTCGTCGACCAGGTCGGCCAGCCCGCCCGCGTCGGAGGCGAGCAGCGGGACGCCGAGGGCCGCGGCCTCCAGGGCCACGTTCGGCAGCCCGTCGTAGAACGACGGCAGCGCGACCAGGTCGCAAGCGGCGTAGAGCGCGGGCAGCTCGTACCGGTCGAGGAAGGGCAGCCGCGTGTGCCCGGCGGGCACGGCCAGGTCCGCCTCCAGCTCCCCGACGAGCAGCAAGTGGAACAGGTCGGCGTGCCCGGAGGCGGCCAGCGCGTCGAGCAGGAAGCCGACGCCCTTCTTGTTCTTGAGCTGCCCGATGAGCCCGATCGTGCGCCGGCCGGCGGCGGCCCGCCTGGCCAGGCCCGCCGCGCGTTCGGAGGGCAGGATCTGCCAGCCGGCGGTGTCGATGCCGTTGGCCACCCACCGCACCCGCGCCTCCGGAACCAGCGCGGACACCAGCGGCGCGTGCCCCGAGGCCACCACGCACACCGTGGCCGAGGCCCGTAACGCGTCGAGCAGGGCGCCCCTGCGGCGCAGCGAGAAGACGCCGGTGTCGAAGTCGTTGCCGCGCAGCAGCGTCACCAGCGGGGCGCCGAGCCACGCGGCCAGGATCGGGGCGCCGAGCATGGCGTACGTGCCGCCGAACGCCACCACGTGCGTGTACGACTCGCCGCGCAGCACGGTCCACAGCCGGCGCAGCGCGTGCTCGGGATTGTCCTCCAGCGGCACGGTGAGCAGCCGCCCGCCCCGCTCGCCGCCGGTCTGCCAGGGCCGATCCCGCCTGGTCAGGTGCGCGACGTCGATCTCCACGCCCGCATCACGCAGGCCCCTGACGATCCTGTCGCAGGACTCGGCCATGCCGCCCCTGCTCGGCGGGTAGTGCTCGGTGAGCCACAGCAGCCGCATCAGCTGTCCACGAAATCGCGCTCGTCGCCGTCGCCGAAGTCCCCGAAGTCGCCCTGGTCCTCGGGGTCGAAGGCGCCTCTGTCGTAGTCGTCGAAGGTGCCGTACCAGCCGGGGTCCTGGTAGGTGGAGGAGGTGCTCTGGTAGTGGTCGCGGCGGAAGCCGCTGGTCCAGAACGGGTCGTAGGCCGAGCCGTAGCCCTGGGCGGTCGCGCACTCGGGACAGACGCCGCCGGGCCCGACGTGCCGGTCACAGATCGGCCTGCCGCACCCGGCGCAGGCGGTGACCGGCGCGCGGCCGCAGCGGCCGAGCACGAAGAATCCGGTGCTCACCATGCACGGGATCACGCGGCCCGCCTCCTTTGCGTCCACCTGAACGGTTCGGTCGCCACGGTCATGATCGCCCCGAGCTGGTCGCGCTCGGCGGGTAGCGGCACCTTGGCGGCGGCCCTGATCACGGTCTTCACTCCTGGACGGACCTTCACCCGGATCCACCACGGCGGCGGACTGCCCGGCCGCGCCGGCATCTGCCCCTTGGCCAGCGAGCGGCTGGTCCGAATGTGCTGTACGGCCTTCGTCTTGGTCTTGGTCTTCCGCTTGCCCCGCGGGTTGACCTTGACGATGCGGCGGTGCCTGACCAGGTCGGTGACGGCGAGCGTGAGCACGCTGCCGTCGCGTAACTCCGAGCGGACGCTGAGCCACGGATCGCGCACCCACCACTCCTCGGCCCGGCGCACCGGCCGTACGATGGGCAGGGACCGGTGCGGGCTCTCCTTGCCGGGGACGCCGTGGCCGCGCAGATCGGCGGTGATGCCGACCACGCCACCGCCGACGTCTTCACAGAGCACCCTGATCAGCGGTACGAGCAGGCTCTCCGTACGCGCGGGCAGCCGCCACTTGGGCCTGCGGACGAGCCCGCGATGCCGGGAGAGACTGGCCAGCAGCGCCGCCCATTCCGCCCTGGGCAGCGTGGCCGACAGCGTGTGCTCCCAGATGAGGGTCTGGTGCAGCGGGTGGAACCCGGCGATCGCCGCCCGTGTCTTCCGCCAGAACATGGCTCGAAACACTACACACGGCGATAAACCTCGGCGAGCCTCGCCCGGGAATCCGCCCAGCTGGACACCCTGCTCCTGGCCCGCTCCGCCATCACCCGCGCCTGTTCGGGGTACTCCAGGAGGATCCGGATCGCGCGAGCCAGCTCGGCGGGCCGATCGGGCGCGACGAGCCGCCCGTCCTCCCCCAGGATCTCCCGTACGGCCGGCAGGTCCGAGGCCACCACCGGCGTACCGGCCGCCATCGACTCCAGGATCTTGAGCGGGGCGCAGCCCTGGTCGAGGTTGCGCGGGCAGGCGGTGAGCGGGGCGGCGGACACGGCCGCGCCGGCCAGCCAGCCGGCCACCTCGTCGTGGGGCAGCGTGAACCGCCACACGATCCGCTCGGCCACCCCCACGCGGTCGGCGAGGCGCTGGAGGGGTTTGGCGCGGCGTTCCGGGACGGAGGAGCAGACGACCAGGCGCAGGTCGGTCAGGTCGGCCAGCCTGGCGAAGGCGCGGAGCAGCACGTCCACGCCCTGCCAGCGCTGGAGGGCGCCTACGTAGATCAGGTAGTGCTCGGGCGCGCCGTCCGGGCGGGCGGTCGGCGCTGGGGCGACGGGGTTGGCGGCGTTCGGCACGAGGAACACCTTTTCCGGATTTATCCCCATCTTGCGGATGGCGTCCCCGATGACGCTCGATGGCACGACAACCGCGTCCGCCCGCTCCAGGCAGTGCGCCTCCAGCCGCCGCAACTTGGCCACCGTGGCGGGGGCCGTCTGCGGCCAGGTGTGCGGCAGCTCGATGGACGGCAGCCCGTTCACCTCGTACACCACCTTGTGCCGGTGGCCGAGCGCCGGCAGCGCGCTCCAGGGGTCGCGCACGTGGACCAGTTCCAGCGTCTCCAGGTGCGGCGCGAGGTGGCGGGCGACCCAGTGCGAGTACGTCTCGGCCCGGTCGATCAGGTTGGGGATCTGCTCGTCGAACCTGGCGATCTGGACACCGCCCTCGCGCTGGTAGCGCGGCAGGCCGCCCCCGCCCAGCACCCCGAGCAGCCCGCCCCCGAACCGGTCGAACAGCTCGGCGGCCATCTGCCCGATGTGCACCGCCGACCCCTTGCTCGAAGGGAACCGGTCAAAGGCGAAATAGGCGGCACGCACGGCGCGCAGTCTATTCGCGCCGTTTCCACTGACGCACAGCTTCTACAGGCGCACGGTTTCTACTGGCGCACGCCCTCGTACGCCGAGTAGTCCTTCAACGCGATCGAGTCGTGCAGCCGCATGCCCTTGCTGCCGAGCTTGGTCGCGGCCTTGGTCACCGCGACCGGCAGGTGGCCGATCAGCCGCGCGGCCTGGGTGAGCGTCCACAGGTCGAACCGGTTGCCGGGCACGATCCGCTTGGCCGCCCCGACCGCGAAGGCGCGGCTCCGCCGTACGTACTCGCCGATCTCGGCCTCGTAGGCCGGGAAGGCGCGCTCGTGGTCGCCGCGTGCGGCGGCCAGCTCGCCCGCGAGGATGTACGCCCCGACGACGGCCAGGCTCGTGCTGCCGCCCACGGCCGGGCCCGGGCAGTAGCCCGCGTCGCCGACCAGCGTCACGCGGCCGCGCGACCAGGTGTCGAGGCGCAGCTGGGTGATCGAGTCGAAGTAGAAGGCCGGGGTGCGGTCGAGCTCCGCCAGCAGCCGGGGAACCTGCCAGCCCATGCCCGCGAACCGCTCGCGCAGCAGCTCCTTCTGCCGGGCGACGTCGCGGTGGTGGTACTGGAGCTGCTCCGGCGTCCTGAACAGGAACACCGCCCGCGCGTCGGACATGTGCGCCGCGCCGTACATCCCGGCCATCCGCCCGATGCCGGACAGTCCCTCCATGCGGCCGTCGAGGTCGAGGTAGTTGGGCACCGAGAAGACGGCCAGGTAGGCGCCGATCCAGGTGGAGAAGCCCGATTCGGGGCCGAAGACCAGGCCGCGCACGTTCGAGTGCAGCCCGTCGGCGCCGACGACCAGGGCGAACCGCCTGGTCGCCCCGCGCTCGAAGGTCACGGCGCCGTCCTCGGCGATGGAGGTGATGGAGTCGTCGAAGACATACTCGACGTCGTCACGGGTGGCGTCGTAGAAGATCTCGCTGAGATCGTCGCGCATGATCTCGACGTGCCGGTCCGACACGGCCGTGAAGACGCGCCGGAGGTCCAGCTCGACGGCCCCCTCCTGGCCTTCTCGATACATGGTGAGCCAGTTCGTGCCGGTCTTCTTGGCCGTGATCGGGTCGATCAGGCCCATCTTCTCGGCGATGTCCATCGCGGGCCTGAACAGGTCGATCGCGTGGCCGCCCGTCTTGCGGAGCGACGGCGCGCGCTCCACGACGGTGACGTCGAAGCCGTACCTGGTGAGCCAGTACGCCAGCACGGGTCCGGCGACACTCGCGCCGGAGATCAGGATCCGCATGATGGCACCCCCTTACCTAACGGATGGTAAGCGCCCCGGAACGGCATCCGCAAGGCGTTACTTAACGATAGGTAAGGGAGATTCCACGAGGCCACGACCCGAGCCCGAACGGGCTCGGGTTCAGCGATCAGTAGACGGCGATGTAGAGGTCGGCGCCACCGGGGTGGTGCACCTCAAGGTCCGTCCTGAACGCCCGCGCGGGCGTGCCGCCCGCCTCGGTGTGCTTCCACACCTGCTGCCAGGCGTCGACGATCGCCTGCGGCATCTGGCCGCGCGCCTCGACCCGCAGGGCCGGGCCCGCGGGCACGCGTACGGCGACCATGCCCTCGGGCAGTCTGGGGACCGTCCGCACGCCGATGCCGACGATCTGCGTGTACGCGCCGTGATGGTCGCTCTCGTAGTCGGTCAGCACCGCGTAAAGGTTCTCGTCGACGCGTCCCGGGATGTGCGCGAACGCCCCGGGGGCGCCCGCCCGCTGCCACAGCACGGGCAGCTTCGCCCTGGCGGGGTCGATCTCGTCGGCGTTCGAGGTGCGTACGGCGATACCGACGACTGTCAGCTCGTTTCTCTCAGTGACCTCCACAGGCCCTCCATCCCCCTAAGTATCCGGGAGGATCCTATGGCCATAACAAACGGAAAACCCTCATTAGCCGCCCAGCGCATAAGATGGACGAACGTGAAGTTCCTTAACGGCCTCGAGCCGCAATACGACCTGACGTACAGCGACGTGTTCATGGTCCCGTCGCGTTCCTCGGTCGGTTCCCGGCTCGCGGTCGATCTTTCGACGAACGATGGCACGGGCACCACCATTCCGATCGTCGTGGCGAACATGACCGCGGTCGCCGGCCGGCGCATGGCCGAGACGATCGCCCGCCGGGGCGGCATCACCGTGATCCCCCAGGACATTCCCATCGACGTCGTGACAGAGGTCGTCGACTGGGTCAAGAAGCGCGATCTCATCCACGACACGCCGCTCACGCTGACGCCGCACGACACGGTCGGCGAGGCCATGCAACTGCTGCCCAAGCGCGCGCACGGCGCGGTCATCGTCGTCGACTGGGACAACCGGCCGGTCGGCGTGGTGACCGAGGCCGACTGCCAGGGCGTCGACATGTACACCCAGCTGTCGCAGGTGATGTCGAGCGAGCTGCTGACGCTGCCGGCCGGGCTGGAGCCGCGCGCGGCGTTCGACCGGCTGCACGGAGGCCGCCACCGCCTGGCGCCCATCGTGGACGCCGAGGGCCGCCTGGTCGGCATCCTGACCCGCACGGGCGCCCTGCGCGCCACGCTCTACCAGCCCGCGCTCGACGCCGCCGGCCGGCTGCGCATCGCCGCCGCCGTCGGCGTGAACGGCGACGTCGCGGCCAAGGCCAAGGAGCTGCTCGAGGCCGGGATCGACTGCCTGGTGGTCGACACCGCGCACGGGCACCAGGAGAAGATGGTCTCCGCCCTGCGCGCGGTCCGGGCGCTCGACCCGGGCGTGCCGGTGGCGGCGGGCAACGTGGTGACCGCCGAGGGCGTGCGCGACCTGGTGGACGCGGGCGCGGACATCCTCAAGGTGGGGGTCGGCCCCGGCGCCATGTGCACGACGCGGATGATGACCGGGGTGGGGCGGCCGCAGTTCTCGGCCGTGCTCGAATGCTCGGCGGAGGCGCGGCGGCTCGGGCGGCACGTGTGGGCCGACGGCGGTGTCCGGCATCCGCGTGACGTGGCGCTGGCCCTGGCCGCGGGCGCGGCCAACGTGATGATCGGCTCGTGGTTCGCCGGGACGTACGAGTCTCCCGGCGACGCGCGCACCGACGCCGACGGGCGCAGGTACAAGGAGAACTTCGGCATGGCGTCCGCGCGGGCCGTGCGGCTGCGCACGGCGGAGGACAGCCCGTTCGAACGGGCCAGGAAGGCGCTGTTCGAGGAGGGGATCTCGACCTCGCGCATGTACCTGGATCCGCGGCGGCCGAGCGTGGAGGACCAGATCGACGCGATCGTGGCCGGGCTGCGGTCCTCGTGCACGTACGCGGGGGCGGCGAACCTGGAGGAGCTGCACGAGCGCGCGGTGGTCGGCATCCAGAGCGCCTCCGGCTACACCGAGGGCATGCCCCTGCACCAGAGCTGGTAGCGCGGCTCAGGCTCCGCACCAGAGCCGGCTCAGGTGCGGCGCCAGCCGCCTGCCGCGTGGATCCCGCCGTCGACGTGCAGCGTCGTGCCGGTCACGAACCTGGCCAGCTCACTGGCCAGGAACACCGCCGCGCCCGCCGCGTCGGCCGGCTCCCCGAGGTGCCCGAGCGGCGGCAGGCGTACCGGCTCGAAGGGTCCGTCCGCCATCCGCTCCCGCACCTGTGTCTCGCCCTCGGTGGGCAGCCCGTCGGGCGCGATGGCGTTCACCCTGATGCCCAGGGGCGCGAACTCCAGCGCGAGCGACTTCGTCAGGCTCTCCAGCCCCGCCTTCATCGCCGCGTAGACCGCGAACCCCGGCGCCGCCTGGTGCGCCTCGCTGGAGGTCACGTTGATGATCGACGCCCCGGCGCCCATCATCGGCAGCATCCGGCGGATCATGCCGGTGACCTGCGTGAAGTTCTCCTCGATCAGGGTCCGCTCGCCCCGGGCCGTCGTGTCGGCGAACGCGGCGTGGAACGTCCCGCCCGCGTTGTTCACCAGCACGTCCACGCGCCCCCACCGCTCGTGCACGGCCTGCGCGAACACCTCCACGGCGACCGGATCCCGCACGTCCAGCGTCATCGCGAGGTCACTGCCCGGCTGAGGCTTGTCGCGGTCGCAGATCGCGACATGAGCCCCGAATGCCGCGAACGTCTCCGCAATCGCCCGCCCGATCCCCCGCGCCGCCCCGGTGATCACGGCGACGCGCCCGGTGAGCAGGATCCCATCGGCAGAAAGGGCGGCCATGAACGATGACCATATCCCGACCGCATAGAGTCGTCGGGTCCATTCCTGATCGCCAATACTCGTAACAGGAGCAATTCGTGGCACTCGAGAAGCCGGAAATCGACTTCCCGGAGGGTAACCCGCCCGCCGACCTGGAGATCGTCGACATCGTCGAGGGGAACGGCCCCGAGGCCAAGCCCGGCCAGAACGTCAGCGTCCACTACGTGGGCGTCGCGTTCTCGACCGGCGAGGAGTTCGACGCGTCGTGGAACCGCGGCGAGGCGTTCGAGTTCCCGCTCGGCGGCGGGCGCGTCATCGCCGGCTGGGACCAGGGCGTGGCCGGGATGAAGGTGGGCGGTCGCCGCAAGCTGGTGATCCCCGCGCACCTCGGCTACGGCAACCGCGGCGCCGGCGCCCGCATCAAGCCGGGAGAGACGCTCATCTTCGTCGTCGATCTCCTGGGCGTCAGCTAACACCCTGGGGCGGGTCGCACACCCGCCCCACCCCTCAGGGGGCCCATCGCCGGGCAAAATGCTGGTCTTGGCGCGGCGGATTTGTCGGCGAAGTACGGCAACATAGGGCATGTGCTGTTGATCGACGTGGTACGGGTTTCGGAGGCGGTGACGCGCACGTCCGCCCGGCTCGGCAAGGTCGGCCATCTGGCCGAACTGCTCGGCAGGGTCGGTGCCGATGAGGCGGAGATCGCCATCTCCTACCTGTCGGGTGAGCTGCCCCAGCGTCAGGTGGGCGTGGGGTGGCGGACCCTGCAGGATCCACCGCCCGCCAAGCTGGCCGCCACCGCCACCCTGACCCACGTCGACGCCCTGCTGTCGCGGATCAAGTCCGTCTCCGGCCAGGGCTCGCAGGCGGTCCGCAAGGCCCTGGTCACCGAGCTGTTCGCCGGGCTGACCAGCCAGGAGCAGGCGTTCATGCTCCGGCTGCTCAGCGGCGAGCTGCGCCAGGGCGCCCTCGACGGAGTGA
This sequence comes from Nonomuraea sp. NPDC049158, assembly GCF_040648335.1. Taxonomy (NCBI): domain Bacteria; kingdom Bacillati; phylum Actinomycetota; class Actinomycetes; order Streptosporangiales; family Streptosporangiaceae; genus Nonomuraea; species Nonomuraea sp. NPDC049158. Next base: position 23,916 of record NZ_JBEZDM010000022.1, read on the forward strand.
TGATCGAGGCGATCGCCAAAGCGTCGGGCGCGCCGTCCGCCGACGTGCGGCGGGCGCTCACGCTGCGCGGCTGGCTGCCCGCCGTGGGCGCGGCGGCGCTGAGCGGTGGCGTGGCGGCGTTGCACGCCTTCAAGCTGGAGGTGGGCCGGGCGGTCTCGCCCATGCTCGCCGGCAGCGCCCCGAACGTCGCCGCCGCCCTGGAGAAGGCGGGCACCCCGGCGGCGCTGGAATGGAAGCTCGACGGCGTACGCGTGCAGGCGCACCGCTCCGGCGACCAGGTCCGCGTGTTCACCCGCACGCTCGACGACATCACCGCGCAGGTGCCCGAACTCGTGGAGGCCGTGCTCGGCCTGGCCTCCGACGATCTCGTGCTCGACGGCGAGGTGATCGCGTTGCGGCCCGACGGGCGGCCGCACCCGTTCCAGGTGACGGCCAGCCGGGTGACCACCAAGACCGGCGCCCCGCGGCTGCGGGAGGACACTCCGCTGAGCGTGTTCTTCTTCGACGCGCTGCGGGTGGACGGGGCCGACCTGCTCGACCTGCCCTACGCCCAGCGCCAGGAGGTGCTCGGCCAGACCGTGATGCCCGGTCTGCTCACGCCGCGGCTCATCACGGGCGATGTGCCGGAGGCGGAGAAGTACTTCATCGACGTGATCAAGGCCGGCCACGAGGGCCTGGTCGTCAAGTCGCTGGCCTCCCCCTACGCGGCCGGCCGCCGGGGCGCCGGGTGGATCAAGGTCAAGCCGCGGCACACGCTCGACCTGGTCGTCCTCGCGGCCGAATGGGGTCACGGCCGCCGCGAAGGCAAGCTGTCCAACCTCCACCTCGGCGCCCGCGACCCGGAGAGCGGCGGGTTCGTGATGCTGGGCAAGACGTTCAAGGGGCTGACCGACGAGTTGCTCGCCTGGCAGACCGAACGCTTCCTGGAGCTGGCCGAGGGGTCCACCGAGGAGTGGACCGTCAATCTGCGGCCTGAGCTGGTCGTGGAGATCGCCTTCGACGGGGTGCAGCGGTCGCCGCGCTATCCCGGGGGGATGGCGCTGCGGTTCGCGCGGGTGCTGAGGTACCGGCCCGACAAGCGGGCCGCGGACGCCGACACGGTGGAGACTGTCCGCTCGCTCATGCTCTGACCCTTTTGGTACGGCTCTGCTCCTGTTGGGATGCCCTCACCTATCCCCAAGGTGACAGAGTCGGCGTTTTCCGGCTGCCCCAAGATCCCCGGCGTACGCTCAGCGTTCTGGTCAGTTCGTGACCAAAGTGAGATAAATCACTGAATGTCCCATTAAGTTGTCTTTACTCGCTGTTTGTCGCATATGTTCGACCACGTTCGCGGGGCACCCGCCCCGAGCGAGGGATCGGCCGACGCGCGCCCCCATATCTGCCCCGACCTGGCCTTTCCCTGTCCTGTCCCCTAGCTAGGACTGTGGTTTACCTTGGGCCAGCACTCCTACAACCCGACCCGTCCGAACCCGGAGAGCCAGAAGAAGGCTCCGGCCAAGCGCCGTTGGGTCACCGTCGCGGCCGGTGCGGCCGTCGTCGCCGCCGCCTCGACCACCGCCTGGGCGGCCGTCGCCAACGACGACGCCCCCAAGCCCGCCGCGGCGCTGGACGTGTCGCCGTCCCCCACGTACACGAGGGCCGACACCCCTTCCCCCGCCCCCAAGACCCCCGAGCCGAACAAGCCCAGCACCAAGTCGGCCGCCCCCAAGCCCTCATCCAGCCCCAAGGCCACCGCCCTTCCGAAGGCCGAAGCCGCTCAGCCGCCGACCAAGCCGGTCGAGAAGGCGAAGACCGAGCCGGTTCGCAAGGCGAAGACCGAGGTCGCCAAGCTGAAGACCCGCGTCCTCAGTTCGGGCACCTGCGGCGCGTCCTACTACGACGAAGGGCAGATGACCGCCAGCGGCGAACGCTTCGACCCGTCGGCCATGACCGCCGCCCACAAGACGCTCCCGCTCGGCAGCAAGGTCCGCGTCACCAACCCGGCGAACGGCGACTCGGTCACGGTCCGCATCAACGACCGCGGTCCGTACGTGGGCGGCCGCTGCCTCGACCTGTCGGCAGCCGCCTTCTCCGCCATCGGCGACACGGGGTCCGGGGTCATGAGGGTCAAGTACGAGGTCCTCGCCCGCTCCTGACGCCGAGACCCGCGGTGCGTTAGCCTCCACCCATGCCACACCTCTGTGACTGATCAGCAGCCGCCCGGCCCATGACCGGCCGGGCACCCCGCGAAGCGATCCCCCCTTCGCCCGTCCGGCCCATGACCGGCCGGACGGCTCGGCTGCTTGGAGTCACCAGGTGTCATCCGTTCCTCCCCGCCTGCCCGGAAACTCGCTGCTCGCGCTGCTGCGCGGCAACCCCGACTTCCGCCGGCTCTTCCTCGCCTCGGCCCTCAGCCTGACCGGCGACTGGTTCACCTTCGTCGCCCTGAACGCCTTCGTCTACCACCGCACCGGTTCGGCCGGGCTGACGGCCCTGCTGTTCGCCGTCGAGTCGCTGCCCGGCATCCTGCTGATGCCGCTCATCGGCTCGCTGACCGACCGCCTGGACCGCCGCCGCCTGCGCATCGCCTGCGACCTGGCCGCCATCCTCCCCCTCGCGGGCCTGCTCGCCGCCTTCCACCTGGGGTCGGTCCCCATGGCGCTGGTCTCGCTGGCCGTGCTGTCGGTGTCGGCCGCGGTGTCGAGCCCGATCCCCGAGGTCGTACTCCCCAACCTCGTCGCCCCCGACCGGCTGCCCACCGCGCAGGCCGCGCTCGGCAGCCTCTACTCCTCCGGCCTGCTGCTCGGGGCCGGGCTCGGCGGCCTGGCCTCGGCCGCCTGGGGCAGCACGGCCACGCTGCTGATCGACGCCGCCTCCTTCGTCGCGTCCGCCGTCCTCATCGCCCGCATCCGCCGCCCGTTCTCCACGGGCACGGAGCGGCGCCGGATGCGCGTACGTACCGACACCGCCGAACTGTGGCGCTTCATCCGCGCCACTCCCACCGTGGCGGCCCTGCTCCTGCTGACGGCGGCCCTGCGGCTGTGCTACGGCGTGGTCGGCCTCCTGCCCGTCTACGCGCTCGAACGGTTCGGCACCACCGACGCCGGAGTCGGTGTCCTCTACATGGCGCAGGGGGTGGGCGCCGTGCTCGGTCCGTTCCTGGGACGGCGGCTGATCGGGACCTCAGCGCGGCGGCGGCTGATCGTGGCGGGTGGCGCTCTGGCGGTGTTCGGGCTCGGCTACCTCGCCCTGGCCCAGGCCGGCGGGCTGTGGTCGGGCGTACCCGCCGCCTTGGCCGGCCACCTCGGGGTGAGCGCGTGCGCCATCCTGGCCATCAACGGGCTGCAACTGGCCAGCCCCGACCACATCCGCGGCCGCGTGCTGGTCACCGCCTTCGGGCTGTCGTCGGGGCTGCAGGGCGTGTCGTCGCTGGCGGTGGCCCCGCTGACCGTCGCGCTGGGCATGGCCGGGGCCACGCGCGCGCTCGGCGTACTCGCGGTCGGCTTCGCCCTGGTCTGGCTCTTGTACGCGCTCCGGCTGCCCGAACCAGAGGAGTGAGGCCTCGACAGGGCGGATGGTGGGCGTAGAGACATGCCTCCGCAAAGCCTCGGCCCTATGCCTTCAGACCCGGCCTGACCAGCGCGTACATGGGTAAGCAGGTAGTGGCCGCAAGGCCATGCTCCGCGGCTGACGCGCCAGAGGCGGCGTCGCGCGGCACAAGTCGCGAGATCGCCCGTTCCCGGACAGACATACGGAGGTGTGGTACCCGTGTCCAATGACTCCATGGACATGACCGCCGAGCAGGGGAGCTCTGCGGCGTACGGCCCCAAGATGCTGGCGGACATCAAGCCGCCCTTCATTCCCGACGGCGCTTCGGGAATGACCGTCTTCGTCGACTGGCCTCCCGGCCACCCCGGCGCCGCGCCGCACCGCCACTCGGGGCCGGCTTTCGGTTACGTGATCGAGGGCGCGGTCATGTTCGAGCTCGAGGGCGAGCCCGAGCGCGTGATCAAGGCCGGTGAGACGTTCTGGGAGCCGGGCGGCGACGTGATCCACTACCAGGACGGCAACGCCTTGCCGGACGCGCAGACCAAGTTCGTCGTCTTCATGCTGTGTGAGCCGGGCCAGCCCATGCTCACGTACGTCGACCAGGAGGAGCTGGCGCAGCGGGCGCACCTGCGCGCCCCGCGTCCCGCCGGCGGCTGATCCGCCCGTTCGATACGGCGGACCCCGCACGGGGCCTGGCTTTACGCGGCGGCCGGAGAGCCGGATATCGGCTCTCCGGCCGATCGCTGTCGGACGTCCTGTGGATCGGTGATCAGGTGCGCGCGAGGGTGCTGTACGAGAGTGCGTGTCAATGCCGTGCGGTCATGGGCGGTGCCAGCGCTGCAACTTGTCGGGGTTCAGCACGATCCACACAGCGGTGACCTCGGCGCCGGCGACGCTCACGCCGGCCACCGCCAGGGCTCGGCCCGCCTGGCGCAGGACCAGGCCCGTCCGGCCGTTCACGGACTCGACGGCCCACTCGGTGCCGGGCTGGCCGGTCAGCAGAGCCGTGATGAACCGGGCTACCGCGTCCGCGCCGTAGGTGGGGCGGACAGCGGCCCGCAGTTTGCCGCCACCGTCGCTCACGACCATCGCGTCAGCGGCCAGGACAGCCCGCAGCGCCGCCGCGTCTCCCATGCCGCAGGCCGCGGCGAACCGGCGCGCGACACGGTCGTGTCCGGCGAGCATCGCGTGGTCCGCCCTGGCCTGCTGAGGCACCGGACCGGCGGCGGGCTCAGGCCGGTATGCCGGACCAACGGCGGGCTCAGGCCAGTGTGCCGGACCAACGGTGGTGAACGCTCCTGCCGTGCCGGGTCGCGGAGTGCCGCTGGGGGTGGGGCTCGGGGCTGAAGCGGCGAGCAGGTCCAGGCAGATGCCTCCGGCGACCCGGGTCAGCCAGGCGCGCGGTACCGCGATGGCGGCGCGTTCTTCGTCGTCGAGGGCGTACCAGTGGCGATAGGTCTCTTGGACGATCCAGTCAGCCGTCAGCTCCGAGCCGGACATCCACCAGGCGATCTCAAGGAGGTGCTGCCGTTCGTCGAGCATCTCCGCCAGCGTCCCGGCGCTCACTTCGGTCATGTCCTGCCGCCCTCCCAGCCGCGAGAGAAGGCGCGGGAGCGGCGTGGCTTCGCCTGTTTCCACGCTGTGGAGGCGCCGGTGTGGCAGCCGGCCAACGGGGTCGTCCGCACGATGTCCTCTGTTCTCTTGGTGTCGGCAGTTAAGACCGGACAGCCGGTCTTGTTGTGACACCTCGGTGAGATCAGGAGAGGCGGTGGGCGCGTGACCGTTCGAAGGCGTCGAGTTTGGCCGGGTTGACGATCCACATGACGTGGTGGATGCCCTGCGGCGAGGCCTCGATGGTGAGAAGGACGAGGTCGGTGCCGTTGCGAGGGACGAGCACACCGGCACGCCCGTTCGCTTCGACCCACGTCATCTCGGCGCCCGGCCAGAACCGTGGCGCGTACGCGGCGAGGAACTTCGCCACGCGGGCGCTGCCCAGCAACGGGAATCGCGCCGCCCCTCTGATGCCGCCGCCGTCGGAGGAGCTGACGACGTCCGCGGCGAAGAGGCCTTCGAGGGCGGCGACGTTCCCCGTCTGGGCGGCGTCGAGGAAGACGGCCAGGAGGCGTCGATGCTCCCTCTTGTCGATGGGCTCGCGTCGTGCGGCGGTCAGACGTTTGCGAGCCCGGCTCACGAGTTGGCGGGCATTGACCGGGGTGAGCTGAAGGATGTCCGCGATCTGCGTATAGGGATAGACGAAGGCCTCACGCAGCACATAGGCGGCCCGCTCTGTAGGGGCGAGCCGCTCCAGCAGCAGCAGGAAGGCGAGTTCGAGCGCTTCGCCGCGTTCGGCGCCCAGTGTGGGGTCGAGGCTGGTGTCGACGGGTTCGGGGAGCCAGGGCCCTATATAGGACTCGCGGCGCGCATGGGCGGAGCGAGCGACGTTGATGGCCAGGCGGGTGGTGATCAACGCCAGGAAGGCCGACGGGTTCTCGATGGTCGAACGATCGGTGTTCTGCCAGCGCACCCAGACTTCCTGAAGGATGTCCTCGGCTTCTACCGCGCTGCCGAGCATCCGATAGGCGATGCCGAACAGGCGCGGGCGCAGCTCGCAGAAGGCGGAAGCCGCCTGTTCGAGTGCGCTCGCCTGTTCCAGGGAATCCGTACGCATGTTCACCCCCGCTTTCGCCGCGTCAGCGGCTCACGCACCGTGATCGCCGCGCCGGGAGTCGTCCTCCAGCGCCTCGACCGCGTCGAGCAGACCCCGAAGGCCGATCTCCTCGCGCTCGGCGTCGGCCGGATCGAAGAGCCATTCGGTGACCGGCAGTTCGGCGGCCTCCTCCGGACGGCTCGTCTCGACCAGGGTCACCTCTTCCTCGACCTCGACCTGGAGTTCGTACAGGAAGCCGTCGTCACCGCTCGGAGTGTTCATCGTTCCTCCATACGTGGCTTGGGTGTGCGGGGGCTTGGGTGTGCGGGGGCTTGGGTGTGCGGGGGCTTGGGTGTGCGGTCAATGCGACCTGAAGTGAAGACGCGGGGCTACTGGGCGGTCTGCTCGAGCCAGTCGCGGTAGCGGATCTTGCCGAGGGTCGCGCCCTCACCCGGCACCAGCGTCCGCTCGCCCGGCACGCTGCCGTAGTAGCGCGCCTGCGGGTCGGCGACCACCGTGCGCGGGTCGCCCCAGGCGGCCAGCGCGTCGCGGAAGAAGTCATCCATCCGGGACTGCTCGGGCCCGGCCACCTCGACTCGGCCGTTCAGCGGCTGCCCCACCGCGACCCGGCCGACCGCCTGCGCGACCTCCTCGCCCGCGATGGGCTGGAACCGCACGGGCGCGATCCGTACCGTGTCGCCGTCCGTGGCCTCGTCCGCGATGCTCCGGACGAACTGGAAGAACTGCGTCGCGTGGACGAGCGAGAACGGGATCCCCGACTTCTCGATCAGCTGCTCCTGAGCGATCTTCGCGGCGAAGTAGCCGTTCTCCGGCATCCGCTCCGTCCCCACCACCGACAGCGCGACGTGATGCCCGACCCCGGCCGCCGCCTCAGCGGCGAGCAGGTTGCCGGTGGAGGTCTCGAAGAACTCCATCACCGCGGCGGCCTCGAACGACGGCGAGTTCGACACGTCGATCACCACCTGCGCACCGGCCAGCGCCTCCGCCAGCCCTTCTCCGGTGAGGGTGTTGACACCGGTGCTCGGCGCCGCCGCCACCGCCTCGTGGCCGTGCTCACCCAGCTTCGCCACCAGCTTCGACCCGATGAGGCCAGTACCGCCGACCACGACGACCTTCATGGCACAACCCTTCTGTCCGCCGGGGCGCCCATGCGCCAACCGGTCCGCCAGCTAAGACAGGGCAGCCTCCGGCCTTGTGACAGCCGCGGCGAAATTTCTTTCCCAGGGCCGCGGGTGAAGCCCGCTACTCCACGAGTTTTCCGGCGGTGGAGACCTCGCGCATGAGCGCCGCGATCTCGCCGGGAATCGGCGGGATGGCCTCCCTCTCCACCGATCCGGGACCGGACCACACCAGGTTGACCTGCAGCGACGGGTCGAGTTCTGGGTAGTCGGAGCGGTTGTGGCAGCCGCGGGTCTCGCGGCGCTCAAGCGCGGTCTCGACCGTCGCGCGGGCGGCGAGCGCGGCGGACTTCAGGTCGAAGGCGTGGGCCAGGTCCTGGAACCCGGCGATGTCCGGGTGCACGCCGACGTCGGCGATACGCGCCTCTACCGCGGCGAGTTCGGCGAGACCCTTCCGCAGGCCGCCCTCGTCGCGTACCACGCCGGCATGCTCGGTCATGATGTCGCGGAGGGCTCGCTGCAGCGCGCGTACGTTCTCGGGGCCGTCCGCGGCGAGGAGTTCGTCCACCTCCGCCCGTGCCGCCTCGAGCGCCTCGGCCGAGCGGCGCTGGGCGTCGAGGCCCGCGGAATACTCGGCCGCCGCCTGCCCGACGATGCGGCCGAAGACGAGGAGCTCGATGAGGGAGTTGCCGCCGAGGCGGTTGGCGCCGTGCAGGCCGCTGGCCGCCTCCCCGATCGCGTACAGGCCGTCGACGCCCGTGCCATGGTCCTCGGGCCGCACCCAGACCCCGCCCATCGAGTAGTGCGCGGTCGGCGCGATCTCGATCGGCTCCTTGGTGATGTCGAGCATCTGCAGCTCCAGGAGCGTCTGGTAGACGCGCGGCAACCGCGTCATGATCGTCTCTCGGGGCAGGTGCGACACATCCAGCCAAACGCCGCCGTTCGGGGTCCCGCGGCCCTCTTTGATCTCTGTGTACGCGGCCAGTGCGACGCGGTCGCGGGTGGACAACTCCATCCGCTCCGGGTCGTACCTGGACATGAACCGCTCACCGAGCTGGTTGCGCAGGATTCCGCCCTCGCCCCGTGCCGCTTCGGAGACGAGGGTGCCGGCCGCGTTCTCGGGGGCGATGAGACCGGATGGGTGGAACTGCACCAGCTCGGGGTCGCGGATGCGGCAGCCGGCCAGGACGGCGAGGCGGAAGGAGTCGCCGGTGTTCTCGTCCCTCCGGGAGGAGGTGCGCCGCCAGATCCGGGTGTGGCCGCCGGCGGCCAGGATCACCGCGTCGGCATGGATGACGTAGCGGCTGCCGTCGGTCAGGTCGAACCCGTACGCGCCGAAGACCGCGTTGTCGCGGACGAGGAGGCGCGTGATGTACACGGTGTCGAGGATGGGGACATCGAGCTGCGCCGCGCGGTTGATCAGGGTGCGCTGGATCTCGAGTCCGGTGTAGTCGCCGGCGTAGGCGGTGCGCCGGTAGGTGTGGGCGCCGAAGAAGCGCTGCGAGATTCGCCCGTCCTGTTCGCGGGCGAACGGCATGCCATAGTGCTGAAGGTCTTCGATGCCGCGTGCGGCCCCCTCGGTGACGATGCGCACCGTCTCCGGGTTGGCCAGGAGATAGCTCTCTTTGAGGGTGTCCGCCGCGTGCTGTTGCCAGGTGTCCTCGGGGTCCATCGTGGCGAGCGCCGCGTTGATGCCGCCCGCCGCGAGCGAGGTGTGCGCGTCCGCCTTCGGCCGTTTGCCTACCGCGAGGACGCCGACCCCGTGCTCGGCGAGTTCGATGGCGGCCCGCAGACCGGCTCCTCCTGTCCCGATGACCAGGACGGACGTGGCGATCCGCTTCTCCGGCACGTGCATGGTGCTCCTTCGGCCGTATGGGTGAAAGCCATTACGGGAGCAAGACCGCGTAGCGCCGTGATTTGTGACATCCATCCCGGTGCGCGACCTTCCGGGACGGGCCTCCTGCTCAACGAGATAGGCGCCAGGTACTATGCCAGAAATATCCCAAAGCTCGCATTAGTCGACAAAAGGGATGCCAGAGCGGGGGCGATGGCAGTGGCGGATCCAGGAGCAGGCGGTCCGGAAGATCTCGAACAGGCGGCGGCGGTGTTCGTCGGTGTGCGGCCGCGCCTGTTCGGGATCGCGTATCGGATACTGGGCTCGACCGAAGCCGAGGACCTGGTGCAGGACGTCTGGCTGCGCTGGCAGGCCTACGACCGCGCCACAGTGGGCAGCCCGGCCGGGTTTCTGGCGACGGTGACCATGCGGCTGGCGATCAACGCCGTCCAGTCCGTACGCATGCGCCGCGAGACCTGCGCCGGCCCGTGGCTGCCCGAACCCGTCGACACCGGCGCGGACCCGTACCTCGGCGCGGAGCGCGGCGAGGCCCTGGAGTTCGCGGTCCTGCTGCTCCTGGAGCGGCTCTCGCCCACCGAACGGGCGGCGTACGTGCTGAGGGAGGCCTTCGACTACCCCTACCGGCAGATCGCCGGCATCGTCCGGCTCAGCGAGGCGGCCGTACGCCAGCTGGTCAGCAGGGCCCGCAAACACCTGCTCGTCGAACGCCGCACCCCCGTGGCCAGGGCCGAACAACGCAGACTGCTGGCCGCCTTCGTCACCGCCGCCCGCTCCGGCGATCTGACCGCTCTGGAAGAGCTCTTCACCGCGGATGTGACCGACCGCGCCGAACAGGCATCTCGCGTCCCCATGACGGACGTGGCCAAGCACGTCAAGGCGTTCGGCGGCCGGTTCTGGGCCGGCGCCGACGTGGCCTGGACGAGGACGGACGGGGAATCCGCTTCACGACTCGCCAGAGCCGGCAGGCTGCGGAACCTGGCGGCGCGCTCCGGCGCGGGCCCGGGCGGCCGCGGTCATGATCGTGACGGCGACCAGCAGCACGCCGCCGGCCGCGATCGCCGCGACCACACCGGCCACGCCGATCCGCGGTGTCGCGAGCGGCACGGACAGGATGAGAGTGACACAAGCCAGGACCGCCGCGGGATGGATGACAGGCTCGGTGGTGACCAGCGCGTGGACCGCCCACAGCGCGACGAGATACAGACCGGCGGGGATGGCGACCGCGTAGCCGAGTGCCAACGGTGATGCCGCGACGCCGTGCCCGCTCTGCTCGACCGCCACCTCGAGCCCGGCGCCGAGGGCCGCCAGGGCCGCGAAGATGCCGTAGTGGCCGTACCCCCACAGGTACGACCGATGACGGCGGTCGCTGAGCCCCTCCCCGGCTTCCACGAGGAAGTAGAGCCACCAAAGAGCGAACAGCAGGACGAGGCCGCACCCGGCGATGACGACCAAGGGCGCCCTGACCTCACCCGTTTCGAGCGCCCCTTCGACTCCCCGGCTCGCGGCCAGGACGCTCTCACCGAGCAGGATGATGGTGAACAGGCCGTAGCGCTCGGCGATGTGGTGCGGGTGCCAGTTCGTGGCCCTGGCCCGTTCCGCCCACAGCGGGACCGCGAGTTCCAGGACGTCCAGGACGATGAAGGACGGCAGCCCGGAGAACCAGGGGAAGGCTCCCGTCTCCGCGATCAGGAAGCGCAGCACCCAGCCCAGTGTCAGGAGGCTGATGCCGGCGGCGTAGCGCAGCGCGGTGCGGCGGCTCGCCCGGTCTTCGAGACCGGCCCGCAGCCATTGGCCGACGAGCCCGATCCTCATGATGACGTAGCCGAGGGTGACGATCCCGTAGTCGGAGTGACCGGTCGCGGCGGGCACGCCGGCGGCGAGGGTCAGCACGCCGGCCATCTGCACCATGGTCAGCAGCCGGTAGGCGACATCGTCGGTGTCGTAGGAGGAGGCGAACCACGTGAAGTTCATCCACGCCCACCAGATCGCGAAGAAGACCTGGAGGAACGGGACCAGCCCGGCGAGGCCGTGACCGGCGGCGATGCCGTGCGCGAGCTGGGCGGTGACGCTGGCGACCGCGACCACGAAGGTGAGGTCGAACAGCAGCTCGAGCGGGCTCGAAGTGCGGTGCGGCTCGTCGATGGGACGAGCGCTCATCCGGACTCGGACTCGGATGATGGTGCCGAGTGGTGGCAAAGGTCTTCGCTCCTGTGGCTGCGCAACGTCCGGTACGTCGGAAAGACAGGGCAGCAGGCCGATCTGTGACAACAGGTTCTGAACGGTGATCGCCGTGCTAGCCGTCGACGAATGTGACCGTCTCGTCGAGCGGCGCCCGCCCCGTACGGATGTAATCCACCGTGACGTCCTCGAACCCGATCGACATGCCACAGAACAGGACGAGCCCCTCCGGAGGCGACACGACCTCAGCGACGGTCTTGCGAAACACCGACCACGCCATCTGCGGACAACTGTTCAGGCCCTCGGCACGCAACAGCAGCATGACGGTCTGCAGGAACATGCCGAGATCAGCCCACTGAGGACGGCCCATGTCACGGTCGATATAACAGAACAACGCGGCCGGCGCACCGAAAGCCTGCCAGTTGTCGGCAGCGGCCCTCTGCCGGGCCTCCCAATCCCCCCGCGGAATACCGAGCGCGCCGTACCGCTCCTCCCCAAAAGTCGAGCGGCGCTCATAGTAGGGAGACTTCAGCGCCGGCGGATACATCTCATACTCGCGCTCATCCCAGGCATCGCCCGCCGCCACTCGCTCACCCGCACGCTTCTTCAACTCGGTCAACGGGCCGCCCGTCACCACGTACGCCCGCCACGGCTGAAGGTTCGACCCGGACGGCGCCCAAGCCGCGGCCGACAGCACCCGCTCCAGCACGTCCCGAGGAACAGGCCGATCGATGAACCCCCGCACCGCCCGCCGACTCGTGACCGCCTCATAGACGTCCAAGATCCCCCACCTCTCTTCCCGTATGCCTACTCAATGGACAGGAGAGGACCGGAAAATGTGACGAGATGCGGTCAAAACTTCGACAGCTGCTAGACGGGGGCGCTCAGAGACAGGCGCAGGATGAAGCTCGCCCCACCGATCGCGACCTGGTGAATGTGCAGGGTGCCGTGGTGGGCGGTGGCGATCTCGCTGACGATCAAGGACATGATCTACAGGTCCGGGATGTCGTGGTGGTGGCGTTGGATGTGGGCCGCGAAGGCCCGCATGTAGCCGGTCAGGAATTCGGCGGTGGACGGCAGCTGGATGTCGCCCTTGTCGTCGATCAGTCCCTTGCTGTAGTGGATGTAGGCCTCGGGCTGCCCCATCACCGGGGAGTTGGTGAAGGACAGGATGGTCTTGAGGTGCTGCTGGGCGACCGCGGTGGAGATCGGGCCGGGTGAGGTTCCGATGATCGCGGACGGCTTGCCGTTCAACACGTTGGATCCATAGGGCCGGGTCGCCCAGTCGATGGCGTTCTTCAGCGCGCCCGGGATGGACCGGTTGTACTCGGGGGTGACGAACAGGAGGGCGTCGGCGGCTTTGATCGCGTCCTTGAACTCCAGGGCCACGGCGGGGTAGCTCGAGTCCTGGTCGTGGCTGTACAGGGGCAACTCGCCGATGGCGATCTCCGTGAGGCGGAGTTCCGGCGGCGCGAGACGGCTCAGAGCCAGAGCGAGCTTCCTGTTGATCGACTTCTGGGACAGGCTCCCGACGATGTAGCCCACGGTGTAGGTCATTGCGTTTCCTCTCGATGTATGAACGTGCCGCCGCCGACATCGGCGGTCTGGCCAGTGATGAAGTCGGCTCCAGAAGACGGGCCGACGAGGTCTTCGAGCTTGCGGCGCCCGTGATCCTTCTTCGGTGGACTAGCCGTCGACGAACGTGACCGTCTCGTCGAGCGGCGCCCGGCCGGTACGGATGTAATCCACCGTGACGTCCTCGAACCCGATCGACATGCCACAGAACAGGACGAGCCCCTCCGGGGGCGACACGACCTCAGCGACGGTTTTGCGCAGCACCGACCACGCCATCTGCGGGCAGCTGGTCAAGCCCTCGGCGCGCAACAGCAGCATGACGGTCTGCAGGTACATGCCGAGATCGGCCCACTGAGGCCGGCCCATGTCACGGTCGATGTAGCAGAACAGGGCGGCAGGCGCACCGAAACACTGCCAGTTGTCGGCAGCGGCCCTCTGCCGCGCCTCCCAGTCCTCCCGCGGAATGCCAAGAGCGCCATAACGCTCCTCCCCGAAAGCCGAGCGGCGCTCATAGTACGGAGACTTCAGCGTGGGCGGATACATCTCGTACTCGCGCTCATCCCAAGGATCGCCCGCCGCCACGCGCTCACCCGCACGCTTCTTCAGCTCGGCCAACGGCTCACCCGTCACCACGTAGACCTGCCACGGCTGAAGATTCGACGCGGACGGCGCCCAAGCCGCGGCCGACAGCACCCGCTCCAGCGCCTCCCGAGGAACAGGCCGATCGATGAACCCCCGCACCGCCCGCCGACTCGTGATCGCCTCATAGATGTCCAAGATCTTTAACCTCCCATCTACTCCCAGCTCTGTTACGTTCGCGACGGTATCGTTTTTGAAAGTATCATTCGACACCATTCGATGGCAAACGTGTCCCACGCATCGTGAGGAAAAGCACAGGGGAAGGCGCTGCGCAGCACCCCGTCGTCAAAGCGGCGAGCCGTTCACGGCTCCCCTCGCCTGTCTCGTCTCCAGGTCGAAGGCGCGGACCGGTCGCGCGAGAGCGCTTACGCCTCGCCGTCGGCGGGATAGGCGAACCGGGTCAACAGATCCCTCAGCTGCTCGGGCTCGTCAGACTCCAGGTCGGCGACCAGGCGCTCAGCCAGCGGCTCCGCCGCCACATGGGCCGCGTCGAAAAGCTCGACGCCCTGAGGAGTGATCTCCACCGCCCGCACCCGCCGGTCCCCCGGAACGCTCTTGCGGACGGCCAGCCCCTTACGCTCCAGGTCGTCCACGACCCGCATGATTCCCGCTTTGTCCGACCCCGTCGCCGCCGCCAGGTCCCGCTGCACCGTGGGCCCGCGGTCGACCAGCACGATCAGCACGGCGAAGTGCCGCAACTCGATGCCGAACGGCCGGAGCGCCTCTGACATGACCGTGGCGGCGCGCCAGTGCGCCTGACGCAGCAGCAAGCCGAGAGCGAATGGCGAAACGTCCCCGGGGCGGTCGGTGGCACGCGAGGCGGTGGTCCGGCGAGGAGCATCGGCGCTCATGCGGTTATATTACCGGCCATCTTTTCATTCGATACCGTAGCGAATGACATTAATTGCGGTTCGGCGCAGGCGCTCAGTCCCGTCCGGGTACGGCCATCTCGCCGAGCAGGGACCAGTCGTCCTGAGGAACGGTCGCGTTCACGATGCGCGGCGTCTCGGCGAGGTACGGCGGCAGGGTCCGCCGCGCCTGCTGGAAATGCTCGGACTGGACGTGCGCCGCCCCGGCCTCGTCATCGCGAAACGCCTCGACCAGCACATACTCGGTCGGATCCGCCACACTGCGCGACCAGTCGAACCACAGGCAGCCCGGCTCGTCGCGGGTCGCCTGGGTGAAGTCGCCGACGATCTCGGTGAACCGGTCGGCGTGCTCAGGCAGGACGCGGAACTTCGCGGTGATGAAGATCATTGAGGCCGTTTCCTTCGGTGAACTGCGTACAGGTCGAGATTAGCGTCAGCCACTCGCGAAGCACGGAGGCTCGTACAGTCGGCTGACGTCAAAGCACGCATTGACGTCAGCCGGCGGCACGAGCCCCAGAGGATGGCAGGCCCGCTCAGGAGCCTGGCCACGCGTTACTTCACCAGGCGAACCGTCAAGGGATAGCGGAACGGGTTCTCCGAGAGCGCCGAAATGCCACCGGCAATGGACAGCACGACCGCCGCCACCCAAATGACTGGAATAAGCACGACCCCGATGACGGTGAACGGCAGCAGGAACGTCGCCCCCACCACCGTGAGCTGGAAGTTCAGGGCTTCCAACGCGTGCCGCCGAATGTAGGGCGAGGTCTTGCCGCCCGTCAGCAGCAGGATCAACGGGCCGATGATCGGGAACCCCACCAGCGTCAGCAGATGAGCCGCCGAAGCCCCGAGCCGTTCGTTGCTCTCCGGCGCCGCCTCGGATCGAACCGGCGCGGACATCGGGCGGATCCTGGGGATGGCGCTCGTACCGTACAGCTCCGCCATGATGGGCATCAGATCGCCGTGCGTACGCGCGGTCATCGCGCGCTCCAGCCGGTCGTCGAACTCGAGCTTGTCGAAGCGCCCCTCCGCGTAGGCCGCCTGAACGTGCTCGACCACGTGCTCACGGTCCTGGTGGGTGACGCGCAGGTGAGCCGGCGGCACCTGTCCCGGGCCCGGGGGTGTGGGTACCCCAGCCATAACAGCCATGCCTCTCCTTAGATTCGTGCAGTCTCCCTCCATACTGACCGCCGCACGTCACCATGGCCATCGGGAGAATCCCCGATGTGTCCCCTAGATCACCCCGACGCGCGTGACCGTTTGGCGGTATAAAAAGGACTCATGAGATGGCGAGACCGCTACGGCATTCGGCGGCTGCGCGGTTCCAAAATCGCGAAGTTCGACCGGGAAGCCACTGACGCCGATATCGAGGCCCTCATCGCCTTCGCCAAATCGCGGCGAGGCGTCGAGTTCTTCGTCGAACCCGAAACCTTCGCGACGGACACCACGGCCGTCGCCGTGGCCGACGACGGCGAGTGGACCCGCCGCCGGGTCGGCTCCCCCGCCGTGATCCACAAGGTCGCCCGCGACCTGGCCCTGCCGGTGTACGACGTTCAGATCATGGGCTACCCACCCCGGATGCGCGCGTACAACGAACGGCGACGTCGCGAGGAGAACCTGTAGCCGTCACAGCCCCGTCATCGCCTCTCCCACCCGCTCGGCGCCGGCCAGCACCTCACGCACCGAGGTCCATCCGGCGAGGGCGTCCCGTACGTCCGCCCGGGTCTCCTCCCGCAGCGCCTGCGCGTGGGCCCGCTCGAGCACGTCGTCCAGGCGCTCGATCCGGCCGCTCGTCGCCGACCGCACCGCCGTCTCCACCATCGCCAGGCTCATCACGTTCTCGTGCACCTCGCCGGACGGCGGTTCCCCGGTCCTGAGCGCCCGCACGAACACCTGCAGAGCGCCGGCGATCCCGGAGTACGGCGGGCCGGCCGGTTCACCGGCGTCCACCTCGGCGTCGAGGACCGGCTCGTGGTCGCCGTCCCAGAGCGCGGTGCCCTTCTCGCCGCTGACCCGCCAGGCCCCGTTCCACGAGGTGATGTCGCCGGGACTGCACCAGCTGCCGTTGTAGACGTACCGGGTGCCGCCTTCCATCTCGAACACCACGGTCGCGTTGGCGTCCCCCGCGAACCAGCTCCACGGCGGGTTGTACGACTGGCAGTACGCCGTCACCGGCTCGGCCCCGAGCAGGAAACGCGCCGAGTCGAAAGCGTGGATCGCCATGTCGATGAGCAGCGGGTACGCCATCAGGTCGCGAAACCCGCCGAACCGCTCGGACCGGAAGAACGCCGTGCTCACCGTCCCGATCGCGCCGAGCCGCGCGGTCATCCCCCGCAGCGCGGCGAGCTGCGGGTTCCAGCGGCGGGACTGGCTGACCATGAACAGTTCGCCGGTGACCTCGGCCGCAGCGGCCATGGACAGCGCCCGGCACACGTTCTCCGCGACCGGTTTCTCACCGAGCACCGGCAGACCGGCGAACAACGCCTCGGTGGTCACCGGGTGGTGCGCCTCGGGAATGGTCACGTTGATCAGCGCCTGGGCGCCGCTCTGCCGGGCCAGGGCGACGGCGTCGGCGCCGACCGGCAGGTCCGGCAGGCCGGCCGAGTCGGCGACGCCCCGGGCCAGCGCCACGTTCAGGTCGGCGATGCCGGCGAGCGTCACCTCGGGCGAGTCGGCGACGGTGGACAGCCAGGCCCGGCCCATGCCGCCGGCGCCGGCGATGACCACGCGGAGCGGATCCGCCGGGCTGGAGGGGATCGTCCGGAAGCTCACTGGAGCGGTCCCGTGTAGCCCTGGCCCTGGAAGAACTCCTCGGTCGCGTACCGCAGGAGCACGGGATGGCTGCGTTCCGGCCGGTCGGTGCGGGCCCAGGCGACGCCGTTCGCGATGACCCGGCGCACGTCCTTGTGGTGGTACGTCGGGTACGCCTGGTCCCCCGGCCGGAAGTAGAAGATCTTGCCGTGGCCGCGGCGGAACGTGCAGCCGCTACGGAACACCTCCCCGCCGCTGAAGGAGCTGACGAACACCAGCTCGTCCGGTGCCGGGATGTCGAAGAACTCCCCGTACATCTCGTCCTCGTCGATGATCAGCGGGTGCGGCACGCCCTTGGCGATGGGGTGCGTGGGGTCGACCGTCCAGATGAGTTCACGGTCGTGCTCGTCACGCCAGCGCAGCGTGCAGCTCGTACCCATCAGTTTGGTGAAGATCTTCGACCAGTGCCCGGAGTGCAGCACGACGAGCCCCATCCCGGACAGCACATGCCGGTGGACGCGCTCGACGACCTCGTCGGCGACCTCGTCGTGCGCCGCGTGACCCCACCAGGTGAGCACGTCGGTGTCGGCCAGCACCTCCTCGGTCAGCCCGTGCTCCGGATCGTCCAGGGTGGCGGTACGGACGACGCAGCCGTCGGCGAGGTTCTCCTGGATGCCCTCCGCGATCGTCGTGTGCATGCCGTTCGGATAGATCTTCGCCACGTGCTCCTCGATCTGCTCGTGACGGTTCTCGCCCCACACCGTCACACGCAGCGGTCCGGCGGTTCCGTTTGTCATGTCCAACCTTTTCTGCTGGGGGATTTACTTGACCGCGCCTGCCGTCGTGCCCGCGGCGACGTAGCGCTGGGCGACGACGAGCAGGACGATGGCCGGGATGGAGGCGAGCACGGCCGTGGCCATGACCGAGCTCCAGTCGTTCACGTACGTCCCGATGTAGGTGTAGAGCCCGAGCGTCACCGGGCGCACGTCCTCGGTCGTGGTGAGAGTGAGGGCGAACAGGAAGTCCGCCCAGGAGAAGAGGAAGGTGAACAGGGCCGCGGTGATGAGCGCGTTGCGGCTCATCGGCAGCACGATGGAGATGAACGTCCGGACGTGACCGGCCCCGTCGACCCGGCCGGCCTCCAGGACCGCCCGCGGGATATTGATCATGAACGCGCGGACGATCAGGATCGCGAACGGGATGCCCGCAGTCGAGTCGGCGAGGATCAGGCCCGGGATCGAGTTGAGCAGTCCCAGGTCGTTGTAGGCGGTGTAGAGCGCGTTCGCGATGACGATCCCCGGGATCATCTGCGAGATCAGGATCCCGAAGAGGAACGCGCCCGCGAAGCGGACCTTGAAGTGCGCCAGGGCGTAGGCCGCCGGCATCGCGATCAGCAGGCTGAACACGACCGAGCCGAGGGCGACGACCAGGCTCGTGACCAGGTTGCGGCCCTGCTGGCCGAGCGCGGTGGCGTAGCCGTGAAAGCTGAAGTCCAACGGCAGCCACGGGGTGCCGACCGCCGAGCCGCCCGGCTGCAGCGAGACGTTGACCATCCAATAGATCGGGAACAGCAGAACGGCGAGGATGACGATCCCGGCGACGGTGCTGCCCCAGCCGGCCCGGGTACGCCTTGTGGTGGTGGTCATGACGGCCTCACTCGTCCACGGCACGCCGGTTGGCGCGCAGGTAGAAGATGGCGAACACCAAGGAGATCGCGATCAGGATGTTGCCGAGCGCGGCACCCTGACCGAAGTCGAACTGCTGGAACGACAGGTGGTACGACTGCGTGGCGATGGTCTGGCTGGCGTTGGCCGGGCCGCCACCGGTCAGCGCCAGGATCACGTCCAGCACCTTGATCGTGTAGACCACACCGAGCACCAGCACGACGCTCACCACCGGGCGCAGCAGCGGCCAGGTCACATACCGGAACCGCTGCCAGCCCCCCGCTCCGTCCAGCGAGGCCGCCTCGTACAGATCCTCCGGAATGTCCTGGAGCCCGCCGTAGAGGATGGTCAGGTTGAACGGGATGCCGATCCAGATGTTCACCAGCATCACCGCCACCAGGGCCAGTGAGGTGCTGGTCAGCCAGCCGGGGTGGTCGCTCGCCACTCCGATGGCGGCCAGGAACCGGTTGAGCGCGCCGTTGTCCTTGTCGAGGATCCACCGCCAGACCGCGCCGGAGGCGATCAGCGGGATCAGCCACGGCAGCAGGATCAACGACCGGAGCACACCGTTGAGCGGGAAGCGGCGCCGGAAGAACATCGCCAGGGCCAGACCGATGACGAACTGCCCCGCGATCGAGCCGGCGGTGAACAGGACGGTGTTCAGCATGGCCTTGCCGAACACCGGGGAGGACACCACCGCGGCGTAGTTGGCGAACCCGACCCACGGCGCCTCGCCGGTGTAGAAGGTGCTCGTCGAGTACTCCTGGAAGGCCATCACGAAGTTCTTGACGATCGGGTAGCCGAAGAACGCCACCATGTAGATCACGGCCGGAGCCAGGAACAGCACCTGCGCGGCGCGGTTCTGGAAGTGGAGCGAGTGCCAGAAGCGGGCTCCGGCGACGGTTCCGTCGTCCGCCACGATGGCCGGCGGTGGCGGATCTGTCTGACGTTCCATGGTGGTCTGTTGTGGGTGCTCAACCATTCTGGGCCGTTTCCAGGGCCTTGGCCGGTGTGGCCTGGCCGGTCAGCGCGGACTGGAACGCGGTGTAGATCTTCGTCGCCGCCTTCGGCCAGTCCGCGCCGAGTTCGCCGGTACGGGCCCGCGCGGTCGGGATCTGGTCGACGAATCCGGCCATGTTCGGGTTGCTCGTGCTGAACTTCTCCAGCAGCGCCTTCTTGGTGGGGATGGTCTGGGTGTCCTTGGCGAGGCTGAGCTGGTTGTCGTCGGAGTTGAGACAGGCGACGACCTTGGCGGCCTTGGCCTGCTTGTCCTTGTTCCCGGTCTGCGGCACGGCCCACGTCTCACCGCCGAGCGGCGCGACGATCGGTTTGCCGGCGACCGGTGCCGGGATCGGCGCCACCGCGTACTTGACGCTCTTGCCCTCGGCCAACGCGGGGAACTGCCACGGACCGTTGATCGCCATCGCGGCCTTGCCCGCCCGGAACTGGTCGTTGACGTCCGCCTGGGTCCAGTTGAGAGCGGACTTCGACACCGAGCCGTCGTTCATCAGATCGACCCACAACTGCACTGCCTGCGCGGTCTGCGGCGTCGCGATGTTCTTCTCGTCGCCACCGTTGGACCACATGAACGGCAGGAACTGCCAGGTGCCCTCATAGTTCGCCGGTGCCGAGAACGCCAGCCCGTACGTGCCGCCGGAGGTCAGCTTCTTGGCCGCCGTCTTCAGCTCCGCCCAGGTCGTCGGCGGCGTCACGCCCGCCTTGTCCAGCAGGTCCTTGTTGTAGAACAGCCCGATGGTGTTGGTGATCGGCTGCAGGCCGTAGAGCTTGTCCTTGTACGTCGAGGCGCTGACCACGCCCTCCACGTACCCGTCGGCCTTGAGCCCGAGGTCGTTCAGCGGGGTGAGGGCGCCGGTCTGGGCGATCTGCTGCAGATCGGGGTTGTCCAGCATCAGGACGTCCGGAAGCGTCCGCGAGGACGCCTGCTGGAGCACCTTCTGGATCAGGGTCGCGCCGGGCACCGACTCGCGCTGGATGGTGGCACCGGCCTGCTTGCCGCAGGCGTCGATGGCCTTCTGCCAGACCGTCTTGCTCGGCTCGTTGTTGTAGTAGTCGAGCACCCGCAGGGTCGAGGAGTCGCCACCGCTGTTCGAGCCGCCGCCGTTCGAGCCACCGCCACAGGCCGTGAGGGCGAGGGGCAGGGTGAGCATCGAGGCGAGCGCGGCCTGGGCGCGGCGGGATCGGGAGGAGCGGGGGGAGCGGATCATGTCGTGTCCTTTCGGATACGGAGGGTTCCGGGGTGAATCAAGTCGTCGATACGCATCGACTGGAGTTGTACGAGTGTCCGTCGATACGCATCGACGATGCTTATCGGGGCCCCTGACCGAGGCCGTCGGTGATCAGTTGGCGGGAGCAGGCATCACGGTCGTACGACGGGTGAGTCGTGGCGCGACCAGGTCGATCGCGGGACGTTCCACCCCTGAACCCGGATCGAGTAACCAGAACAGCGTCTCCATCGCGCGCCGGGAGACGTCGCGCGGTTCCACGGAGATATTCGTGTACGGCGGATCGGACTGTTCGGCCCAACTGTCGGAACTGAGTCCGATGAGGGAGATGTCACAACCCGGCACGACGTCCTTCTTCCGCAGTGCGCTCAGCAGCGGCATGATCGCGTCGCTGTGCGGCACCACCACTCCGAGGCGCCCGCCGGTCCGCCGGGCGAGGAGCTGATCGGCCGCGGCGGCCTCCTGCCCATGGTCGACCGGTTCGATCACCGTCAACGGAAGGCCGCGCACCTGCGCCTGCCGCCGCGCCGATCGCAGAAAGCGGCCGACGTAGTTCAGGCCACGTTCCATCGCCGCGGCCGGGTAACCCACTATGACGATCTCGTCGTGCCCGGTGCCGGCCAGCTCCTCGACAGCCATCCGGGCCGCCGCCTCGAAGTCGAGGTCGACACAGTGCAGCCCGGCCTGGTCGGCCGGCACACCGATGAGCACCACCGGAACCGACAGCGCGGCGGCCACCGGGACCCGCTCATCCTGCTCCTCGATGTCCATCATGATGATCGCGTCACACAGGGCCCGTCCGGCGAGGCGCCGCAGACCCGCGGAGCCCTCGTCCGCGGTCACGAGCAGAACCTCGTGATCGTGGGCGCGGGCCGAGCTGGCGATGGTCTCGATGAACGGCAGCAACCCGAAGGCATCGCCCCCGGCCCCGAAGCGCACCACCAGACCGACCACCCGGGTGCGGCGCCCCGCGAGAGCCCGGGCGCCGGAGTGCGGCTCGTAGGTGAGCTGTGCCATGGCGTCCAGGACCCGCTGCCGTGTGCGCTCGGAAATGGGCCGCTTGCCGGTCATCACATAGGACACGGTGCTCTGCGAGACACCGGCGATACGCGCGACGTCTTTGCTGGTGAACGCCGCCATGACACCTCCTGGAGGGAATCGTCGATGCGTATCAATCGCCAGTGCCGATACGCTACGACGGCGGTCGTCTGAGCCACAAGACATCCCCCCGCAATATTTCTGGAATCCCGCCGTATTGTCCTGATACGCGGGGAATCGTGGCCGCCGGAGGGCATGCGCCCTGGATCGACGAAGGGCCGTCTCGCCGTGGGCACCGCTGCGCCCAGCTCGCCGACATCATCCGCGCGGACATCGCAGCGGGACGGCTCACGCCTGGCCAGGCACTCCTCTCAGAGGGCCGGCTGATGCAGGAGTACGAGCTCGGCCGCGTCGCCGTACGGCAGGCACTCGGGGTACTGCGCAGCGAGGGACTGATCGTCACCGTGAAGCGTGAAGGCTCCTACGTCCGCCCGCAGGCCCCCGTCGAACGGGTAGTCGTGGAGGGGCCCGCCGAGGTCACCGCTCGCATGCCGTCCCCAGACGAGCGGAGGGAGCTGGACATCCCCGAGGGGGTTCCGGTATTCGTCCTCAGCCAGCCGCACAAGGGCAACCGCATCCTGCCGGCCGACCGGACAGCCCTCGTTTGGGGTGCAGCGAGATAACACACGGCCTGACGGTTCAGACAACGAGCAAGCCAGGCCGACGATGCTAGCGGCGGCCAAAGCCAAGAATGCCGCCCCGATGCGGTCGTAGACCCCGCACACGGGGATGATCAATTGGGCCCATCCCCGCGTGCTGCGGACGTGCCGGCGCCGCAGAGGTTCGGGGTGCCCCAGAACCCACCGGCACATCCTCAAGCCATTGTGATCATCAGCTCGATCGCTTCTCAGCACGACGGCAGGCCGCCTCAACGACACCAGCCGAGGAGAACAAGGGGCAGGCCCGCGGCGGCCATGTCACCCCCTCAACCAATTCCAGAGATCGCAAGCTGGCGCAAATTAACATAGAGCAGATCGTGAAAGTTTGGACTTTTGATAGCGTTATCCGCCCTGATAAACGTTGACTCGGACGATGGCAAAGGCTTCCGCCCTGACTGATTTGCCCTGTAGTGCTTTCAGAATTTTGGGATGGTACCGGAGAGATGCGGGATCGAATGAATCCACGGACAAGGATGCGGCCCATTTAGCGGATTTCATTGCCGCCCCTGTTGGGCTCTTTCCTAGAATCTCCCATCCCCGCCCGCTGAGAAGGTCGGCAGTTTTGTCGATCGCTTCCTTGTTGCTCGTGCTTCCGACATCAATGACGAACGTATTAGTGATCTCTACATCATCGTCGTAACCGTCTTCGATGCTATCCTCCGCCTGCACTATGCCGATGCGGCGTACATCATCGAGAGCGGCGGGAGATACCTGAGGAATGGGCGCAGAAAACAACCCACTTCGGAAGGCAAGGATAATTCCGATAGGCACGACACCTAAAAGACCCCCTACCAAAACCGCTCTTATCCACACAATGCTTTCTTCCCTTCGTCTTCAACGCATGACCAGAATGCCCAAACGGCGCCGTCACCGCCGCCTATGCTCAGCATCGCATCCAAATCTTTCCGTCCCTGTTTTGCGTTAGTCACATTCTTTTGAGTCCCGTCGAGAACTCCGGTTTTCATCCACGTATCGAATCTGTCATGTTTCGGCACAGGATAATACCAGTTCGTCCCACCCCATACCGTGACTCCAGAGCATCCGCAATAAGCATATGCGGCTTCGATGTCATTGAGCCTGTATTTGGAGCGTGCGAAGGACAAGTACGCCAGCGGCGAAAAGAACGCCATTCGCCACTTTATGTGGCAAGTCTCCATAGCTCATCTGGTATCCCAGCAGGCGGCAGTAGGGTTCGGAGACGCTCACGAAAAGGGGGAGTGGCAGAAGGAGCAATCGAAGGAGGACGCGAAGAGAGGGCCGTGCTTCAACAACCCTAAGTGTGACACGACCGCTGACGTCTACAACAACAGCGTTGCGCGGCTCTGGGCAAAAACCATACAGCGCAACTGGATGCGTGGGAGAAGGATAGTACGGTATGGAAGGAGACGGGGGTAGAGTTTATCTATAATGCCTGGTTTGATCGACTCTTCCCTGTCGCGGAGGATTTGTGGAGCCGAGGCCAGTTGCGGAAGCCGTACCTTCCGGGGGGCGGATGTAATGGAGGGGCTAAAAATTGTGCTTGATCTAAGCTCCGTATTCGGCAAGATGGACATGGCGGTACAATCATCACCTTGATGGTGTGGGCGGCGTGGGCTGGGTTACGCCGCCCCTATATTTGTGGGAAGCGATCTCAACAATGAAGCGATTCCTCATGTGCTGCGCGCGTCTTGCGGCGATATCGGGTTTGGTGTTCTCCATGGTCGGTTGTTCGATGCTCGGCATAGGGTGTGAACAGGCGGCCGCCCAGGACATCAGCGAACTCAGGAAAATTGTCCCGCCGCTTCTCCCGGAGACTGTCGCCGCGACTCTCCAGGAAGGAAATGGCTGCGACTCTGGTGACGGCGGTTATCTATTGTTTACCGCAGGTATCACGACGGACAGTGGGAAGATCATCGATAAGTTCATATCGAAGGGATGGGAACGTATTGATCGAGTGAAGGATAAAATGGGCTCCAGATTTATCGATGGTGTCACCACGCGGCAGCATGGTGAGGGCATCAATCTCGTCATTGATAAGTCAGATGATGTTACGAAGATGGATATCTTCGTCGAATTCGCGTCTTAGCCTCTAACTCAGTAGTACAGTTGATGGGGCGTCCATCGATCGTTACATTCTGCTTCAGATGCTGCATCCAGGCCGCAGCCAACTGTATGGCCCTGGCGGGTGGCAGATTGCCGCGTCCCTGCTGTGCGAGTCGATTCCTATGGCGCGTGTCAGCGGGACGACAGCACGCTGATGATGCACGGCGACAGCGCGTTCTGCGCCGCCGAGACGGTGGCCACATGCCGCGAGCACGGTGCCCGTTTCGCCACCACCGCCGAACTGGACCCCAAGCTCAAGGCAGCAATCGCCGCGATGCCGCCTTGCGCGACGACCTCCGCCGGTTACCGGTGCCGCTCCAGCGCCCGCCCTGCCCCCGACCCACTACCCATGAACAAGCCGCGACCCGAACACGGCGGGTCACCCGCGCCTCGAAACTAGGCCTTCACCTGCAGGAGCGGCCCCCCTCAAGGGCCGGACCGAGAAACGATCACGAGAATTCAAGCCGTGGAGCCAAGCTCAGCCGAGGCCGACGTGATCCGACGCCTGGGCTCCGTGCTGACACACTGACGAGTCGCCATGCCCTCGCCCTGCCGGAGTATGACGTCCACTCCACATCTTGGGCCATCCGCCTCAGATACGTGTGTACGACGAACGACTGCGTCGCGAGGAGCACCACCAGGCCACGTGGTACAGCTCAATGAGGAACGACTTGCGCCCTGACACCGGGGAGATCGTCGAATGCGGCGGACGAGTCCATCGTAATCACCGTTCTCGCGGTGGTCGCGGCCGTCGCAGCGATCAGCAGATCGTACGCCCCCCGCTTCTTTCCCTCTCGCCGAACATGCGCCATGAGACGAGCATGAACCCTGGCAATGTCCGTCGTGTATTCCTCGACCGGAATCAGCGCAAGAACCTCATCCACAAAAGCCTGCCGATTGGGGCGACGTGCAGCATCGGCCAGCTCCACACCGACCAGCAACTCAGCCACGGTGATGGCGGCGATCGCCACATCGTCGGCGTCTCCGATCACCGTGTCCACAGACGCCTTGCCTCGCTCCGCAGCGATGAGCACACCCGTGTCGAGGATCAGGCGTCGGGCCACGTGTTCCTCATCTCGTCGTCGACCGTCTCGCGGGCGGCCGCCACATCGCCCTCGAAGTCGGCGTCCAGCGTCCCCGCGCTTCTGGCCAAGAAGGCCTTGACCATCCGTCCTGGCGCAGTGGGCGCGGGACCGATCACCGCAATCCGCTTTCCACCGCGAGTCACCATGATTGTTTCACCCCGTTCTGCTTCGTCGAGAACCGTCGCGAAGCTCCGAGACGCCTCGGTGGCAGTCATCACCTTCATAAAATCAGATTATCTGATCTCGTGCCTCCAAAGGCTACCTTTAGGAGTCCGGGCGGTTGGGCTCGGCGTGGGGTTGAGGTATGCAGATCAAGCCGCCGTTTCGTGGTCTTCGTCGAGGATGTTGATCAGGGGGATCAGCCAGCCCGCGTGAACGGGACCCATTGCGGAGTCCAGTTCGGCTGGGGTGGGGAGGCGGTCGAGCAGGGTCGCCGGGGACAGGAGTTGCTGAAGGGCGTGCATGAGTAGATTGGCCATCGAGTAGGTCGGGTCGGTGGTCAGGGCGCGTTCGAGGGCGATGGTGGCCAGGACGCTGTCGCCCGTGCGCCATGAGGCCATGGCCAGCAAGGACGCAGCCGGTGGGGTGAAGCGTGGCTCCAGGCAGCGGGTGAGGTCTTTCCAGAGGGCGGCGTGGGAGTCACCGGCGAGGGTCCAGGCTTCGTCGCGGATTCTGATCACCGCCAGGTCGAGGCCGAGCCTGGCCGCTTCGGCATCGTCCAGGCGGCCACCGGCGGCGTGGGTGGCCAGGGCGGCGCGGACTCTGACCAGGCCCCGGGTGACGAACTGCTGGGCGAACGCGTTCACGTCCGTCGCCTCCATCAGCCGGGTGCGGAACTCGGCGACGGCCTCCGCCGTGGCGCGGCGCATCGACACCCGGACGGGGCCGGTGAGCGGGGCGATGGTGCGTTCCAGGCTCTGGCGGTCGGGCAGTGCCACCAGGCCGTGCACGGTGGCCTCGGCGGCGATCTGGCTGGTCGAGGGGTCGTACGGAGTGCCTTCGGGAGGACAGCACTGGGGCACGTCGCACACGTACGACCAGTAACGACCTCCCTCGGCTCGCAGGGCCTCGTCCACGCCGACGCCTGCCCGGGCGGCCAGTCGGCGGGCCTCGTCCACGGCCGGGGTGACCCGGTCTCCAGGGCCGTAGCCGATCAGGATGATGTGGGTGATGGCCTCCCGATCGAACAGCGCCGACAAGGGCTCCAGCGTGCCCGGCGGAAACGGTAGCGGCCAGCGGGTCGCCAGCTTGGCCTGTCCTCGGGCGAGGCCGAGCACGATGAGGCTGTCGACCGGGTGGAACCCCACGAGGTAGGGCACGGCGGCGAGGACGTCGGTGGGGCTGGTCAGGGTCAGGCAGGGCTCGGAGGCCTTGGTCGTCATGAGGCATGAGGATGCCCGGACGAAGGGTGTCCCCAAGGCGCCGAACCGCGTTCTGGGGATAGGCGGATAGATAACCGAGTGGGGGGCGAGGGGTTAGCGACAACTGGACGCGGGGTTGTGGATGAGCGCGGGAGATCAGGGGGCGGGAGATCAGGAGTCCGGAGTCAGGGTGTGGGAGTTGGGGCCAGGCGGTTGCGGACGAACAGGGCCGCCCCCGCCACCCCCGCCGGCATCGCCACCACCGCCACAAAAGGCACCAAGAACAGCAAGAACACCACCACCCCGAACCCCAAGGCCCCCGCCTTGTTCCCCCGCAGCAGCGCGAACCGCTCCTTACGCCCCATCCCCCGCCGCTCCAGCGCCAGCGTCGTCAGCTCCACCGTCAGGAAGAACCCGGAGACCATGGCCCCCAGCACCGGCACCACCGTCTGCCCGACCACCGGCACGAACCCCAGGAAGAACAGCGGCACGGTGAAAAGCAGCACATACCCCAACGTCACCAGGCTGTCCCGCAGAGACCGTGGCAAGGTACGCCACCACGGCTGCTCCTCCGCCCCCGGCAGCGGATCCACCGTGGCGGACAGCTTCTCGTAGAACGGCTCCCCGATCGCCAGCGTGAGCGCCGTGAAAGTCAGCACCGCCAGCGCGAGCCCGCCGAGGACCAGCGCGATCCCGATCAGCGTACGGAAGAGGTCCCGCCACCCCCACGTGTCGGCGAACGGCGTAAGAAATTCCGCCATATCGGACGCGTTCGTGCCGAGGAAGACCAACGCCACCACGTACACCACGAAAGCCAGCAGCGCCGGGATCAACCCGAACAGCCACCACCGGCCATTCTTAGCGACCCAGCCCACACCCTGAAAGAAGAAGCCGACGCCCGCCAAGAAGTCGCGTACTGATCGCATGCCCGGCACGCTAGCGCCAGAAGGCCGTCACCGCGTAGCCCAGTTCGCCGAAAAGGTTGCGGAGCAGTGGCAACGAGATGCCGAGCACGTTGCCGTGGTCGCCCTCGATGCCCTCGACGAACCAGCCGCCCCGCCCCTCGATGCTGAACGCCCCGGCCAGGCCCAGCGGCTCGCCGGTGGCGGCGTAGGCGGCTATCTCCTCGTCGGACGGCCGGCCGAAGTGGATCACGGTGGTGGACACCTCGGCCACCTGCCGGCCGGCGGGTACGTCGATGACGCAGTGGCCGGTCACCAGGCGCCCGGTCCGACCGCGCATCATCCGCCACCGCTCGAGCACCTCCTCGGCCGAGGCCGGCTTGCCGTAGGGCCTGCCGTCGAGCTCCAGGATCGAGTCGCAGCCGATGACCAGGCCCTCGTCGAGCCCGCTCGCGACCGCCGACGCCTTGGCCTTGGCCAGCTCAAGGGCGAGCGCGGCGGGCGAGTAGGCGGTATAGGCCTCTTCGTCGACGCCGCTGACGATCACCTTGGGGTCGAGTCCGGCGCTGCGGAGCAGGGCCAGCCGGGCAGGGGACGCTGAGGCCAGGATGATCACCGCACCAGCTTACCGGTCACCTGTCGAAGTTCGGCTGCCCGGGTACGTCCATGGAGTCGCCATCGAAGATCGCGCCGAGCAGCTCGGCCAGCTCGGTGGGAAGGATGGCGCTCTCCTCGTTCAGGGCGTCGGCGACGGCCCCGGCCTCCATCCTCCCGCGAGTCGCCCGTCCGGCCAGCAACGACATGATCATGGGCGCGATCAACGGCAGCAACCTCATGATCGCCCGGCCGTCGACCCCCACCAGCCGTGCCAACCCGTCGGCCGCCTGCTCGGTGCCCTGCCCGCCGAGTACGTGCCCCAGGATGCTCTGCCCGTCACGCGACAGCGACGCCACGTCGCCGTTGAACGGGTCGGCGTCCACATGGTCGTCGAGCGCGGCGCGCAGCGCCTCCGCACCTTCAGGGTGCGCGGTGTTGCGCGCCAGGCCGCCGATGATGGTGCCGGACACCGTCGTGAGCACGATGCGGGCCGTCGCGGTGTCCGTGCCGAGCAGCCCGGCGACCTCCTCCAGCCCGGCATCGCCGAGCTCTGCGAGAAGCTCGTCGTTCAGTGTCACATCGGAGACCTGCCCGGCGCGGCCTCAATTTACGTTACGGGCTTGCCCAAGTCCCCGGAAAGCCCGGCGGCGGCGTAGGCGCTCGCCTCGTCCAGCGTCTCGTGCTCCAGCAGGGCGGCGACGATGGCGTCGAGCTTGTCGCGGTTCTCGCTGAGGACACGCAGCGCGCGCTCGTAGCACTCGTCCACGATCCGCCGCGCCTCCTCGTCGACGGTGGCGAGCATGGCGGGCGAGGCCTGCGGCGGCTGACCGTCGCTGGGCAGGATGGTCAGCGGCCCGACCTTCTCCGACATGCCCCAGCGCCCGACCATGCCGCGGGCGATCATGGTGACCTGCTCCAGGTCGTTCTCGGCGCCGGTGGTGATCACGCCGAACACCACCTGCTCGGCCGCCATCCCGCCGAGCGCGCCGGTGATGCGCCCGCGGAGATACTGCTCGTCGTACGCGTAACGATCGGTGTCAGGCGTGGACAGTGTGACGCCGAGCGCCCGCCCGCGCGGGATGATCGAGATCTTCCTGACCGGGTCGGCACCGGGCTGCAGCATGCCGAGCAGCGCGTGGCCGGCCTCATGGAAGGCGGTTCTGGTGCGCTCCTCCTCCGGCATCACGATGCTGCGCGCCGCGCCGAGCTGCAGCTTCTCCAGCGCGTCGGCGAAGTCGGCGATGCCGACCTTCTCCTTGCCGCGCTTGGCGGCCAGGAGCGCGCCCTCGTTGACGAGGTTCGCCAGGTCGGCGCCGGTCATGCCGGGCGTGGTCTTGGCGATCTGGTCGAGGCTGACCTCGCCGTCCAGCGGCACGCTTCTGCTGTGTACGGCCAGGATCGCGGTACGGCCGGCCGCGTCGGGCAACCCCACCTGGACCGTACGGTCGAACCGGCCCGGCCGCAGCAGCGCCGGGTCGAGGATCTCCGGCCGGTTCGTGGCCCCGATGACGATGACGCCCTCGACGCCGGAGAAGCCGTCCATCTCGGTGAGGATCTGGTTGAGCGTCTGTTCGCGCTCGTCGTGCCCGCCGATGCCGCCGGCGCCGCCCCTGGCCCGGCCGATGGCGTCGATCTCGTCGATGAACACGATCGAGGGGGCGACCTTGCGCGCCTCCTCGAACAGGTCGCGTACCCGTGACGCGCCCACGCCGACGATCATCTCGATGAACTCCGACGCGCTGGCGGAGAAGAACGGCACGTTGGCCTCACCGGCCACGGCGCGGGCCAGCAGCGTCTTGCCGGTGCCGGGAGGCCCGGCGAGCAGCACGCCCTTGGGCAGCTTGGCGCCGAGCCTGCGGTATTTGTCGGGGTCCTTCAGGTAGTCGACGACCTCGACGAGCTCGTTCTCGACCTCGTCGATGCCCGCCACGTCCGCGAACGTGGCCCGCACCTGACCCGCTTCGACCGGCTTGGCCGCCTTGGACCGGCCGAGGCCGCTCAGCCCGCCGCCGCCCATCATGCTGGCGCCGCGGCGCATGATCCAGATCCAGAGCCCGGCCAGCAGCAGAACGGGGAGCAGGGAGAGCAGCAGGTTCACGAAGAAGCCGCGCCCGCCGTTGATCGGGTCGGCCTTGATGTCGACCCCGTTGCTCTCCAGTTGCTGGTAGAGCTGGTCGTTGTTGGCGAAGGCGGGGATCTCCGTCTTGAACTTCGTGTACGACTTGTTGCCGCTGTCCGGATCCTTGGCCGCGGCCCGCAGATCGCCCTCGACCGACAGGCCCGTGGCGTAGATGTCCTTGACGTTCTTCGAGGTCACCTGCTTGGTGAACTCGGTGTAGGACACCGTCTCGACGGAGCCGGAGTCGAAGAAGGACGAGACCAGGAAGAACGCCGCGTAGACGACGAGCAGCGTGACGACGAAGCGCCACCAGTTGATCTTCGGGCGACCGCCGCCGGACGAGCCGGGCAGCCCTTCCGCGCGCCAGGGCGGCTTGGGCTTGTCTCTGTCAGGCGCCTGCGGCTGTCCCGAGCGTTTGTCAGGCGCCTTCGGCTGACCTGGGCGTTCCACGGCGTCACTCCCCCATATCGCCGTACATGATCTTCTAGCCTAGAACACGCACCCCGGAAACCACGCGCGTGATGTCACGCCACCTGGTCCGCTGCGACTCCGGCACTGTCACGAACGCCAGCCCCGGCTTGGCCATTCCCCCGTCGAGCACGACCACGGCCGCCCGCGAGACGTGCTTGCCGTACCTGACCTGGTAGGTGAGCAGCCAGCCGCCCTTGATCGGCTGGGAGACCTGCCAGCGGATCCGGCTGCCCTTGGGATGGTGGTTGAGCGTCCAGCGGGCGGCGAGCAGCGCGGTGTCGCGCGCCGACTTCTGCTCCTCGATCGGGAGCGGGCAGGTGACGAGCATGCCCCGCTGGTTCGAGCCGCGCTTGAGCGGGAGCACCTGCTTGCTGGTGAACGGCGCCGCTCGGTGCGCCTTCCACGGCCTGCCGAGCCTGGGCACGACCAGGCCGGTCCGCCGGTCCTTGACCACGTCCCTGCCGGGCTTGGTCATCTTCAGCCGCGCGACCTTCTTCGGCAGCTTGGGGACCCGGGGGTCGGCGTACAGGGCCTCCATGGCGGTGTATCCGGGCGCGATGGTCGAGCCGGGAGTCGGTGTGGCGCGGGGAGCGGCCGCCTCGGCGGAGTCCACCGGCGAGGGAGACACCGACGGCTCGGACGACACTGTGGCAGGGGGCGGCGCGGACGAGGTCGGCACGGTCGATGGCGCGGCGACCGGCCGTGTGGCGACCTCGTCCGGCCGCGACGGGAGCAGCATGACCACCGTGACAGTGACGACCGCCACCGCGGTCACGACTGCGAGCCCCCGGTATACATCCCGCATCCGCAGATCGCCGATGCGGGATCGCCTGGGTGAAGAAACAGGGGTTCCCGGCCTGGCAGCAGTTCTCACACGGGAACCTTCGGTCCCATCATCCCCATCGAGCACGATCGGGAGCGTACGACAAATCCCGCCATTCCGCTTATGAAGCGGCCGAAGTGTCATCATGGCTTCGTGGAACAGGTGGAGCTCCGATTCGACCCGGCCTCGCAAGCCTCCCAAACGCACACGAACCTCTCCGCGTTACGGCACGACGGCAGCGGCCTGTGGGTGGCCGGGGACGAGACCGCCACCATCGAGCATCTGGCCTGGACCGGCGTGAACTACGCGGGTCAGCGCACCTTCCGGCTGGCCGACTACGTACCGCTGCCCGCGGGCCCCGATGACGAGGCCGACATCGAGGGCCTGGCCAGGGCCGACGGCCACCTGTGGGCCGTCGGCTCGCACAGTCTCAAGCGCCGCCGGATCAAGTCGGCCAAGGACCCGGCCAAGGCCGTCAAACGGCTGGCGACCGTGGTCCGCGAGGAGAACCGCTTCATCCTGGTACGCCTGCCGCTCGACCCCGCCACCAACGCCCCGCTGCCGGGCGCGATCCTCTCGGGCCGGGACAACATCGCCGCCCATCTGGAGGACGACCCGCATCTCGCGCCGTTCCTCGCGCTGCCCGGCAAGGACAACGGCCTCGACATCGAGGGCATCGCGGTGCTGGACGAGCGGGTCTACCTGGGACTCCGCGGCCCGGTGCTGCGCGGCTGGGCGGTGGTCCTGGAGATCAGGCCCGTCGAGGCCCACCCGGGCCGGCTGCGGCTGCGTGAGCCGTGCCGCAAGCACTTCCTGGACCTGGGCGGGCTGGGCGTGCGGGACCTGTGCCCGTACGGCCGTGACGTGCTGCTGCTGGCCGGGCCGAGCATGAGCCTCGACGGGCCGGTACGCGTGCTGCGCTGGCGGGTCCACCGAGCGGGCGAGGTGGTCACGGCGGACGAGCTGGAGACGGTCGCCGAGCTGCCGTACGGCATCGGCTGCGACCATCCCGAGGGGATGGCCGTGCTGGCGGACGGCCGACTGATGATCGTCTACGACAGCCCGTCACCCGCCCGGATCACCCCGGCGGGCGGCGTCCTGGCGGACGTGATCGAAATCCAGCGCCCGTAACGACCGACTGAGATCTGGGGTCCGTCACGACCGACCTGATCGAAATCGAGCGCCCGTCACGACTGGGCGACCCGCCCGTACAGCCACGGCGCGTCGGCGACGAACGTACACGAACCCGGCTCGATCTCGGTGAACCCGGCATCCCGCACCACAGGCAGCCCCGCGGCCACCTTCGCCTGGAAGTCGGCCGCCGCCGCAGTGCGCACCGTCACGGCCAGCCCGGCCGCCCGCCACGCGGCGCGCTCGGCCTCGTCGCTGGCCCACCAGGCGAGCTGGGCGGCGTGCCCGGCCTGGGCCATGGCCTTGCCCGCCGACATGGCGAGCCCGGGATTGGCCCACAGGATCGGCGGCTGCGCGGGCGCGAGGTCGCCGGTGTCGGTCAGCTCAGTGCCCGACACCTGCAACCGGGCGAGGTCTCTGGGCCAGTCGTCGAGCGGCACGGGCGGGTGCACGCGCACCTCGGCCGTACGGTGCTCGACGGTACGGCCGGGCAGCGCCAGCGCCCGGCGCCACTCGGCACCCCTGGCCCGGCGCACGACCTTGCGGATCTTGCCGGTGGACTGCCAGGCGTGCAGCTCCGCACCCCACTCGCCGGGGTCGTCGAGCAGGCTCAGCACGGCCATCGCGGCCGCCTCCAAAGCGTCGGTACGCTCGGGCGGCGTCGCTCTCTCGATCCTGACCACCAGCGGCAGGACCATCAACTCTGCGTCACTCATCGCCCTTTAGCATGCCCGATGGCCAGGGACATGCCGGCGGCCAGGAGGCAGAGAGCGCCCGATACGTACCAGGCCAGGTCGTAAGCGCCCAGGTGGTCGCGGGTGAGCCCGGCTCCCACGGCGGCGAACGCGGCGCCGATCTGGTGCGAGCCGAACACCCAGCCGAACACCACCGCGCCGTCCGCCCCGTAGATCCGGCGGCACAGCGCCACGGTCGGCGGCACGGTCGCCACCCAGTCGAGCCCGTAGAAGACGATGAAGATCAGCATGCTGGGCTCGGTCGTGGCCGCGAACAGCCCCGGCAACACCATCAGCGACAGCCCGCGCAGCCCGTAGTAGACGCCGAGCAGGACCTTCGGATTCACCTTGTCGCTGAGCCAGCCAGAGGCGATCGTGCCCGCGATGTCGAAGATCCCGATGACCGCGAGCAGCCCCGCGGCGACCGGCTCGGCCATGCCGTGATCGTGCGCGGCGGGGATGAAGTGGGTGCCGACCAGGCCGTTCGTACTGGCCCCGCAGATGGCGAAGCCGCCCGCCAGGAACCAGAACGCCCGGGTCCGCGCCGCCGACCTGAGCACCGTGAGCGCCCGCACGGCGGCGTTCTGCTGGACGGGCAGGGTACGGACCGCGCCGGGCTCCGCCCCCAGCGCCGTGGTGCCCACGTCCTCAGGATGGTCGCGCAGCAGCCACCACACGAACGGCACCACCGCCAGCGCGGCCCCCGCCACGGTCAGCGAGGCCACCCGCCACCCCGGCCCCTGGGCCAGCTGGGCGAGCACCGGCAGGAAGATCAACTGACCGGTGGCGCCGGCCGCGGTGAGCACGCCGGTGACCAGCCCGCGGTGCCGGACGAACCACCGGTCGGTCACCGTCGCCACGAACACCAGCGCCATGGACCCCGTGCCCAGCCCGACGAACACGCCCCAGAACAGCAGCAGCTGCCAGCTCGCCGTCATCAGCACCGTGAGCCCGCTGCCGACGGCCACCAGCAGCAGCGCGAGCGACACCACCCGCCGCATCCCGAACCGGTCCATCAGCGCGGCCGCGAACGGCGCGGTCAGACCGTAGAGCACCAGGTTGACCGACACCGCGAGCGAGATCGTGCCCTTGGTCCAGCCGAACTCCTCCTGGAGCGGAGTGATCAGCACGCCCGGAGTGGCACGGAACCCGGCCGCCCCGAGAATGGCCACGAAGGCGACGGCCGCGACGAACCAGGCCCGATGCAGCCGCCTGGTCCGGGTGGTGGTGCTTATGGTCATCCGCTAATCCTGATTTATCCGCACTTCACGCCGCGAGTGGCCGGATAGCCAATATATGAAAGAATCCGGCCATGACCCATCGCGTCGCGGTCCTGGTCCTCGACCATTTCGCCCCTCTTGACCTGGGCGTTCCCGGCCAGGTCTTCTGGTCGGCGGAGTCAGCGACCGGCGAGAAGCTCTACGAGGTCGTCACCTGCTCCCCCGGCCGGCAGCCCGTGCGCTGCTCGGCCGGATACAGCGTCCTGCCCGACCACGACCTGGACGTCCTGGACACGGCCGACACGGTCCTGGTCCCCGGCATCCACGCGGGCCGGACGATGAAGGACGGCACGATCCAGCCGCATCTGCGCGACGCCCTGCGGGGCCACAAGCGGATCATGTCGATCTGTACGGGGGCGTTCGTCCTGGCCGCCGCGGGCCTGCTGGACGGCCGCCCCGCCACCACGCACTGGCGCGAGGCCCCCCACTTCGCCGAACTGTTCCCCAGGGTCGACCTGGATCCCTCGGTGCTGTTCATCGACGACGGCGACGTACTCACCTCGGCGGGCGTGGCGGCCGGACTGGACCTCTGCCTCCACGTGATCAGGCGCGACTACGGCACCGAGGTGGCCAACCGGGCGGCCCGCCGCTGCGTCATGCCTCCTTGGCGGGACGGCGGCCAGGCCCAGTACATCGACCGCCCCTTCCCCGACCCAACGGGCACCAGCACCGCCCCGACCCGCACGTGGATGCTCTCCCACCTGGACAGGCCTCTCGACCTGGACGCCCTGGCCGGGCACGCGAAGATGAGCGTCCGCACCTTTACCAGACGCTTCCGCGAGGAAACCGGCCTGAGCCCGTCACGCTGGCTGACCAAGCAACGGGTCGACCACGCCAGACACCTCCTGGAGACGACGGACGCGGGAGTGGAGGAGGTGGCCCGCCGAGCGGGCTTCACCACCACGGTCTCCCTCCGCCAACACCTCCACGCAGCAGTCGGCGTGGCCCCACTGACCTACCGCCACACGTTCCGCCGCTAGGGTGCGTTCTGGGTCCCTTCCTTGGGCCCCAGCTACCACGGACCGTCTTCTTCCGGCCCCCGGAGGGGTCTCCCTCCCAAGCACCCCAGCCGCTGCGGCCCGCGTTCTCTCCCTCCCCCCGAGGGGTCTCCCCTCAAGAACCTCAGCCACCACGGACCGTCACAGGGACCGAGACGGCTGCCCGCAACGGAAGCCACGGCCAACAAGACGCACGTATCGGCGCCCGGCCCTGTGCGGGCTCAGCGGCCGTTTTCCTGGAGGCCCTCAGCCACGTGCGGCGGGTGGCGGTGGGTGCGGCTTGCCGTAACGGATGGAAGGGTTTGTCCGGACCGTAACAAAGCGGATCACTCGAATAGGTCTGGTTGCTCGCGGGTGATCTGGTCGTGGAGGGGCTGGTAGTTGATCCAGCCGACCAGGTCGTTGCCGATCTGCTGGTGGGTCAGGGCCGCGTTGTCCGGCGAGATGGGCACCACCTGCCCGGCCGCCTGCGCGACGAGCTGCACCTGCGCCGAGCGTTCCATCGTGATGAACCACCACGCCGCCGCGTCCACGGTGTCACCCACGGTCAGCAGCCCGTGGTTGCGCAGCACGACGGCCTTGTTGCCGCCCAGCGCGGCGGCGATGCGCTTGCCCTCCTCCAGGTCCGTCACCACGCCCGTGTAGTCGTCGAAGAGCGAGACGTCCCCATAGAACGCGCAGGCGTCCTGCGTGATCGGCTCGATGACCCGCCCGAGCGCCGACAGCGCGCGCCCGTACACGGAGTGGCTGTGCGCGGCCGCCACCACGCCGGGCCGCGCCTGGTGCACCTGCGAGTGGATCGCGAAGGCCGCCTCGTTGACGGGGTAGCGGCCTTCGACCACCTTGCCCTCGTGGTTGACGAGGATCAGGTCGCTCACGCGTACGTGCTTGAACGACATGCCGAACGGGTTGACCCAGAAGTGGTCGGTCAGCTCGGGGTCGCGGGCGGTGATGTGTCCCGCGACGCCCTCCTCGAAGCCCAGCTTGCCGAAGATCCGCAGCGCGGCGGCGAGCCGCTCCTTGCGATGCCGCCGTTCCTCCTCGACCGTCTCGAACGTCGGCGGCAGGCGAAAGATCAGATTCTCCGGCATGAGCCCTCCTCAGAGTCCGGGATCAGGCTAACCGAACCAGGTTCTGACAGCCTCGTCCAGCGAGCCGTCCGGGGTGCCCGCCCAGGCCACGTACCCGTCCGGGCGGATCAGCAGCGCGTCGGCGGGCGGCGCCGCGCACGTGGCCGTGGCCACGTCGATCCGGCCGCCCCACACGTCCTTCGGAACGCTTCCCGCGAGGTCGAGCAGCAGCGGCCGCCCCTCCCGCATGAGCGTGGCGAGGGGCACCGGCTCCAGCTCCAGGTCGGGTACGAAGTAGCCGGTCAGCGGGTGCGGCGGGGCGTCCATGGGATAGGCGACATCCGCACCCGACATGAGGGCAGATATCCGGCCACGTGCGCTCTTGTCCTGGAGCAGCTCGCCGAACACCTCGCGCAGCGCCGTCACCTCCGGCCCCGGCGACATGAGCGCGAGCTGGGCCTTGCTGTGCATGGTGACCCGCTCGGCGGCCAGCCGGCGCTCCCGGTCGTAGCTGTCGAGCAGGCCGGGCGGCGCCGTGCCGCGTACGGTGGCCGCCAGCTTCCAGCCGAGGTTGGCCGCGTCCTGGAGACCCAGGTTCAGCCCCGGCGCCCCGACCGCGGAGTGCACGTGGGCGGCGTCCCCGGCCAGCAGCACCCTGCCCGCTCGGAAGCGGTCGGCCATCCGGGTGTTGCGCCCGCTGAGGCGACGCAGCAGGTGCGGCCCCGGGCCGGGCGGGCTGACCGGCGAGATGTCGGCGCCCAGCACTCTGGACAGGCTCTCGCCCAGCTCGCCGAGCGTCATCTCGACGTCCTCGCCGGGATCGTCGCTGTCCCACTCGATGCAGCTGACCATCAGGACCTCGGGGCTTACGGGCAGCAAGGCGTACGCGCCGCGCTCGGTGCGGTGCCAGGCGTAGAGGGCGATCGTGCCCACGCCGGGCAGTTCCAGCTCGCCCCGGTCCATCCGGATCGTCGCCCCAGGTAAGGCGA
This sequence comes from Nonomuraea sp. NPDC049158, assembly GCF_040648335.1. Classification (NCBI taxonomy): domain Bacteria; kingdom Bacillati; phylum Actinomycetota; class Actinomycetes; order Streptosporangiales; family Streptosporangiaceae; genus Nonomuraea; species Nonomuraea sp. NPDC049158. The sequence continues at coordinate 62,400 of NZ_JBEZDM010000022.1, forward strand.
CGTGGCCGGACCGCGAGAGGACGGAGAACGCGTTCACGCCGGGGAAGCCGATGCCGGCCTGCTTCCTGACCGTGCTGTGGGCGCCGTCGCAGCCGACCAGGTAGCGGGTGCGCAGTTGTTCGCCGCCGTCCAGTTCGAGCGTCACGCCCGTCTCGTCCTGGGTGAACGAGGCCAGCTCGCGCCCACGCCAGATCTCCACGCCCAGCTCGCGGGCCCGATCCTCGAACAGCTCCTCCAGTCGGGCCTGCTTGACGCTCATGCCGTACATCGTGTTGCCCTCGATCTCGGCCAGGTCGAGCGGCAGCGCGCCGAACAGGAACATCGGGATCGGCCGCGGCGGCTCGGCGACGCCCAGGAAGCGCCGGTAGAGGCCGCGCTGGTCGAGGAGCCTGACGACCTGCCCGATGATGCCGTTGGCCTTGGGCGCCTGGCTCCGCTCCGCCAGCCGCTCCAGCACGATCGGCCGGACTCCGGCCAGGGCCAGCTCACCGGCCAGCATCAGCCCGTTGGGGCCACCACCGGCGATGACGACGTCCGCGGTCATTGGGGTTCTCCTTGTGCCGTTGGGTCGGATAGTCGGGTGGCGAGCGGGTCGGGCAGGCCGGTGGCGAGTTGGCGCATCGCCTCTTCGATCAGGGGGAGGAGCGGCACCGCGGGCTCGACGAGCAGCCAGTGGCGGACGGCGGTCTGCGTGGCCGTGATCACCGCGGTGGCGACCAACTGCGGGTAGAGGTCGCGTTCGTGGTCGGTGCCGGTGCGCTCGGCGACGGCCGCGGCCAGCTCGGCATCGGCGGAGAAGAGCACCCGCAGCGACTCACCCTCCATGGCGGGCGCGCTGGTCAGCAGCCGCAGGGCGGCCCGCACCTCAGGGGCGGGCGGCTGCGTGGTCCGCTCCGCGCTCTGCCATGGCGCCAGCATGGCCCGCGTCACCGCCTCCCAGAGCGGCTCGCCCGGCGGCCTGTCGCGCAGCACCTGCGCCGAGTGCCTGGTCCGGTCGACGTGGCGGGCGGCGAGCGCCTCCCACTTGCTGGAGAAGTAGTTGCTGAACGTCCGCGGCGACACCCCCGCCGCCTCGGCGATGTCCTCGACCCGCACGTTGTCCAGACCGCGCTCCATGGCGAGCTGGAGCGCGGCGGCCATCAGGGCGTCGCGGGTCGCCTGCTTCTTTCGTGCGCGTAGCCCGGTCATACTCCCCAGACTATAGATTTTTGCTGACTAGGCAAATTTTCTCATCCAGCAACTTTCCGCAAGGCGCCCTTCGGCGCAGCGGGCGAGCTCCACCGCTGCTAGCCCCCCCGAGCCAAAAGCGCTATCTTCCGCACAAAGGATTCGGGAAAGGGCCTTCCCGAACACCAACGTGAATAAATCTCACCGCCACCGTCCAAGTCTCATCCGGCACTTCCGGCGTTCCCGAGGACATAACCACCCACCCACCTCGTCTTTCGGCAAACGCGAAGAGAATACGCAATACATTTGCGATCTTCAGCTAGGATCAGTGGCGGTTCATTAAACCACCCTGAGTTACGCTTTATAAGCACATGGGCGAACTATGCACACATTGCCTTAATGTCCATTTTGTTCGCATGTGCAGGCGATCAACAGGAGAAAGAGACAGGCGCGCTAACCAACTCGGCCGCTTCGGAGTTGGCGCCTGAGGGCCCGACCAGCCAGTCAGTACCACTACGAAGATCGAGAGGCAGCCTAGTGGCCATCACCCCCCGATGCCTTGGGACACCAAGGAAAGAGAACCTCGGGCCGACAAAGCTCCACCGCGAGCAGTTGACACAGCTCGCCAAGATATTCGAGCAGACCGGCGCCTATTCCAGCATCTGGACCGACAGCAACTACGTCGTGTACGAGTCCGACTCGTCAGCGGACATCGTTGACCTCGGCTCGAGGATGACCCCGACGCTGAAGATGGTGCGGATGGTCCGGCGCGACCCCGTCGACAAAGACAAGATCATGGAGTTGACGCTCTCCTCGGGGACGGCTCTGCTGCTCCGTTACCGGGTGGACGAGACGGCGAACGACGCGGCCCGGATCAGGGAGATCTGCAACGAGAAGAAGCGGACCTGGGCGCAGTTCGCCCTCATCCCCGGCCTGGCCGTCGGCACCCTGGCGGCGATCGTCGGCGCGGCGGTCGCCAGCCGCTTCCTCGGCTCGTTCTCGGGGCCGGTGTGGTGGAGCCTGCTGCCGGTCACGATGGTCCCGCTGGTGCTCGGCCTGGGGTTCAAGTACCTGTGGAAACGGCTCGGCGCCGGCCTCACGCAGGCGGTCATCGTCAACGTTCCGGAGGGCTCGCAGGGCGGGTTGCTGGCACGGAAGCGGGATGACCTGATCGTCGCGGTGACCATGTTCGCGCTCAGTACGACCACCAACGTGCTGTTCACCCTGCTGTTGCAGCACAAGTAGGGTTCCCACACACTTTCCGCCCAGGCGCACGATCTGGGCGGAAAGTGGCGGGGACGTTGGGTGGAAACTAGCTCGGCTCGGACCATCCCCACTGCGGCACCTCTCGGAGCGGGTGGAGTTGGTCGTCGGTTTCGGCATGGGAGTTCTGCATCGCCACCTTCGACCCGAACTCCACATGAGACCGCAGCGCCTCCCGGAAAGGCGCGTCCTCCGGCAGTCCGGCCTGATCGGCGGCCGCCATGTACAGCTCGACGAACCGCTGACGCTGCTCCTCGCTGATCCCCAGCCCCCGGTGCGCGTCGATCAGCCTGGAAAACCCGCCCATTTCCCTGGAGAACGTGTCGGGCCCGCCGAAGGTCTCGACCGTGAAAGCCGTCAGATGTGTCACGTGCTGCGGAAGTCCTTCGCCGAACAATGGCTGGAGCAGCGGGTCGGACAAGAGGCTTCCATAGAAGATGTCGAGGAACCTGTGGAGCCCTTCTTGGCCACCTGCGTGCTCAAAGAGAGTTTCCATGATTACATCATTACACGAACTCTCAGCCAAGCGCTAGGTTGCCCCCGAGGCCGAGGTGCGATCCCCGGCAAGCCATCGGCGAGCCGGAGTCCAGGCCGGCGATGGAAGCTCCGGTTGAATTGACGTGCTCCTCCACATAAATAGATGTGGAGGATTCCTGTGCCGCTTATGCAGCAGCTCGCAACGCGGGTGCGGGCGAGACCGTGGGACAGGATGCTTGACGCCTCACAGGCCCGCCATCGCGGAGTCTCCACGTCCTGTGACCGCCCGTCCGGCGGCAGAGGTGTACCGATGAAGCTGGTTTCGGGCGGCGTTGGTATCAGCGTTGCCGATCCATCCGCACGCCAGGTTCTTGCACGCGAACCGCGACTGCCTCTCGCGAGATCCCGCCGTGGTGGTGTGGCAGCGGCGGCACTCCTGGCTGGTGCCGCGCGGGCCGACCTTGGCGACCAGACCGCCACGATCGGCGGCCTTGTAGGTCGGCAACTCCACCGTCCGGCCCCACGCCTGACCCGCGATCGACCGGTTCAGGCCCCGCTTCTGAGCGACATTGACCCCCGGCTCCCGCACGGTCCCAGACGCCGAGGCCATCATGGTGGTGATGTTCAGGTCTTCGACCACGATCGCGCTGCCCGCTGGACAGCCACGGGCCGTGCCGGAGATGCTCCCCGGTGGATAGGGCCAGGGGCACCTTGACGCCCTGGTCCATGCCCGCCTTCGGCCCGGCGTGCGGCGCGGGGGCGGAGACCAGCAGCTCGGTGCGGAAGGCGATGGTCCACCCGTGGGCTTGTTTCACCAGGCGAGCCCCGGTGATCCTCCCCGGCGGCCCGCCCTTGGTAAGGTCGGGCAGGTCTTTGGTCCACCGGAACTTCACCCGCCCGAGTTTGGGCAGGTTCACCGCACCCCACCTGCGGTCGATCCTGGCGATCTGCAAGTCGCGGGCCTGCGGGACGTCCACGGCGGAACGGGGAGTGACCTGCGACCTCGATGATCCAGTATCTACGCCCCCGGGTAAACGACCGTGACCGTCCGTTGACAGCGACACAACTACTTGGCGCAAGAATTTAATCACACAGAGTGTTAGCGTGCTGCCCATGCTCCGTCCATACATGAGTGCCCTGGTCCGCAGTCGCACACTTGATGGGGAAACGCAGATGCACAGATCGCTGAGTGGCTGCCAGCGGAAATCTTCACCGTCAGGGCCGCGTCGGCGAATGCGAGCCGCGATGGACGGCTACTGGCGGAGCATCCGACGGGCGACCTCCCTCGGCATGGTGGTGGTGGCGTTCATGGTGCTCGGATGGGCCGCCCTCACCGCCCTGACGCCCGTGCCGGCAGCTCTCGCGGTATCGTCGCACGCCACCACGCTCGCGGCCGGGTACAGCCACGCCTGCACGATCCGCAGCGGCAAAGCGTACTGCTGGGGCAGCAACACCAACGGCGAACTCGGCAACAACACCACGTCCGTCAGCCCCGTGACCACTCCGGTCGCCGTGGACACGAGCGGAGTGCTGGCGGGCAAGACACTCACCAAGATCGTCGCGGGCCAGTCCTTCACCTGCGCGCTGGACAGCACCGGCAAGGCCTACTGCTGGGGCTGGAATCCGTACGGGCAGCTCGGGGACGCCTCTTTCACCCAGCGGACAGCGCCCGTCGCCGTGAGCGTCGCCGGCGTGCTCGCCGGCAAAACCCTCACCGAGATCGGCACCGGCAACTCTTTCGCGTGCGTTCTGGACAACACCGGAAAGGCATATTGCTGGGGGTATGACGGTGAGGGAGAACTCGGGGACAACTCGACCACCAACAAGAACACACCGGTCGCCGTGGTCGCTACCGGCGTACTCAGCGGCAAAACCCTCACCCAGATCGGCACCGGCTACGAGCACACATGCGTGCTGGACAACACCGGCAAGGCCTACTGCTGGGGATACAACAGCTTCGGGCAACTCGGCAACAACTCCACCACCCAGAGCCTGGTACCAGCGACCGTCACCACCATCGGTACCGCGATCAGCGGCAAGACCCTTACCGAGATAAGAGCCGGAAACTGGTTCACGTGCACCCTGGACAGCGCCGGCCTCGCGTATTGCTGGGGAAACGGCGCCAACGGACGGATCGGCAACAACTCCACCCTAGGAAGCTTGACGGCCGTGGCGGTGACCACTACCGGCGTGCTCTCCGGCAAGACCATCAACCAACTCACCACAGGCGGCGCCCACGGATGCGCCCTGGACAGCGCCGGTCTCGCTTATTGCTGGGGGTACAACAGCACCGGACAACTCGGCAACAACTCCACCACCCAGAGCCTGGTACCAGCGACCGTCACCACCTCCGGCGTGCTCTCCGGCAAGACCATCACCCAGATCAGCGGCGGGCAGGACTACACGTGCGCCTTGGACTCCACCAACACCGTGTACTGCTGGGGTGCGAACGCCACAGGCCAACTCGGTGATCAAACCACCACTCAGCGCCTCGTCGCCGTGCTGGTCACCTCGCAGCCGCCCACGGCAGTCGTCGCCACACCCGGCGACGCCACCGCCGCGATCTCCTGGACCGCGCCGGAATTCCTGAACTCCAGCACCGGCTACACCGCCACTGCCAGCCCGGGCGGCGCGTTCTGCACGACCGCCGGTGCCCTCAGCTGCACGATCACCGGTCTGACCAATGGCACCACGTACACCATCACCGTTGTCACCTTGATGACCGTCGGCACGTCGGGCCCCAGCGTCGGCGCCACAGTCGTGCCCGTGGGCATCCTGACGATCACCGTACCGACCTCGGCCAATCTCGCCAGCGCTGCGTCAGGAGACACGATCAGCGTCTCCATGGGTACGGTGACCGTGGCCGACTCCCGGGCGGGGGTTCCCCTCTGGACGGCGACTGTGACCGCCACCAATTTCACCACCGGGGGCGAATCGTCAGCCGAGACCATCACGAACGCCAACGTCTCGTACTGGTCCGGCCCCACCACCACCCAATCCGGCGCCGGCACCCGCACCCCAGGGCAGCCCCTCTCGACCCAGAAGGTCGCCCTGTCGGCGCCGGTGACCGCGTTCACCGGCCGCAAGACAACACTCTTCACCCAAACCACGGGCTGGCAGCCCACGCTCGTCATCGCCATCCCGGCCTCCGCCGTCGCGGGCACCTACACGGGCACCGTCACCCACTCGGTCGCCTGAGCGCCGCGCCCTGCATTGAGCTGGCACTTCCATGACCAGCCACCAACACAGAAGGCAGAAGATCGAAGGCGATCGAGGACGCGGGCGATATGGGGCCCGCACCATCCTTCCCCCTGGATGGGACCATGGCCTTCTCCCGCTGCCGCCAGGAGCGCCATGCCGGTCCACAGCACGTCCGTCGCCCTTCGCACCCTCGGCGGACATGGGGAAAGTGAGGGCCGCCAGGAGGAGTTGACTCTCGCGGCGATTCTCAATGACATCCGGGTGGCGCTTGCTCACGTACGCGAGGCGACCGGAGCCACCCGGCTCAGCCTGCTCGGTGCCAGCTTCGGCGGCGGGATCTGCGGCTACTACGCCGCCCACAGGCCCGACGAGGTAGGTCGGCTGGTGCTGCTCAACCCCCAGTTCGACTACAAGAAGCGCACCATCGGCAGCAGGCCCTATTGGCAAGACGACTACTTGGACGAGACCGTCGCCCGGCAACTCACTGAACAGGGATACATCGCCTTCACCCCAAGCCTGAAGCACGGCCGCCCGCTCCTCAACGAGGTCTTCTGGCTGCAACCGCATACGGTCCTCGGCGCGATCAAGGCGGCGACGCTCATCGTGCACGGGACGAAGGACACCCTGGTGCCGATCGAGTCCTCACGCGTTGCTGTGGGACAGTTCACCACCACCTGCACCTTGGCGGAAATCGAGGGGTCGCAGCACGGCTTCGCCGTCCACGACGATCCCCAGTACCTTCACCCTCAGAGCCGAATCTGGCAGGCGTCGGTCATCGAGACCGTCGCCAGTTGGCTACAGGCCGACGATTAGGCGGTGCGCCCCTCGATCAAGGCGTCCCGCAACATCCGTACCTGCGGCCGCGAACTCCAGCGCTCCAAGATCCGCATCGCGTCCACCAGGACGGTAGTCGTACGCCCGGAGCGAGTGGCCTGGGCGACCCGCGCGGCTTCAGCCCCGACGATGGCCGCCTCATCCGGCTCCCCGATCATGGCCAGGGCGGCTGCGCGTCGCGCCCTGAAGTAGCCGCCATCGCGCGCGGAGAGAGCGTCACTGGCGATGACGCCTGCGAGTATCTCGGCCGCCAGAGCGGGCTTGCCCGCCCCGGTGTGACACGCGGTGCTGCGCAGCAGCAGGGTCTCTTGGCTGAAGACACCGCCGAGCGCGTCGGCCTCGTCGCCCGTCGAGCGGGCGAGCAACTGCCGGGCGTCGTCCGACTTCTGTTCGACCATGCGCAGCGGTTCGCCAAGCATGGCCAGGCCCAACGCCTCCTGCAGCGTGGTCTCGGCGCGAACCTTGAGTGGTAGCCGGGCGGTTGTCCGTTGCGCCGCCTCGGCCAGAGTGAGCACCCGCAGCGCATCCCGTCGGTCATAAGCCAGCTGAGATTTCCGAGGCAGCACATATGCCTGCATGGAGCTGTCGTCGGCCTCCTGCGCCCACTCGATCGCCCGGTCGTACCAGTACGTCGCCGTACGCAGGTCGAGGAGGTCGCGGTACAGCCAACCGACGAATTCCGCGCCATCGGCGCCCACCGCCAGCAGCGCCCGTCGGACATCGTGCCGCACCTCATGGACGGCGTGCTGCACGGCACCGAGGATGCCCAATACCTGCGGCAGCACAGCAGCGGGACCAAGCCTGCCATCGTTGGCTTTGCTCGCCTCGAGCTGCTGGCGCAAGAGCTCTACGACGGCCCCATCACGGCGGGCGTTGACCAGGAGAGTCTCGGCCGACGGCAACTCCTCCACGCTCACGGCCGCCCAGGAAGCGATGCTCAGGCCGGCGAATCCCGTCAATGCCAAGGCTGACGGCATGGCCGGCTTCTCCGGCAGCTGAAACCACAGACGATCAGGCGGCATACCTAGCAGCCGTGCCCAAACGATCAGGCGCGCAAGGTCCTGGACCGGCGCCCCGGACTCGACGCGGCTGAGCTGGGCCTGGCTGAGACACAGCCATTCAGCAACGCGTTCCTGGGAGAGCGGCTTTCCATGCCAGGGATGGTGACGGTACGCCCGGATTATCTGCCCGATGTGCCGAGTAGCGAAGGCCTGCTGCAAGGTGCCGTCTGACCAGAAGCCCGGCGGGACGGTCGGCGGCTGCGTTCGGGGTTCATCTCGTCGACGCTGGCAGGGGCCGCAATGGATGCTCCCGTTGTCGCTGGCCAGACGGGTCCCGCAGGCCGTACAGGATCGGGGATCCTGGCGTGTCGTCATACTCGTTCCCTCGCGTTGCGCCTTGCCTGAAACCTGCCCAATATCCCCCAAGCCATCTTTACGATGTTAATTCCAGAAGAACCTGAAATATATGTCACGAAAGAGACATCGGGCAGGTTCTACGTCCGAGCATAAACGTCCGCATTGCGATTCTTAATCGACCATGCAGGGAATGCATAAGCGCTTTATGCGGGAAGTTGCATAGCCCCTTCGAGCGAGTTCACGGCAAGGTCACTTGGCGGGGATAACCCCGTCCCTGACGCACGAGCGCGCAGAACGGCCCTCTCACGTCCCGCGCGCCGGGCTAACCCCACGAGCCGCACGACTGGCAGCGCGAAGCAATAAAGGGGAGCGGCCGCCAATCGTGCTAGAGCAGCAGCGAGGCAATATGGCTAAGACCGCCGAAGACCAGTTCGTCAGCTGCATCCCACTTCCTGCTATGGCTTCATCCGTGTCTACAGCCCGTATGCACACCCGGGCCTTGATGGACAAATGGCACCTGACCCATGTGGTTGATGACGCCGAGCTGATAGTCAGCGAAATCGTGACGAACGCGATCAGGGTGACCAACATCATCCCGTCGCAGGCGCGCTAGGCGGGAAAATCGTCTGGGCCAGCCTCGCGCTTGGTGCCACCTGAAAGAGAGGCTGGAACGGGCGGGCCGAGCCCCGGCCCGGAGCGAAGGCTCCTCATGGTCAAGCCCTGTGCGCCGGCTCGCGATCGGGATCCGGGCCGTGGTTCGAGTCGTGGGGGGATGTGTCCGTTGTGGTCGTCTTCGCTCTGCGGCGCTTTCGGATCACGAAGACCGCGACGAGCGCGAGCAGCGCGCCGACGATGATGAGAACGATGCCGCTGGCGTCCTTCAGTCCTGCGGCGACTCCGATGCCGATCAGCAGGGGAATCGCTGTCGAGCAGGCCGCGCCTGCCGCCATCGGGGGCAGGAACGTGCGGTAACGCATGTGCGCCGCGCCGGCGACGGCGGGCACCACGCTTTGCACGAGCCCGATCGGTATGAGCCGGCCGACGAACACCGCCCAACGGCCGTGCTTTCGGAGCAAAACCGTGGCCTTGTCCCAGCCCTTCGCGCCGCGCTTCTTGACGAGCTTGGTCTCGCGCAGTGCCGGACCCACGCGGCGGCCGAGCTCGAACCCGATCACGTTGCCCGCGACGGCGCCGACCGTGACCACTGCCCACAGGATCAGGAACTCAGGTAGGGAGTCGACGGTGGCCGAGGCGATCATCAGCGCCGCCTGAGCCGGGAGGAAGAACCCGATGCCGATGATGGACTCACCGAGAGCGATCACTCCCGCGCCGGCGATGAGGGCGGGCTCCGGCAACGACTGCCACCAATCCAGCACATTGGACAACGCCACGAGCGGCACCTCTCAGACGAATAGCGCGGTAGCTGAACTGGCAGCATGCTGTCAGTTGCAGCGAAGCACATCAGGGTTCACCCTGAGATCAACCCTGATGTCGACTATCAGTCGTCGGCACTTTGACAGGAAGTAGTCGGGCGCGGCGGCTGGTTGGGCGGTCAGCGCGTCAGAGGACCCAGTTGCCCGTTCGTGGTGTCCCGACCACGGGCGCGGCCGCGGGCTGGACGCTCGCCGTGGCCGGCGACAGACCGTCCAGGACGAAGCCGAGGTAGCGGCGCCAGCCCTCGGTCTTGGGGTCCATGGTCCAGAGCACGCTGGTGAGCATGGCCATGATCCTGGGCAGGTCTTCGGGGACGAGGTCCGCCCGCAGGAGCCGGGCCTGCTGGGCCCGTCGTACGAGCAGAGTGAGCGTCTCGAAGAACGTCACGGACAGGTCGGGTGTGAGGGAGCCGGCGTTCTTCGCGGCGGCCAGCGTCCTCATCTCACGAGCCACCATGTCGACGGCGGTTTCGATCAACGTGGTCAGACCGTGCAGCGGGTTCTCATCGTCGAGCGCTCGTTCGATGGCCGGTGTGAGGTACTCGGCCACACTCTGATTCAGCACCGCCCTGACCAGGTCACCCTTGTGCGGGAAGTGGCGGTAGAGCGTCCGGATGCCCACCCCCGCGCGGCGGGCGATCTCCTCGAGCGACACGTCCGGGCCGTCCTCGGCAAAGGCCGCGTGCGCGGCACGGACGATGCGTTCGAGGTTGCGTACGGCATCAGCCCTCAAGGGCCGCTCGGTTTCGGTGACCACCACCAGAGCCTATCAACCGGCACCATGCTGCCACTTGTGTGCTAGCTTCGCCCTGAAGATGAAATGGCAGGAAGCTGCCGGTTAGCGATGAGTGAGGTCCGATGAAGGTGAGCGTTGACGCCGACAAGTGCGTTGCCGCCGGTCAGTGCGTACTGCTCGCGCCGGAGGTGTTCGACCAGCGGGAGGAGGACGGCATCGTGGTGTTGCTGGACGAGACACCAGGGCCGGTGCTGCACGACGCCGTCCGGCAGTCGGCCATGGTGTGCCCGGCCGCGGCGATCCACCTGGCGGAGTCATGAACGCCGCCCCGAACCGGGTCGTGATCATCGGGGCGGCGGCCGGTGGGCTGGCGGCGGCGGAGGGGTTGCGCAGGGCGGGTTTCGGGGGCGTGATCACGCTGGTCGGCGACGAGCCGCGGCTGCCCTACGATCGGCCGCCGTTGTCCAAACAGCTGCTGGCCGGGCAGTGGGCGCCGGACCGGCTCGCCCTGCGCCCGGCGACCGACATCGACGCGCTGGGCTTGGAGCTACGGCTGGGTGTCGCGGCGAGCGCGGTGAACACTGGCCGGCGGGTGGTGACGCTCGCCGATGACACCCATCTGCCCTACGACGCACTGATTGTGGCGACCGGCGTCCGTGCCCGCCGCCTGCCCGGCACCGACGATCTCGCCGGGGTGCACACGCTGCGTACCCTGCCGGACGCGTTGGCGCTGAAGGAGCGGCTGCGGCCCGGACGGCATCTGGTGATCGTCGGCGCGGGGTTCGTGGGCGCCGAGGTCGCCGCCACCGCGCGCGGTCTCGGGGTACGGGTGACGTTGCTGGAGTCGGGTCCGGTGCCGCTGGCGTTGGCCGTCGGCGAAGAGGCCGGCCAGCTCATGACCCGCCTCCACGTCGAGCACGGCGTGACGGTCCGCACCCAGGTCTCGGTCACCAGCGTCCTCGGTGCCAGGCCGATGGGGGTGCGGTTGGCTGACGGCACGGTGGTGCCGGCTGATGACGTACTGGTGGCCATCGGTTCCGTGCCGAACACCGAGTGGCTGGCCGGCAGCGGTCTGTCCGTCCACGACGGGCTCGTGTGTGACCAGTACAGCTCCGCCGCGCACGGCGTGTACGGCGTCGGTGACGTGGCCCGCTGGCACAACCCGCTGTTCGGTACGCACATGCGCGTCGAGCACCGCACCAACACCGCCGAGCAGGGCATGGCCGTCGCCCGCGACCTGCTGGGCGAACCCCGGCCGTTCGCCCCGGTGCCGTACTTCTGGTCCGACCAGTACGGCACCAAGTTCCAGGCCTACGGCCACCTCCGCGACCACGACGAGGCACTCGTACTCGACAGCGACCACCTCCTCGTCGCCTACCGCAAGGCCGATCGCCTCGTCGGCGTCCTCGCCGCCGGCCTGTCCCCCAAGGCCCTGCGCGCGTGGCGCGCCCTCATCGCGGCCCGCGCCCCGTGGACCACCGCCCTCACCACCGCCGCCTGACAGAAGGGATATCCATGACCACCACCGACCTGCCGGCCTTCCCCGGCGAACGCGCCGCGCGCTGCCCGTTCAACCCACCCGCCGAGTACACGCGATGGCGGGAGGAGGGCCTGCGGCAGGTGAACTGGAACGGCCACACGGTGTGGGCCGTGAGCCGGTACGAGGACATCAAGACCGCCATGTCCCACCCGGCCATCAGCGCCGAAGTCCTCGGCGTGCTGCAGGGCCACGGAAAACAGGACGGCCCGAACGCGCCGGAGACCTTCCCCCGCATGGACGACCCCGAGCACGCCCGGCTGCGTCGCATGCTGACCAAGGACTTCACCGTCAAGCGGGTCAACGCGATGCGCCCGGACATCGAGGCGATGGCGAACGAGTTCATCGACAAGATGGTCGCGAAGGGGCAGCCGGGCGACCTGGTACAGGACTACGCGCTGCCGATCCCCTCTCTGGTGATCTCCCTGCTGCTCGGGGTCCCGTACGCCGACCACGGCTTCTTCCAAACGATCACCGGCAAGGTGATGAACATGAACACCCCGCCGGAGGTGAAGGCCAACGCCTCCAGGGAGTTCTTCGCGTACATGATGGAACTGGTCGCCCGCAAGGAGAAGGAACCCGGCGACGACCTGATGAGCCGGGTCATCCGCGAACATGTCCAGACCGGCGAACTGCGGCGGGAGACGGCGGCGATGAACGGGGTCATCCTGCTCAACGCCGGCCACGAGACCACCGCCAACATGATCGCCCTCAGCACCGTGGCCCTGCTGGAGAACCCCGAAGCCGCCGCCACGATCCGCGACACCGACGACCCGGCCGTGCTCGCCAACGCCGTCGAAGAACTCCTGCGCTACCTCACGATCGTGCACAACCTGATCGCCCGCATCGCCAAGGAGGACGTCGAAATCGGCGGCACGCTGGTCAAGGCCGGCGAGGGGCTGATCATGAACCTGCCCGCCGGCAACTGGGACCCCGCCTTCACCCCCGAGCCCGAGACGCTGGACCTCGACCGGCCCGCGCGCGGGCACCTGGCGTTCGGGTACGGCGTACACCAGTGCATCGGCCAGACCCTCGCCCGCGCCGAACTCCAGATCGCTCTGCCCACCCTGCTGCGCCGGCTCCCGGAACTGCGGCTCGCGAAGCCGATCGAGGACATCCGGTTCAGAAACGACATGAGCATCTACGGCGTCCACGAGTTGCCCGTCAACTGGTGACGTGATGCGTGGCGACTCGACATTTCAGGAGCCGGACGTGTCGCTCCCCCGGGCTGCCCGGCACGCGAGGCCCGTGCTCGTCTTCGGCTTCCTGGCGCTGGCCGGGGTGGTGTTCGCGATGCTGCAGTCGCTCGTCGCCCCGGCCCTGCCGGCCATCGCCGCCGACCTGAGGGCCTCGACCGCGGACATCAGCTGGCTCGTGACCGCCTACCTGCTGGCCGCCGCCATCGCGACCCCGATCGCGGGCCGGCTCGGCGACATGTTCGGCCGGCGCCGGGTGCTGCTCATCGTCCTCGGTGTGCTCGCCACCGGCGCCCTGGTCGCCGCTCTGGCCGGCAACCTCGCCACCGTCGTGATCGGCCGTGTCCTGCAAGGAGCCGGGGGCGCGATCCTGCCGCTGGCGTTCGGCATCGTCCGTGACGAGCTGCCGCGCGAGCGGGTCGGGGTGGCAGTGGGCCTGCTGTCCGCACTGCTCGGAGCCGGCGGCGGCCTCGGCGCGGTACTGGCCGGACCGATCGTGGCCGCCCTGTCCTGGCACTGGCTGTTCTGGATCCCCTTGATCATGATCGCCCTCGCCGCCGCAGGCATCGCGTTCGGCGTACCGGAATCTCCGGTACGTCCACCCGGCCGGGTGGACGTACCCGGCGCGTTACTCCTGTCCACCGGCCTGGTCTGCCTGCTCCTCGCACTCACCAAGGGCGGCAACTGGGGCTGGACCAGCACCACCACTCTCGGCCTGTTCGCCGGCGCGGCCATCACACTGACGGCCTGGGTGACGGTCGAGCTGCGCGTCCGCGCGCCGCTGGTCGACATGCTCATGATCATCAACCGGGGTGTGTGGACCACCCTCATCACCGGCATCGCCTTCGGAGTCGCCACGTTCGGCTCGTTCCTGCTCGTGCCTCTTCTGCTCCAACTCCCCACCGCGACCGGCTACGGCCTCGGCAAGTCCGTCAGCGAAGCCGGCTTGTACCTGCTACCCGCGACCGTGGCGATGGTCGTCTTCGCGCCATTGTCCGGCGCCCTGGACCGCCACTTCGGCGCCAAACTCCCGTTGGTCCTGGGCATCGTCATGGCCGCGGCCCCCTTCGCCCTGCTCGCCGCCGCACACCACGCGACCTGGCACATCCTGACCGCGGTCACCCTGATGGGCATCGGCCTCGGCCTGGCCTCCGCCGCCATGACCAACGCCATCCTCGCCACCGTCCCACCGTCTCAGACCAGCGTGGCCACCAGCCTCAACACCCTGGCCCGCACGATCGGCGGCAGCATCGGCACCGCCGTACTCGCCGCGATCCTCTCAGCGACCACCACCGCCCAGCGGTTGCCCGCTGAGGCCGGGTTCATCGCCAGCTTTTGGATCTGTGCCGGTGTGCTCGTGGTCGCTGTCCTGGCCGCCCTCCTACTTCCCACCGGCCGACGCCACCGAGCCGGTCAGGCCACCGGGTCGGGCTCCGGAGGCCGGTCTTGACCGTGAAGAGTTTTGGGTGCCGTTTCGGACGGCCGCTACAGGGCTAGGACGACGCCGAGGGCGACATTGGCGACTTTCCCACTCGGCTTCGTCTGACCTGCTGACACGGCTGAAGAACAATCGGCTCAGCACCCACTCCATGCCCGCCCAACGAATGATCAGGGGCGCGGTTCTGCCCTTTGGTCAGCGCGCCGACGAACAGGGCGATGCGCCGCCGAGTGGCGAAGCCGGAACCAGGGCGCCCGGCCGGTTCAGCGCGCCGGAGGCGCCGCTGGGCGGCGGTTTGCGGCGGTCCAGCGCGCACACCGCGGTGGTGCCCACCTGGTGCGGGGAGCCTGCAACCCGACGCGGTGTCTCGAGAGCGCCTGCTTGACTTGCGAAGTACGGTCACAGGCGGCGATCGAGTACGGCTGCGCCTGCGGACATGAGAAAACCCGGCCCACAAGGAACCGGGTGGTATGTGCCTTCCGCATAGCAGGTGGCCTTCGCCAGGTGTCGGCGGTCAGCGCCGAGTACTACGCCCGCCTCGAACAGGGCCGCGCAGGCGATCCCTCGCCCTAGGTGCTCGAAGCTCTCGCACGCGTGCCGCGCCTGGACACCGCCGAAAAGGCAGATCGCACTTCAGTTCCAGGCGGGCTAGGTAAAGGGGCGCCTATACTTGGTGGCGTGCCGTACGAGATCCGTCTGACCGACGAGGTAGACATCTGGCTTCATGACCTGGCTGACACCGACATGCCCGCCTACCAGCTCGCGGTTGAGTACATCAACATGCTGGAGAAGCACGGCCCTGGTCTCGGACGTCCCCATGTCGGCAAGATCAACGGTTCAGCTATCGCCAATCTGAAAGAGCTACGCCCCCGCTCCACTGGCACCAGCGCCTTGCGTGTCTTGTTCGTGTTCGACCCATGGCGCAGCGCCATTTTGCTTGTCGCCGGGGACAAGATCCGTGAGCAGCCCGCTGCCCCCGACCGCTGGTACGGCAAGGCCATCCGGCAAGCTGAAGAGCTGTACCAGACCTATCTGATCGAACGCGTCGAGGAGGAAAGCCAATGACCAGCTTCAAGAAGTGGAGCGATGTCCGCGAGGAGCATGTCGCGCGCGCCGGAGGAGAAGAGGAACTGATCAAGACCCGGCGCATGATCGAGGCGTACGTGCACGCCTGGCATCTTGCCGAACGGCGCAGGAACGGTGGACTCACACAGTCCGAGGTGGCCGAGAAAATGGGCGTGACCAAGATGCGCGTGTCCCAGATCGAGAACGGCGACGTCACCTCGGTAGAGGTGCTGGCCCGCTACATCGAGGCCATCGGCGGACGACTGGAACTGACCGCCACATTCGACGACGGCACCTATCGCATGGGCGACGCGACCGCGGCAATGTGACCCGATGGGGTTCTTGGACGCCCCCCGGCGCCCAAGCCGAGCGCGGAACATCGCGAATGCCGCGGCCGCGTCGCCGGACGCCTCATCTGTCTTGCCACCGCACAGAAAGCCCCTTGGGCGACGTAAGGGACGGCCCCGGTTGATCAGCGGGACAGCCCTTGGTTGATCATTCTTCTTGTTGAGGGAAGATGATCGAAAACCAAGGGCTAGCCCTGATGCTGAACAGGACGAGTCAATCGGCCCCATCGCCCCGCTACGACACATCCGCAAGACCTGGGCCGCTGCCTATCGTCCAGCGGTCGAACATGTACGCGCCGAGATAGACGGGCAGCAGCACGTCAATCTCATCGGCGCAAGCTTCGGTGGCGGCATCACGGCCTTCTACGCATCGCGCTACCCGAAGACGGTTGATCGGCTGGTGCTGTTCAACCCGGCCTTGAACTAATGGTGTAAGGCCGAGAATCGCGAAGGGCCTTCACATGTTCCGACAGGCCCAGTCGGCGGCTTCGGTGATGTGGGTGCGTCCGGCCAGGCGTAATGCGCTGATGGCCAGATTGCGCATAGAGGCCATGACGAGAGGGCGGAAGCCGGAGGGGCATGCGGCCTTCGAACAAGTAATCTGTCAAAGAGCCAGAATATCCTGGCTTTTTGACAGTAATATACTGAGCGTGATCATCCAGTCACGCATGCCCTTGACGAAGGATCCAGGCATGCAGCAACCACCGCCCTCGATCTTCCCGATCTTCCGCTCTCGGATCACCTGCGCGGTGCTGACGCACACGTACGTGGGCGACGCGGAGTACTCCATCGGCGAGCTGGCCGAGGCCGCCGGGACCGATAGCGGCACCATGGCCCGCGAGGTGTCCCGGCTCGAACAAGCCGGCGTCCTTGGTTCGCGTCACGTAGGACGCACCAAACTGGTCCGGGCCAACCAGACGGCCCCTTTCTACGGGCCACTGCGCGACCTCGTCACCATCACCCTGGGCCCGGCCCAAGTCCTCGCCGAAGAACTGTCCCACCTCAACGGGATCGAGGAAGCCGCCATCTTCGGCTCATGGGCGGCACGCATGCGCGGAGAGCCCGGGCCTGCCCCGGTCGACATCGACCTCCTCATCATCGGCCGACCCGATCGCGATGATCTCCACGAGGCCACAGCCCGTGCACGGTCCAGGCTCGCACGCGAGGTCAACACGGTGGTCATCACTCGCACCCGGTGGGAAGCCAACGAGGACGGATTCATCCGCGAGCTGCACAGCCGCCCGCAGGTGCCCGTACTGATCCCCATGGGAGACAGCGAATGACGAGTTGGGCACGGGGGAGAGACGAGATCATCGGCATGCTCCAACGACGCGAACTCACCCAGGTCATCGCGGATGCCGAACTCGCCGAGCGGATGCTCTCGACCGCCCGGTAGCACCTGGTCAGCGCCGAAGCACTTGCCCGCACAGATCCGTATCTCGCATACGCGGCCCTGCATGACTCGGTTCGCAAGTCTTTGGCAGCACTTCTCCAGATCCAGGGCCTACGGGCGACGACAACCGGCGGCCACTTGGCGGTACAGCATGCCGCCTGCCCGCAATTCGGCGCCTCCATGGGAGCGATTCTCCGCCCGGTTGACCGCATCCGTACGACCCGACACGAAAGCGAGTATCCGACCACGACGACCTGGATCGATGAAGACAGCGTCCGCGACGACCTCCCAGCCGCGACCGCGGTCGTAGAAGCGGCGGACAAGGCGCTTCATCACCTGACCGTGTTCGCCCTGTGAACCCGTTCACTGAGCTATCTGATTCGAGGGCTCCACCGCGGACATCGCCAGCGGCGCCTGACCCGCCGCCGCCCTCGAGGGCGCGTTGTGGCTGGTCGGCGGCTATCGCCTCTGGCCGCCGACACGATCACTGGACCGCACGCGAACGTGTGCGGGGACCGGCCACCGAGGCGGAGCAGCAGCCAGGCGCGGGGAGCGTCTTCTGGACTGTGTTCGGCCCCCTCAACGTTGGGCTGCACAGGGTCAGCGTCGAGATACGGGCGGGCGAGGTCTCCGAGGCGCTGTACGTCGACGATCCGAACCCCGGTGAGGGATACCGAGCTTGATCGCCGGATGCCCATTGGTGCCGTTAGGTGTCGCGACGATGATGTCCGTTGATCTCGGCTGCGCAGGCGTGTCAGCGAGCCAGCCGACTTTCCGCTCCGCCCTCCCGGGCTGCCTCCCGCTGCGACCGGTCCGAATCTGTCGGTCTTGTACGCCAAGATTGGCGCGTCCGCATCGAGTACGCCACACACAAGGAGCCTCATGGTCGTCAATGACGGTTCCGGATGGACCAGCATCGGTCGGGAAGATCGGACGGAGCGTGGGCCGGTCCACGCTGGGCGTGAGACGGGCGCGACCCCGGACTCAGAGGAGTGCTTCCTGTTACACGATGCGGCCGAGTACGGCTCGCCCGAGGCGGTCGCGGAACTGGCCCAGCGTGTGGGCGACATCGACGCCCTTGACGACGATGATGAGGAGTATCCCGGCTGTACCGTTCTCTGGACAGCTGTCTTCGCCCATCGTCCCGACGACGCGCGCGTCCTGGCCGCCGCGGGAGCGGACCCGTGGCGGCCGATGATGAACGGCTGGTCCCCCGGACGGCTCAGCCTGGCCAGTCCCACTCCTGATCTGTTCACCATTCCGCCTGGGGAAACCGGTCTATCCCCGGCCGAGGCCGCGGCCGTAACGGAAGCCAGACGTTCGACAGCCGCATTGGGAGATCTCTACTACTTCGGGCTGGGCATGGTCTGCGTGGCCGGCATCACCGCGGGGGAGGCTGCACGTCGCCTGGAGGCCGTACCAGCCGACGACGCGGACGCCGAAGCAATCATGGAGGATCCCCGGTCCGACTATGACGACAGCCTGACCGTCGTCGGTGTGACGGACGTGCCCGGTGGATGCGTCGTCAGCCAACCGTGGGGATACACCCCGTCCACCTCAGGAATTGCCGAGCTCCTGTCAGCAGGCACCGTCTGCTACGGGATGTACAACAATCCCAAGGGGGCAATCACGGACGATTCACCCGCGACGGCGTCATCGAGGAAGGGGATACCCACCCCGGCGGGGGCGGCGTGTACCCGGACGACTCCACCGAGGAGATCCTCGCCACTTACCTCTACCGCCACCATGCCGTGGCCTACTGCTGCGCCCGCACGGGTCTGCGGCCGACCGACGCGCGAGCGGTCACCGGTCCACCTGACATGTGGCTGAGGCTGCCCGAGCAGGATTGGCGGCATTGACTGTGGATCCCATCGATATGCGCTACGCCGCCCTGGTCGAGGCCGGATTCCCGGCAGAGGGGTTCTGCCTCACCTGGTGCGAGAACCGTGACATGGAAGAGGTTGCCCGCCGGTTCGGAGCGGTCGCGGAGGCCGGCCTGTGGGCCGGGCCTGATGAACTCGAGGAGCTGGAAGAGGAGTACCGCGACGACGACCTGCTCCAACTGACGCCGGCGGGCGAATGGACGCTCGCCTTCGAATCACCCGGTTTCCAGGGGGACAGGACGGAAGTACTGGAGGCGCTGTCGGCCGGCGGACGTGCCCTGAACGTCATCTGGCGGGGGGAGCGGGACAACCGCGTCACCTATGCCGTCGACGGTGACATCATCACGTCCTTCCGGTTGATGGACCTCTCACAGCGATCGGGCGACGTCCCGTCAGCGCTGGATGATCTGCTGGAGCAGGTGGGCCTGAATGACGGACTGCCGGCGTCGCAGCGCAAGGCGCGCATCCTGGCGCTGGCCGAGGCGATCAGTGGGCACCCTCTCACGCCCGAGTGGGTGTGGGCGCCCCGGTTCGCCGTCGTGATCAAAGAGCCGGTCCCGGACGCGCTCGTCCCTCGCGCCTACCTGCATCCGCGGGAAACGTTCCTGGATGAGCCGGAGTTCGCGCGGATCCTGGCTGATCCGTCGCCCGCGATGGCTCCCGTCGTTACCAGACTGGTCGTCTCCACCGTCGCCGCCGCGATCGGCCTGCGGGACCACCCGTTGGTGCAGGAAACCGTACGGATGCTGGATCGCGGCGAGGGCTTCCCCGGTGAGCGGCAATCGCTGTGGGCACGGCTCAACCTGGCCAGCGAGGAGGCCAGGAAGTCCTGGTTGCGGCAGCGCGAGTCCACGCCGGATGCGGCGGAGGCGGCCGAACGGTTGGAGCAGGTGGGCCACTCCCTCTACGCCCTCAGCAAGGCGTTGGCACCGTCTCCCGTGTACGCGGCGGACGCCGTCGCGGACGAGGCGTTCCGCGTGCCACGGCTGTCCAGGACGGAGGTCATGCGGCTGCTCGTGCTGCGTAACGTCGCCCGCCGCATCCTCTTGGACGACATACGCCACTCCTGACCAAGGCAGCATCGCCGCGCGAGGTAATGACGCACGATTGCGGACGATCGGACCACAAGCCCTGGGTAGCCGTGAAGGGTCCTGGAGGTGTTCGCCTACTCCGACTTCATGAAAGCTGTACGGCCCGGCTCCATGATTTGGAACCGGGCCCTTCGTCCTGGCGGAGATGAGAGGACTCCTGACCCCTTCGATGCGAAGCCACATAGCAATGATCGGTAACTGCGGTGATAGAGCCCGTGACCTGCACCGGGAGTCTCCAAAAGTCCGTGAACGTCCGAAGGGGTGCGCCGCAATCGTCACTCAGTGTGTCCCTCAGGGATTCGACTCAACTCTCACCCATACAGCACGATGACGGCCTTGTCGCGCTCGCTACCGCCGCTGCGCCTCAGCATGGTGACCCTCAAGGAAACTACGCCTGCTGTCACCCCCCATCCACTAGCTCAACTGTGGCGGCCTCGGTAATCTGGCGCGAATCATCCATGATGCATCAAGCAGCGGAGACCATGTAATGTTGTTCAACCACAGGCGAGCAAACTCAATAGCCAGATATTTACTTGCAGCCATACTGGCCACAACCACGTTATCCGCCTGCACAGCATTGCTTCACGAGACGTCAGAAATTGATCCTGCAGCCGTAAACAATGCTCGCAAGATTGGCACAATAGTGCTGCACACCAAGTCGGAATACACCTGGGAGAACAGTACGCAGATCGACGAGATCCTGGTCATGGACGTCGGGGCATCAGACTCCAAGGAGGCAGCGACAGAAGCACGCGCGCGCCTGATCCGGCAAGGATGGACCGAGCTAGGCGCAGACCTCGTAGAATCGCGAAAATGGAAACACATAATCGTGTCGTTTGATTCCTTGGATGGCCTAGATGCATATGGCGCTCACTTGCAGGCCGAGATAGAGGATGCCGTCCAGGCAGCTTCAATGGAAGCCGACAAACTTGTGATTGTTGACCTAGCTCCGATGGAGTAGAACTAGGCTGACGATTATTCAAGTCATCAGGCTGGCTGAGTCTCCGCCGCCAGCATTTGCCCCTGATCACCTCGTATGCCATCGACTCACCGCGTAGCGGCAGGGGGCCGGGGACGGAGTGTTTGTACATTCGCCGGTCGACGTCCCTCGATCATGCGTTGCCCTGTGGTCAGAGCCGGGCTTGATACGGAGGAACCTGTCTGCGGAGCTTGCCTGAGTCGATGGTGTGCGAGGTGATCAGCCCCCAGTCATCCATCAACGTCCAGGGCCGTGTGGAGATCACCTCGGTGCCGGAGTGCTCCCGCCGGAGGCGCTTTTACAAGGTCCAGTGGGGATTGTTCAGGGCCCCGAGCGTGGGCCACGGGCGTGCGGTTACCCCCGGGTCGCCTCTTCCTCCCACTGGTTCGGCTACGCCTCGGGCACCCTTGTGCACCATTGAGGGGGCAAGCGGACGATAACACGTCGTGCGAGGCTGGCTCTGGCCCTGTCGAGCCTCGGGGCTGCAGTGCGTCCGTTGTGGCGGCGGGGTGGCCGGGCGGGACCAGCCCGGAGAGGCCGCACGCCCGCCCGGACCGACCGGCTGTCCGCCGGGCGGCGGCTTGAACCCGTATAGAAGGTTGTATCCACTCAAGATCAGAAGCCACCGAGCGTTCGAGCCCCAAGAGGCGCCGTCGTGCGGGTGGTCCAGCAATAGAGCCACTCGGGATCAAGAACCCGGTTCTGCACGATCAGTACAACCTGCTCGACGTCCACACTGACCGGCCCGGCTTCGACCGCGCTCAGGGCGTCGATGTACGGCCTGGCCGGTCCTGGTGTGTTGATGTAGGTCAGGCTGACGTGCGGGTGAAAGCCATTGGCTTGCTCTGCTGCCGTGGGTGCGTTCCCTATCACCTCGGCGATGCCCCTCCTGACCTCGCCCCACATCTGATGCAACGGCTCCGCGGGAGTCGGAGTCAGCACAACTCCCTCACCGAGCAAGGTCGGCCGGTGGAAGGTCAGCTCAACGGGGGCCAGCTCGCCCAGACGGACCCGTACGGCCTCGGTGATCTGGTTAAGCTGCTCCTCGGACACCTCGTCGACGAACCCGACCGCTTGCACGGTGAGGTGTAGCCATCGCGCGGGTATCGGGTTGTGTTCCTCGATCCTTGCGAGGGCCGCCTGGTAGCGCTCGGCGAGCTGATGTAGTGGTGGCGCGTGCTCGAAGGTCAGGTGCCAGGTGTAGACCAGGCGCCCCGGGCGCCATCCTTCCCGAGGCCACCAGTGCGAGCGCACCTTGTCGACGTCCTTCATGCTCATTGAACCGCCTCAGATCTGTGAGAGAACGTCGGGAGCTTGCTCGTCATGCTCGATGTTGTACTCGTCGATGATCGTGACGCGGTCGGCCGGCCAGATGGATCCCGACACCTCCGGGACGGTCTCGTCTTCGGCACCGGCAGTGTGGATGACCTGGCTGCCCTGCGGCAGGCCGAGCGTGGCGGCCTTCTCGAGGTGGCGCTGCGGGCGATCCACTGGTCTCGGGCGGGGTGGTGTTCCCTTTTCCGCGCGATCACTTGCAGACCGCCTGGAGAGGTACGTCTGCTCCATGATCTGCCTGCCGCCCTATCCGAGCGGATTGATGGCGCGGTTGGCTGGTTGCAGCTTGCCGGATGAGGCACAACAGACTCCCCGTGATCGTCTCCGGCGGCCCAGCTGGCCTGACTCGGTTGGACGAACCGCACTCACCCTCAACAGCTAACCACCGTTATCCCTTCGGCGGGTGCCGCAAGTGGAAGACCTGAACCGGGTGCTGCATTTCCTGGTTGATCAGCGGAATCGTGGAGTAATTGAGCGAGTGGACCTCTGATCTAAGAGCGAGACGTCCTGGACATCCATCACGATGTCCATGGCGCCCCTGCAAGCGTGAAGGACGGTGATCCCATGACCATGGTGAAGACCGCGATCGAGATCGACCAGGAGGCCCTGGCGATAGCCGCCGAAGCTCTCGGCACCAAGACGAGGAAGGACACGGTCAACGCAGCCCTCCGCGAGGTGGGGCAGCGGTTGGTGCGACTGCGAGCCCTGGCCGCGCTTGGCGAGATGGCCGACCGCGGAGACTTCGATGAGTTCGTCGGCAACAAGGCGGCTTACCGCAGATGACACACCAACTGCACTCACCCTCAACGGCTATTCGGCGGATGCCGGAATGATCGATGTCCGGCCGACAAGATCTTCAGATGGCCCGATCGGTCAACTGGAAACGCGTGGGCGAAGCCCACGCCCAAATCAAGCGTCCGGAGCGAAGCGGAGGCCCTACAGGGGTCGCGGCCTGGCGCGACTGGAAGCGACGCCTGAGGTCCTTGAGCGCGAAGCGCCCCGATGAAGCCCTTTGGGGAGAGTGGAGCTATGGGGATTCGAACCCCAGACCTCCTCCATGCCATGGAGGCGCGCTACCAACTGCGCCATAGCCCCTTGAACCGTCCCCAAGTGTATCCGACTCCCAGCCTCAGACAGCCGCCGCAAGCGGCTGGGCCGCCTCCCAAAGAAGCGGCCCAGCCGGAAAATGCCTGGTTAACGGCTAGCCCACCGAGCGGGCCTTGTCGATGAGTCCTGCCAGCTCAGTCACCATCGGGTCCTCCGCCGCCTCCGCCAGCCGCCTGGCCTGCTCCCCCAGCGTCGGCAGGGTCAGCCCGAACGCCTCCCGGTCTCGCATGTACACCGCGAAAGCCGCCGCCACCACGTCCACCTGCAGCCGCACCGGCGCCTTCTCCCACACCGACTCGGTCAGCGCCCCCACGTCCACCGACTTGCTCGTCTCGGACGGGTTCCTGGTGTCGGGGTCCTGCCAGCGTACGGTCGCCTGGGCCAGTTGCCCGGTCGCGCCTGACTTGAGGCGTACCGCGTAGAGAGCCGTGACCGAGTGGCCAGGGCCGATCTCGCCGCCGTCTCGGGTGTCGTCGCGGAACTCCTCGGTGGACAGCGCGCGGTTCTCGTACCCGATGAGCTGGTAGCCCTCCACCACCGAGGGGTTGAAGACCACCTGTGCCTTGGCGTCGCGCGCCCGCAGCTCGATCGTGGCCGGGAGCTGCGAGGCGAAGACCTTGTCCGCGTCCTCCTGCGTGCTGACATAGACGGCGGCGCCGTCACCGTTGTCCGCCAGCTGTTCCATCAGCTGGTCGCCGTAGTCCCGGCCGACGCCGACGGTCAGCAGGGTGACCTGCCGGCCCGCGTACTCCTTGACCCGGTCCAGGATGGAACGCCATTCGGTACTGCCCTGGTTGGCCAGGCCGTCGGAGAGCAGGATGACCCGGTTGGTGGCCGCGGGGCGGAACGCCTTGGCCGCCTGCTCATAGCCGGTGACCAGGCCGGCCTCCAGGTTGGTGCTGCCGGCCACGGTCAGCTGGTCGACCGCCGCGTGCAGCTCTGTACGGGCGGCCAGCGGCGTCATCGAGGCCAGCAGCGTGGCCTCGTCGCTGAAGGAGACGATCGACACCTGGTCGCCCGGCGCGAGCTGGTCGATCAGCGTGTGCAGGGACTGCTTCACCAGGTCGAGGCGGCCGGGCTCGGCCATCGACCCCGACACGTCGATCACGAAGGTGAGGTTGGCGGGGCGCCGCGCCGCCGCGTCGGAGGCGCGCGTCTGCAGGCCGACGCGCAGGACGGCCTGGTTGTGTGACGGCATCATGGCGCCGTCGACGTGCACGGTGAACCCGTCGTCCCGCGGCTGCGCGTAGTCCTGCCGGAACGCGTTGACGAACTCCTCCGGCCGGATCTGCCCCGGTTCGGGCCAGCGGCCCTCCTGGAGGGTACGGCGGGCATAGGTGTACGAAGCGGTGTCCACGTCCAGGGCGAACGTCGAGATCTGCGCAGCCGACGTGTCCTTCTGTTCCTCGGGAGCGGCAGATGCGCTCGCTCGAGCCTCGGGCTTGGCATCTGCGGGGAGTTCGGGCTTGGACGAAGCCGACGGTGCGGCTCTGGACGAAGCGGGCGCCCGAAGGCCGGAGTCTTCCTTGTTCCCCCCGGGACCGCCGCCGCAAGCGGCCAGTGCCAGGAGTCCAGCAATTCCGACGCTGATCGCCAAAGGACGAAATTTCATCGCAACCACCTCCGGCCGTATGACGGCTCCCGGAAATGGCCTGGCCGGGCCGGTGACGCAAGCGAGCGCAAACCGCGATCAACACGTGATCCCGTCAGCCGACCAGCGCCGCCTCCTCCACCCGGATGCGAATCGTCAGCAACACGGCGTTCACCAGCGTGAATGCCAGCGCGGTGAGCCAGGCGGTGTGGACGAGCGGCAGCGCCACCCCCTCCGCGACCACGGCCACGTAGTTCGGATGACGCAGCCACCTGTACGGCCCGGCGCCGACCAGCGGCATCCCGGGCACCACGACGACGCGCGTGTTCCACTGCCTGCCCAGGGTGCCGATGCACGACCAGCGCAACCCCTGAGCCAGCAGGACGATCGCGAGCATCGGCCAGCCGAGCGCCGGGATGAAGGGCCGGTCGAGCAGCCACACCTCGGCCGGGCAGGCCAGCAGGAGTCCGGTATGGGCGAGGACGATCCAGGGATAGTGCCGCCGGCCGTACTCGATGCCGCCCTTCGACCTGGCCCAGGCCAGGTTGCGGCGGGCCACGGCCAACTCGGCCAGCCGCTCGACGACGACCAGCCCGATCAGCAGCGTGTACGGACTCATCACCAGCCCGATCAGGCTCGCGTACGGAGTCACCTGCCCGATCAGGCTCGTGTACGCACTCACCAGCCCGAGCAGCAGCACGTACGAACTCAAAAGATTCACCAGTGCAGCAGGAGCAACTCGGCCGAGAAGCCGGGCCCGAGGGCGAGGAGCACGGCCGGCTGGCCCGGACGGCCGCGCGTCTCCTGCAGGACGTGCAGTACTGAGACCGACGACATGTTCCCGTGCTCACGCAGTGACCGCCACGTGACCTCCAGAGCCGCCGGATCCAGGCTCAGCCGCTCCACGATCTTGTCGATCACCTTCGGGCCGCCCGGGTGGCAGATCCAGGTGCCGACCTGTTCGGGGGTGAGTCCGTTGTCGGCGAGGAAGCCCCTGATGTCGCCCGCGAGTACCTTCTCCACGAATGAGGTGAGTTCGGCATCCAGCACGAGGCGAAAGCCCCGTTCGCTCACCTGCCAGCCCATGAGGTGCTCGGTGCCCGAGTACAGCCTGCTGCGCGTGGCCACCACCTCCGGCCCGTGGCCGCGTCCCACCGCGACCACGGCCGCCGCGCCGTCGCCGAACAGGCCGCTGGCGACCAGGTTGGCGATCGAGGTGTCGTCGCGCTGGGTGGTCAGCGAGCACATCTCCACGCAGACCAGCGCCGCCACCTGTTCGGGCCAGCCGCGCAGGTAGTCGTTCAGCCGCGACAGGCCGGAGGCCCCCGCCGCGCAGCCCAGCCCGAACACCGGCACCCGTTTGACGTCCGGCCGCAGCCCCACGCGCTGGATCAGCCGCGCGTCCAAGGACGGCGTGGCGAGACCGGTGGTCGAGCAGAACACCAGGTGATCCACCCGCCGCGGTGATACGCCCGCCTTGTCCAGTGCACCACGGAGTGCCCGTTCGGCCAGGTCGAGCGCGATCTCAAGGTAGATGTCGTTGGCACGGCCGAACGAGTCGAGCTTGGCGTAGTCGTCCAGCGGGAGTGCCAGGTTCCGGCTCTGGACGCCGGTGGCTGCGTGGAAGCGTTCGAGCTGGTCGAGGTCGGCCTCGGTCAGCCGCGAGAATGCCTCGGTGATCTCCGCCTGCGCGTAGCGGTAATCGGGCAAAACGGTCTGTACCCCCGAAATGTGCATATATCTCTTCTGCCGCGGAGAGGGGCCGGCTAACCTGCGACCGCGCGCATGCCCGTACGCGCCGGGCCTGCTGAGCGTCGCCGTTCGAGCCGGGGCACACCGGCCAAGAGCCATAGGTCTCAGCAAGCCACCTAAAAGCCACAGACTTCAGGAGGCGAGCCGCCACAGAGACGTCACCTCAGCGGCCCGCGCGGCCCTCAGCGGGTCGGTGCCGTCGGACGCGCGCCGGTGACGCGGCCGGGTGTCGAGCCGGCCCACGACCCGCACCCCCGCGCCGTCGAACGCCGCCATCAGGCCGGCACGCGACCGCAGGCCAAGGTGCTCGGCCAGGTCCGACAGCACCAGCCACCCTTCACCGCCCGGCTCCAGATGCTCGGCCAGACCATCGAGGAACCCCTGGAGCATGCACCCCCCGGGGTCGTACACCGCCCGGTCGAGCGGCGACGACGGCTCGGCGGGCAGCCAGGGCGGGTTGCACACGACGAGCGACGCGCGCCCCGGCGGGAACAGGTCGGCCGCCACCACCTCGACCCGATCGGCCAGGCCCAGCCGGGCCATGTTGTCGCGGGCGCAGACCACCGCGCGCCGGTCGAGATCGGTCGCCACGACCCGTTCGACGCCCCGCTTGGCCAGCACCGCGGCCAGAACTCCGGTGCCCGTGCCGAGGTCGAAGGCCAGCCGCTTGCCGGGCAGGGGCGCCTGGGCCACCAGATCAATGTATTCGCCGCGAATCGGGGAGAACACTCCATAGTGCGGATGAATCCGGGCACCCAGCGCCGGGACCTCGATGCCCTTCTTGCGCCATTCGTGCGCGCCGATCAGCCCGAGCAGCTCACGCAACGACCCCACGTACGGGCTCTCCGCCGGCCCGAAGACCTCCTCGCACGCCTGCCGTACGTCGGGCGCGCGGCCGAGCGGGATGACGTGGCCTTCCTCGTACGGGATCAGCAGCAGGCCGAGCGTCCGCGCGCGCCGGCCCTGGGCCTGGCGGTAGCGCTCGAACGTGGCGCCGGGCTCGGCCGGCTCGCACCGGCGGCCCATCGCCTGGAGCAGCTGCCGGGCGTTCTGGAAGTCGCCGCGCCACAGCAGCGCGGTGCCCTCGCGAGCCAGGCGGTAGGCGGTGTCGGCCTTCATCCGGTCGTCGGCGATCACCACCCGAGCCGGTGGCGGCGCCTCCAGTGCGGACCGCCACACTGCCGAACACTCTTCGCCCGCCTCAGTCCATCTGATCATCAGGCCCCGACCGTTTCACGGACGGCCCTCCCGTGGCCAACCCTTTTAGCAGCAGCCCGGCCACGAGAGCGCGCAGCCCCTCGCCGTAGGTGTCGCGCGCGGTGAGCTCCTCCCACCGCCCGCCCACCTCCGCGAGGCGCGGCAACGCCTCGGCGTCGAGCGCGGCGAACACCTGCCGCCGATAGGTCGGCCTACCCTCTTCCCGCCTGCGTAGCGCCGCCGCCCGCGCGGTGATCTCCCCGGCCGTGTAGTGCCAGATGATCCGGTACGCGTCCACGGCCCGCTCCAACGGCAGCCCAGCGCGTACGGCCGCGTCGATGATCGTCTCCGGGTACCACAGCGCGTTGACCGAGAGCAGGTCGTCCGCCCTGAGGACGTCCACGATCCACGGGACGCCTGCCAGCGCCTCGTGCATGGCGATGGCCGCCGCGGCCATCCGCTCGCCCGGCTCGTCCGGGAGCACGGGCCGGGACATCGCCGCCGCGTAGTCGTCGAGCAGCAGCAGGAGGAGCTCCTCCTTGTCGTGCACGTGGTGGTAGAGGGCCATGGGCGTGGTGCCGACCTCACGGGCCAGCCTGCGCATCGTCAGGCTCTCCGTCCCTTCGGCCTCGATGAGCCGGTGGGCGGCGGACACGATGTCCGCTCTGGAGATCTTGGGCGGCCGTCCAGTACGTGCGGGCATCCTGTCATGCTACTTTCTATACGCGTACAAAAATCTAGGAGAGGCATGACATGAGCGACGAACGACTCATCGCCATGGGTGACGAGCTGGTGAAGCTGCACGACGGCTTCCGGCG
Source organism: Nonomuraea sp. NPDC049158 (assembly GCF_040648335.1). Classification (NCBI taxonomy): domain Bacteria; kingdom Bacillati; phylum Actinomycetota; class Actinomycetes; order Streptosporangiales; family Streptosporangiaceae; genus Nonomuraea; species Nonomuraea sp. NPDC049158. Next base: position 91,598 of record NZ_JBEZDM010000022.1, read on the forward strand.
GGAGCTCGCGGAGCTGCGGCGGGCCCCCGGGGCGCGGACTGACCTGCGGGAGCACTGCCTGACGTTCTGCGACGCGCTGCACGCCCATCACACCGGCGAGGACGGCGTACTGTTCCCGCACCTGGCGGGCGCGCATCCCGAGCTGGCAGAGGTGCTGGCCCGGCTGCGCGCCGAGCACCAGGTGGTGGCGCGGCTGCTCGCGCGGATCCGCGAGCTCCCCAGCGAGGGCGAGCTCGATCAGCTGTCGCGCGAACTGGAGGCGCACCTCGACTACGAGGAGGAGCAGTTGGTGCCACTGCTCAACGCGATGACCGACTTCCCTGAGGGCCTCTAAGCAGTCGGTGCCGCCGCTCAACGCGAAGACCGACTTCCCCGAGGAGCCCTAACCGACCGGCGGCGCGGGTCTCAAGGCGTCGAGCATGAGCGTGAAGTGGCGCCGCCACCGGCTCGCGTCGGCCTGCGCCACGCGCGAGTTGGCCATGATGAAGAACGCCAGATCAAGCGGGCCGACATCGAGCCGCAGCACCCCCGCCGCCTGCGCCCGCTCCACCAGCCGGCGGATCAGCCGATTGATCTCGGCCTGGTCGTCCTGGTGGGACACGCAGGCCAGCTCGGTGAAGGCCCGATCAGCGGACTGCAGCTCGCACGTACGCTCCAGGAAACCCGTCAGCCCCCGCCACGGGTCCTCGGCAGCGAGCGACTCGCGGGCCAGGTCGCTCCAGGCCGTCATCTTCTCGTCGAGGATCGCGTCGACCAGATCGCCGCGCTCGGGAAAGTGCCGGTAGAGGGTGCCGATCGCGACGCCCGCCCGCCTGGCCACGGCCTCCAAGGGCGCGTCCACCCCTCGCTCGGCCAGCACCTCACGGGCGGCCGCGACCAAGGCCTCACGGTTGCGCTGGGCGGCCGTGGCCCGCAGGTTCGGCCGGGAGGGGTTCGATGTGGCGCTGACCGCCCGGGACGCCGGGCGCCTCACCGCGCTGACCGGCACGCTCGCCCACGAAGGCATTACGGCGTCCGCGCATCCCGGCGACCTGACCGATCCCGCGTCGCTGACGACGGCCCTCGACGGCATGGGTCCGGTCGACGTCCTCGTCTACAACGGCGGCGGCACCGCCACCGCCCTCACCTCCCCATCGCCCCCGGCTCTCCGGCCTCCCCGGAGGCGGTGGCCGAAACCCACTGGCGTCTGCACACCGACCGCGACCGCAACGAGGTGATCCTGGGCGACCTGGCCACGGTCCAGGCCGCGATCAACCAACTGACCACCGCCCCGGCCCCCTGACCGAACCGCACGGCCCAGCTACGGGCAGGCGGTGGACAGGAGGCCCGGTTACGGGCGGGTCTTGTGGCGGGGGCCCGGGTCGAGGACGGTGTAGGCGTCGTGGACCCACTCCGTGAGCACCGGCCGCGTCCGCGCCGGATCGATGATGTCCTCGACGAGGAACGCCTCCGCCGTCCTGAACGGCGACCTGACCGCCTCCAGCCGCCCGGCGATCTCCGCCTTCAGCGTCTCCGCCTCCGATCCCGCCTCGGCGAGCAGGCGTTTGAAGGCCACCTCCAGCCCGCCCTCGATCGGCAGCGAGCCCCAGTCACCCGACGGCCAGGCGACCCGCAGGCCATACCGGTCGTGTGGCCGGTGCGCGGCGCCCGCGACGCCGAAGACACGGCGGACCAGCACGGACGCCCACGGGACCGTCGACTGGTAGACGGCGGCCAGCGCGCGGGCGCCGTGCCTGATGGTGCCGGCCCGTTCGGCGGCGCTGCCGATCACGAAGCCGGGCTGGTCCACGAGGTGGACGACCGGCAGGTGGAACGTCTCGGCCAGGTCCACGAACCTGGCCGTCTTGTCCGCGCCCTGCGCCGTCATGCCGCCGCCGTAGACGTTCGGGTCGGCGGCCAGCACCGCCACCGGGTGCCCGGCGAGACGGGCGAGCGCGGTGATCGTGGAGGGCGCGAACCTCCTGCCGAGTTCGAGCACGCTCCCGGTGTCGAAGACGAGGTCCATGATCCGCCGCATGTCGTACGGCCGGCGCCGGTCCCTGGGCACGATGTCCCGCAACTCCGGCGACTCCCTGCCGGAAATATCATCAGATTTCGATATGGGCGGCAGCCGCCACGCGCTCTGCGGCAGGTACCCCAGCACCCGCCTGGCCAGCTCGAACGCCTCCTCCTCCGGCTCGGCGACCAGGTCCACGGTCCCCGCCGCCGAAATGGTCCGCCACCCGCCCAGCTCCTCCTTGCCGACCCGCTCCCCCATCCCGGCCTCCACCACGGCCGGCCCGGCGACGAACACCTGGGAGAGCTCCTTGACCATGATCGATACGTGCGAGGTCACCAGACGGGCCGCCCCCAGTCCGGCGACGGGACCCAGGGCCAGCGCGACCACCGGCACCCGGCCCAGGTTCGCCACCACCTGATCCCAGCCGGGGTTGTGCGGTACGTACGTGCGCCCGAGGTCCTCCAGCTGCTTGACGCTGCCCCCACCGCCGGTCCCGTCGATCAGCCTGAGCAGCGGGACCCGCATCTCCCCCGCCATGCGCTCGGCCAGCACCTGCTTCTCATGGATGGCGGCGTCGGCGGCCCCGCCGCGCACGGTGAAGTCGTCGCCCGCCACGACCACCCGCCGCCCGGCGACCACGGCCCTGCCGATGATCACGTTCGAGGGGGTGACGCTCTCCAGCCCGTCCTCCCCGTACACGGCCTGGCCGGTGAGCGCGCCGACCTCGCGCCAGCTGTCGGTGAGTGCGGCGAGGCGCTCGCGGATCGTCAGCCGGCCGGTCGCGTGCTGGCGGGCGACCCGCTCCTCGCCTCCCATGCGCTCGGCCAGCCGCTTGCGGCGCTCCAGTTCGGCGAGTTCGGGGTCCCACACGGCGTTCGTCCCTTCACCGGCTGATCGGCAACAATCCCATGTAACCAATAGGACGATTGTCATAGCGAGGTCAGGATGGATGGCACCTCCGGTCGTGCCCGGTTCTCGGGAGCATCGGTGACATGCGACGAATCCTGCCGGCCTTCGGGCTCGCGCTCCTGTCTCCGCTCGTGGCCGAGTTCCTGCTCGGCGACTTCCCGCTCACCTCGCTGCACTTCCTGGTCCTGCTCGCCCCCACGTACGGCGGCGCCGCGCTGCTGATCCGCGAGGTGGCGCGCAGGGCGGGGATCGGCTGGCCGGGCATCGTGCTCCTGTCCCTCGCCTACGGCGTGTTCGAGGAGGGGATCATGACGATGTCGCTGTTCAACCCCGACTACGCCGGTCTGCGGCTGCTCGATCCCGGGTTCGTCCCGGCCTTGGGGATCGGGGTGCCGTGGACGCTGTTCGTGCTGGCGCTGCACACCGTGTGGAGCATGAGCGTGCCCATCGCGCTGACCGAGGAGCTGACGGGTGCGCGGCGCACCACGCCGTGGCTCGGCAAGATCGGGCTGACCGTCACCGCCGTACTGGCCGTGCTGGGCGCGGCGGCGATGACGGTGTTCAGCTACATGATCGGGCAGCACTTCCTGGCGTCCGTGCCGCAGCTGGTGTCGATCGTGGTGATCGTGGTGGTTCTCGTCGTGCTGGCCTTCCGCCTACCGCGCCGGACCAGCGCCAACCAGGCAGCGGGCGAGGCGCCCGCACCCTGGCTGGTCCTCGTGGTGACGCTGGTGGCGGGCGTGCTGTTCGAGGCGCCGCACCTCCTGCTCGGCGACCAGGTCGGCCTGGGGATCACCCTGCTGGCCGGGGTCGAGGTGGGGATGACAGCGCTGGCCCTGTTCTGGTCGGCCCGGTGCGGATGGGACGGCAGGCACCGGATGGCGCTGGCGAGCGGCGCCCTGCTGACCTACGTGTGGCATGCCTTCTTCTCGGGCCCGCTCGTGCCGGCGACTCCGCTGATCAACCTGGTCAGCCACATCGTGTTCGGCCTAGGCGCGCTGGTCCTGCTCGCGTTCGCCGCCCGCCGCGTCGCCGCGGACGCCGGCGTTCCTCAGAGCCGGTAGTCGAAGACGTACGAGTGCGAGCCGTCGGGGGCGATGAGGATGTCCATCTCTCCCATGAGGCCGCTCAGCCCGCCGGTGCCGGAGTCCGGGACGACCGAGACGCGCAGTGACTGCTCGCCCCGGTCGCCCACCGCGAAGTGCTGCAGGACGAAGCTGCCCGACCGGCCTGCCAACGTGCCCACGACCCGCTCCATCGCCACGTACGCACGGGAGTCCGCCACCGGCGTCAACGCCATGATCATGCTGACCGTGCTGGTGCCGGTCAGGTCGCCGTGGAAGGTCTTGCCCAGTGTGACGTGGGCGAGCGACACGCCGTCGCCCTCCTCGTACGGAGGCTGGGGTGTCCAGTCGGCGGTGTCGAAGGTTCCCTTGGCTGTCATGCGTCCCATGGTGCGGGTCATACCTGTCAGATCCGGTCAGGTATCCAGCAGCGTCCCAACGAAGTCGTTGCGGAACTTGCCCGCCGGGTCGTAGCGCCCCACCATGTCCCGGAAACGCTCCGGGCACGACGGCCACCTGGTGAACAGCTTGCCCCAGTGCGGCCGGGGATCGAACGGCGCCAGCCGCTCCTCCACCAGCTCGACCACCGGGAGCACCGCCTCGGTGTCCTTGACCCAGGTGAAGTGCACGCCCACCGTGTCGCGGCCGAGATACGGGCTGAGCCACAGGTCGTCGGCGGCGATCGTACGCACCTCGGAGATCTGCAGCACCGGCCGGAGGCGGTCGCCGATGGCCCGCAGCTCGCGCAGCGCCTCGGCCGCGCGCCCCCTGGGCAGCAGGAACTCCGACTGCAGCTCCTCGCCCGCGCTGCTCGGCGGCGAGTCGGCCCGGAAGTGCGGCAGCCGCTCGTGCCACGGCCCCGGCACGCCGAGCTGCTCGGTGCAGCTGCCGGCCGGCATGCCCGGCACCGGGTGGCGGGGCCCGTCGGCCGCGCGGGTGCCGTGCCAGTCGCCGGGGGCCAGCTCGGAGCGGCGCTTGAGCCACACGGTGGTCGCCAGCCAGTTGGTGAACAGGCTAACGCTGTAGCCGGCCGACATGACGGCCTCGAAGTCGAAGTCGTCGGGCAGGCCCTCCCGGACGTACTGGCGCAGCTCGAAGGCGGGCACGAGGTCGAGCGTGACCGAGGTGACGACGCCGAGCGCGCCGAGCGCCACGACCGCGCCGGGGAAGTCGGCCTCACCCCGCGCGAGGGTGATCAGGGTGCCGTCGGCGGTGACGAGGTCCAGCGCCGCCACGGCCGCCGACAGGCTCTGGTTGCCGCCGCCGGAGCCGTGCGTGCCGGTCGCGACCGAACCGGCCACCGAGATGTGCGGCAGCGAGGCCAGGTTGCCGAGCGCGAACCCGCTCGCGTGCAGCACGGGCGCGAGCTCCGCGTACGTCACCCGCCCGCCGACCCGCACCCGCGCCGCGGCGCTGTCGATCTCGATCTCGTACGGCAGGCGGTCCAGGGTGACCAGGTCACCCGTCGAGTCGGCGACGTCGTTGAAGGAGTGGCCACTGCCTAACGCCCGGATGGAGGTGGTGCCGGCGACAAGGCTCTGGAGCTCGTCGAGGGAGGAGGGATGATGCACGTTTTTCATCTGAAAGGCGATGTTTCCCGCCCAATTCTTCAACGTCACTGCCCTACAGTTCCATAGCTCTTGTCAGCGCCGCGAGGGGGCGCTAGTTTCGGGTGCCGCCGACGAAAGCGCCGACGACAAAGGCGCTCTGGGCGCCGCCGAGGAGAATTCCGTGCTCTACCTGTCCGAGGCCCTCGGTCTGGCCACGCTCGTGCTCTGGCTGTACTGCCTCTTCGACGCGATCACCACGCCGGAAGAGGCGTGCCGCAATCTGCCGAAGATCCTCTGGGTGCTCGTCGTGCTGCTGTTCCCGCTGGTCGGCTCCATCATCTGGCTGGTGGCCGGGCGCCCGCAGGCGCTCCCGCCGGCGCGGCCGACCGGATACCCCGAGTACGACCGGCCGGGGCGCGCGACCGCGAGCAACCCCGACGACGACGAGGAGTTCCTGCGCCGCCTCCGCGAGCGAGCCGAGGAACAGCGCAGGAACGCCCCGAAGCCACCTGACGACACCCCCAAGGGCGACTAGAAGCCCTGCGCCAGCCGGTAGTACGCCTGGTTCCAGCGCAGCTCCTTGGCGAATCCCCGAGCCGTCGTGTCCGCGTCGATGACCAGCAGCTCGACCCCGAGCATGTCGGCCAGGTCGGTCAGCTCCTCGGTGCCCACGGCCGTCGAGAGCACGGTGTGGTGCGGCGCGCCCGCGGTCAGCCACGCCTCGGCGGAGGTACGCAGGTTCGGCCGGGGCCGCCAGACCGCGCGCGCCACCGGCAGGTTGGGCAGTGGGTGCGGCGGCGCGACGATGTCGATCTCGTTGGCCACCAGCCGGAACCGGTCCCCCATGTCGGCGAGCCCGATGACCACGCCGGGACCCGGCTCGGCGTCGAACACCAGCCGCACCGGGTCCTCCCGGCCGCCGATGCCCAGCGGGTGGATCTCGCACGACGGGGTGCCCGTGGCGATCGACGGGCAGACCTCCAGCATGTGCGCGCCGAGGATGAGCTCCTCGCCCGGCGTCATGTTGTAGGTGTAGTCCTCCATGAACGAGGTGCCGCCCGGCGCCATGGCCTTGAGCGTGCGCAGCAGCACCGAGGTCTTCCAGTCGCCCTCGCCGCCGAAGCCGTACCCGTCGGCCATCAGCCGCTGCACGGCCAGGCCGGGGAGCTGGCGCAGCCCGCCGAGGTCCTCGAAGTTCGTGGTGAACGCGCGGAACCCGCCCGCCTCCAGGAAGCCGCGCAGGCCCAGCTCGATCCTGGCGGCGTAGCGCAGCGACTCGTTCCGCTCGCCCAGCAGCTCCGGTGCCACCCGGTAGAGCTCGGCGTACTCCTTGACCAGCGCCGTCACGTCCGCGTCGGAGGCGGCGTCCACGGCCTCGACCAGCTCGTTGACGCCGTAGGTGTTGACCGAGACGCCGAAGCGCAGCTGCGCCTCGACCTTGTCGCCCTCGGTGACGGCGACGTCGCGCATGTTGTCGCCGAACCTGGCGAGCTTGAGCGTACGCACCTCCGCCAGGCCCGCCGCCGCGCGCGACCAAGCGAGCACCCGGTCGGCCACGAACGGGTCGCTGACGTGCCCGGCCACGGTCTTGCGCGGCACGCCCAGCCGGGTCTGGATGTGGCCGAACTCGCGGTCGCCGTGCGCGGCCTGGTTGAGGTTCATGAAGTCCATGTCGATGGAGCTCCACGGCAGCTCCACGTTGGCCTGCGTGTGCAGGTGCAGCAGCGGCTTGCGCAGCGTGTCCAGCCCGGCGATCCACATCTTGGCCGGCGAGAAGGTGTGCATCCAGGCGATCACGCCGGCGCACGAGTCGTCGGCGTTGGCCTCCAGCATCACCCGCCTGATCGCGGCCGCGTCGGTGAGCACGGGCTTCCACTCGACGGGCACCGGAAGCGCCGCGGCGATCCGCTGCGACTGCTCGGCGACCTGGCGCAGCGTGTCCTCGCCGTACAGTCCCTGGCTGCCGGTCAGAAACCAGATGTTCAACGCGGGCTCCTCTGTTGTCCGTAGACGTTCTGATAGCGGTCGTACAAGCGGTCGATGTCGTCCTGGGCGATGGCCAGCGGCTCGCCGAGCTGCCGGGCCACGTGCACGGTACGGGCGACGTCCTCGCACATCACCGCGGCCTTGACCGCGGCCTTGGGGCTCGGGCCGATGCTGAAGACGCCGTGGTTCTGCATCAGCACGGCCCGCGAGCGGTGCCCTTTGAGCGTCTTCACGATGCCCTGGCCGATGGAGTCGTCGCCGATCAGCGCGAACGGCCCGACCGGGATCTCGCCGCCGAACTCGTCGGCCATGGCGGTCAGCACGCACGGGATGGCCTCACCGCGCGCGGCCCAGGCGGAGGCGTAGGTGGAGTGGGTGTGCACCACCCCGTTCACCTCGGGCATGTTGCGATAGACGTAGGCGTGCGCGGCGGTGTCGCTGGACGGCGCGTGTTCGCCGGCCACCAGGTTGCCGTCGAGGTCGCAGACGACCATGTTCTGCGGCGTCAGCTCGTCGTAGGTGACGCCGGACGGCTTGATGACGAACAGGTCCTCGCCGGGGACCCGGCCGGAGACGTTCCCGGCGGTCCAGACGACGAGGTTGTTGCGCACCAGCTCGGCGTGCAGGTCGCAGACCGTCTTCCGCATGGCCTCGGTCATGAGCGGGCCTCGTTCCTGATCGCGCGTAGCGTGTGCAGCATTCGTCCATCCCCGAAGTAGTCGTGCAGTGTGCGGTATTCGGCGTAGAGCCGGTCATAGGCGTCGGCCCGGTCCGCGTCGGGCACGTACGCGTTCTCCTGCCGCGCGCCCATCACGGCCGCGGCCTGCTGGATGTCGTCGTACGCGCCCGCCGCGACGGCCGCGTGGATCGCCGAGCCGAGCGCGGGGCCCTGCTCGGAGTCGATGATCGAGAGCGGGCGGCGCAGCACGTCGGCGTAGACCTGCATGAGGAAGCGGTTCTTCAGCAGGCCGCCGGCCACCACGAACTCCGCCACCGGCACGCCCGACGCCTCGAACGTCTCGACGATCACCCGGGCGCCGAACGCGGTGGCCTCGATGAGCGCGCGGTAGACGTCCTCGGGCTTGGTGGCCAGGGTCTGGCCGACGACCACGCCGGACAGGTCGTGGTCGACCAGCACCGAGCGGTTGCCGTTGTGCCAGTCGAGCGCGACCAGGCCGTGCTGCCCGACCCGCTGCCCGGCGGCCAGCTCGGTCAGGTAGTCGTGCACCGACTGTCCCTGCTCCGCCGCGAGCCGCGCGTACGAGGCGGGCACGGCGTTGTCGACGAACCAGGCGAAGATGTCGCCCACGCCGGACTGTCCCGCCTCGTATCCCCACAGTCCCGGAACGATCCCGTCCTGGACCACCCCGCACATGCCGGGCACCTCGGCCAGCTGGTCGGACGGCATCACGTGGCAGGTGGAGGTGCCCATGATGGCGACCATCTGGCCGGGCCGGACCGCGTCGGCCGCGGCGGAGGTGACGTGCGCGTCGACGTTGCCGACGGCGATCGCGATGCCCTCGGGCAGCTTGGTCCATTCGGCGGCCTGCGCGGTCAGCCGACCGGCGAGCCCGCCCAGCGGGGACAGCTCATGTCCCAACTTGCCGGCGAACCCGGAGAAGTCGGGGTTGAGGGCGGCGAGGAACTCCTCGGACGGATAGCCCCCATCCTGAAAAATCCCCTTGTATCCAGCGGTGCAGACGTTGCGGGTCTCCACCCCGGTGAGCTGCCAGATGATCCAGTCGGCCGCCTCGATCCACCGCTCGGCCCGCCCGTAGGTCTCCGGGTCCTCCTCGAGCACCTGCAGCCCCTTGGCGAACTCCCACTCCGAGGAGATCTTGCCGCCATAGCGCGGCAGCCAGCTCTCCCCGCGCCGCGCGGCCAGCTCGTTGATCCGGTCGGCGTGCGCCTGCGCCGCGTGGTGCTTCCACAGCTTGGGCCAGGCGTGCGGCCGCTCGGGCGTCTGGAAGCAGAGCGGCGTGCCGTCGCCGGTGGTCGGCAGCACCGTGCACGCGGTGAAGTCGGTGCCGAGGCCGACGACCTGCGCCGGGTCGATCCCGGCCGCGGCCACGGCCTCGGGCACGGCGGTACGCAGCACGTCCAGCCAGTCCTGCGGGGACTGCAGCGCCCAGTCGGGTCCCAGCCGGACCTCGGAGCCGGGCAGCCGGTCCTCGATGACGCGGTGGGCGTACTCGTGCACGGCGGTGCCGACCTCGGCGCCGTCCTCCACCCGCACCACCACGGCACGGCCGGACAGCGTGCCGAAGTCGACACCGATCACGTATGTGTTGTTGTTAGCGTTCACACAATCTCCCTATATCCGGTACGGCGGAGGCCGTACCGGAGGTCAGGTCCGGCGGGCTGAGAACAGGCGCTGGAGCAGGATGAAGACGAAGAGCAGAAGTCCGATGAATATCTTGGTCCACCACGAGCTGAGCGTGCCCTCGAAGCTGATGACCGTCTGGATCAGGCCCAGCACGAGCACGCCCAGCACGGTGCCGAGCAGGAACCCCGAGCCGCCGGTCAGCAGCGTGCCGCCGATGACGACGGCCGCGATCGCGTCGAGCTCCATGCCGACGGCGTGCAGCCCGTACCCCGAGAGCATGTAGAACGACAGCAGCACCCCGCCGAGCGCCGAGCAGAACCCGCTGACCGTGTAGACCGTGATCTTCGTCCGGGCCACGGGCAGGCCCATGAGCAGCGCGGACTGCTCGCTGCCCCCGGTGGCGTAGACGGAGCGGCCCAGGCGCGTGTAGTGCAGCACGTACGCCGCCACGAGCACCACCACCGCGGCGATGATCACGCTCGGCGAGATCCACAGATCAGCGAACAGGTCGATCCTGGTCTGCGCGAACGCCGTGAACGTCGGATCCTCGATGGGGATCGAGTCGGTGCCGATCGTGTAGCACAGCCCCCTGGCCAGGAACATCCCGGCCAGCGTGACGATGAACGGCTGAATCTCGAAGGTGTGGATGATGTACCCCATCACCAGCCCCAGCGCGGCGCCGATGAGCAGCACCAGCGGGATCACCAGGTACGGTGGCCACCCGGGCCCCTTCATCAGGCTCGCCGAGATCATCGTGGACAGCGCGACCACCGAGCCGACCGACAGGTCGATCCCCCCGGTGAGGATCACGAACGTCATGCCGACGGCCACGACCAGCAGGAAGGCGTTGTCGATGAAGACGTTGAGTATCACCTGCCCGCTGGCGAACCCCTCGTAGCGGATGCCGCCCGCCACGAACATCGCCACGAACAGGCAGGCGGTCACCAGGACGGGCACGTACTTGGCCGGGATCGTCCTGAGGCCGTTGAGCGTCACGGTCGTCATGCCGTCACCCGGACCTTCTCCTCGGCCGCCGGGCTGGGCGGCACGGCTCGGCGGCGACGGCCGAACACCTTCTCGCGGAACGACTTCGACTGGATGAGGCAGACCGCGGTCACCACGAGCGCCTTGAACAGCAGCGTGGTCTCCGGCGGCACCCCGATGGAGTAGATGGTCGTGGTCAGCGTCTGGATGATCAGCGCGCCGAGCACGGTGCCGCCGAGCGAGAAGCGCCCGCCCGACAGTGAGGTGCCGCCGATGACCACGGCCAGGATGGCGTCGAGCTCGACCCAGAGGCCGGCGTTGTTGCCGTCGGCGCTGGACACGTTCGAGCTGATCATCAGCCCGGCGACGCCGGCGCAGAGCGCGGCGAAGGCGTAGACCATGATGATGATGCCGCGCGATCGGATCCCGGCGAGCCTGCTGGCTTCGGCGTTGCCGCCGACCGACTCGATCAGCATGCCCAGGGCCAGCCTGCGGGTGAGGAACACGGTGATCGCCAGGACCACCACGACCAGCAGGATGCCGAAGGGCACGGTCAGCCAGTAGCCGCCGCCGATGATCTTGTACGAGGGGCTGTTGACGGTGATGATCTGCCCGCCGGTGATCAGCTGGGCCAGGCCGCGGCCGGCCACCATGAGGATCAGCGTGGCGATGATCGGCTGAATGCCGACGACCGCGACGAGCAGGCCGTTCCACGCCCCGAGCAGCACCGACAGGCCGAGCGCCAGCGCCACGGCGGTGAACACGCCGGCGTCGTCGCTGATCTGCAGGCAGGCCAGCGCCCCCGCGATCGCCACCACCGAGCCGACCGACAGGTCGATGCCGCCGGTCGCGATGACCAGCGTCATCCCGAGCGAGACCAGGATGAGCGGGGCGCCGAACCGCAGGATGTCGATCAGGCTGCCGTAGAGGTGGCCGTCGCGCATCTGGATCGAGAAGAAGTTCGCGGTGAAGAACAGGTTGACGAGGAGCAGCAGGGCCAGGATGACGACCGGCCAGAGCAGGCGTCTCATTCCGCTCGCCCCCCGCCCGCGCCGCCACTTGCGATGGTCTCCATGAGCACGTCCGTGGTGAGGTCGTCGTCGTTGGGCAGCTCGGCGACCAGCCTGCGGTCGCGCAGGACGCCGACCTTGTGGCTGAGCCGCAGCACCTCCTCCAGCTCGGCGGAGATGAACAGCACCGCCATGCCGCCGTCGGACAGCTGGGCGACCAGGCGCTGGATCTCGGTCTTCGCGCCGATGTCGATGCCGCGGGTGGGCTCGTCGAGGATGAGCAGCCTGGGCTCCAGGATCAGCCACCTGGCCAGCAGCACCTTCTGCTGGTTGCCGCCGCTGAGGTCGCGTACGAGGTGCTCCGGGTTGGCCGGGCTGATCTTCAGCGCGGCGATGTACTTGCCGACCAGCTCGTCCTGCTGCTCGCGCGGGACCGGCCTGGTCCAGCCCCTGGTGGCCTGCAGGGCCAGGATGATGTTCTCCCTGACCGTGAGGTCGGGGATCAGCCCGTCCGACTTGCGGTTCTCCGAGCAGAACGCGATCCGGTGGTTCATCGCGACGCGCGGCGCGCGCAACGAGACGGGCGTGCCCTCGATGCTCACCTCGCCGGCGCTGGCGTGGTCGGCGCCGAACAGCAGCCGCGCGACCTCCGTACGACCCGAGCCCAGCAGCCCGGCCAGCCCCACGACCTCGCCCTCGTGGACGGTCAGCGTGAACGGCTCGATGGCCCCGGCCCGGCCCAGCCCGCGCGCCTCCAGGAGCGGCCGGTCGAACACCTTGGCCTCGCCGTGCAGCTTCTCCAGGGCGGCGAGCTCCTGGCCGATCATCTTGGCGACCAACTCGACCTGGCTGAGCTCCGCGGTGAGGTACTCGCCCACCAGCCGCCCGTTGCGCAGGATCGTCATCCGGTCGGAGATCTCGTAGACCTGGTCGAGGAAGTGCGAGACGAACAAGATCGCGATGCCCTCCTCCTTGAGGGTGCGCATCACGCGGAACAGCTGCTCGACCTCGCTCGCGTCCAGGCTGGAGGTCGGCTCGTCGAGGATCAGCACCCGGGCCTCGATGTCGATGGCCCGCGCGATGGCCACCATCTGCTGGATGGCCGGCGAGTAGGTCGACAGGGGCGCCGAGACGTCGAGGTCGAGCTCGAGGCGGGCCAGCAGCTCCGCGGCCCTGGCCCGCATCCGCGGCCAGTCGATCCGGCCCCAGCGCCGGGGCTCGCGGCCGACGAAGATGTTCTCGGCGACCGAGAGGTTCGCGCAGAGGTTGACCTCCTGGTAGACCGTGCTGATGCCGGCCCCTTGAGCCTCCAGCGGGCTGCCGAACGCGACAGGCTCGCCGAGCAACTCGATGGAGCCGGCGTCGATGGGGTGGACGCCGGTCAGCACCTTGATCAGGGTGGACTTGCCCGCGCCGTTCTCGCCCATGAGCGCGTGCACCTCGCCCGGCAGCAGTCGCAGGTCCACGCCGTCGAGAGCCTTCACGCCGGGGAACTGTTTGCCGATTCCGCTCATCAGCAGGATCGGCGCGGGTACGGCCATCGGCGCCCCTCTCCTCTAGCTCTTGAATGTGAGTGGGCCGGCCGCGAGGGCCGGCCCGGTCGGCGGTCAGTACTGGCGGTTAGGGAGAGCGGCCTTGGCCTGCTCCTGGTTGAACGCCGTCTCCTGCGTGATCACGCGGGTCGGCACGGTCTCGTTCTTGACGACCTTCTTGGCCAGGTCCATCAGCTGCGGGCCGAGCAGCGGGGAGCACTCGACGATGTAGTTGATCTTTCCGTCGGCGAGTGCCTGCATGCCGTCCTTGACCGCGTCGACCGTGATGATCTTGATGTCCTTGCCGGGCACCTTGCCCGCGCCCTCGATGGCCTCGATCGCACCCAGCCCCATGTCGTCATTGTGCGCGTAAAGCACGTCGATGTCCGGAGTGGACTTCAGGAAGGCCTCCATGACCTCCTTGCCCTTGGCCCGGGTGAAGTCGCCGGTCTGCGAGGCGACGATCTGGAACTTGGGCTCGGCCTTGATGATCTCCTGGAAGCCCGCCTTGCGGTCGTTGGCCGGAGCCGAGCCCGTGGTGCCCTGCAGTTCGACGATCTTGACCGGGTCGGTGCTGCTCTTGTACTCGTCCACCAGCCACTTGCCGGCCTTGCGGCCCTCCTCGATGAAGTCCGAGCCGAGGAAGGTCTTGTAGAGCGAGGTGTCCTTGGAGTCCACGGCCCGGTCGGTGAGGATCACCGGGATCTTCGCGTCCTTGGCCTCCTTGAGCACGGTGTCCCAGCCCGACTCCACCACCGGCGAGAAGGCGATGACGTCCACCTTCTGCTGGATGTAGGAGCGGATCGCCTTGATCTGGTTCTCCTGCTTCTGCTGGGCGTCCGAGAACTTCAGGGTGATCCCGGCAGACTTGGCCGAGTCCTGCACCGACTTGGTGTTCGCGGTGCGCCAGCCGCTCTCCGCGCCGACCTGCGAGAAGCCCATGGTGATCGCACCACCGCCACCGCCGCCGCCACTGCCGCATCCGGCCACCGCCATGGCGGTGAACCCGGCGAGCATCAACACCGAGATCCTCTTCAACACGTGGGGTCCCTTCTGATGTGAGCGCTAACACCAAGAGCACGGGTGCGTGCGCGCTTCCTTCCGTGTACGGCCTACCGCCGGGCCGTACTGGCCCGGGAGACGAGCGAGGGCGGAACCACGAGGCGTTCGCGCTCGTGGGAGCCTTGGCCCTCGATCTGCCGAAGGAGCACCTCGATGCTGTGCCTGCCCACCGCGCCGAAGTCCTGCCTGATGGTGGTGAGCGGCGGCGAGAAGAACTCCGATTCGGGGATGTCGTCGAAACCGACGACGCTCACCTGGTCGGGCACCTTCACCCCCTGCTCGGTGAACGCCCGCAGCACGCCCAGCGCCATCTGATCGTTGGCGACGAACACCGCTGTGACGTCCTTCATGCTCGCCAGACTGCGCCCCGCCTCGTATCCCGAGCGCGGGCTCCAGTCTCCGGCGAGCGGCTCCGGGGCCGGACGGCCCGCCTGCTCCAGCGCGGCCCGCCACCCGGCCACGCGCCCCTCGGCCTCCAGCCAGTCGGAGGGGCCGCGGATGTGCCAGACCGTCTCGTGTCCCAGGGAGAGCAGGTGCTCGGTGGCCATCCTGCCGCCGCGGACCTGGTCGACGCAGACGACCGAGACGTCACCGGCCTCGCCGCCCTCGACGGCGACCGTGGGCACCCCGAACGGGAGCTCGCCCAGCGCCTGGGCGGCCGACCGTTGCGGCGCGACCACCACGATGCCGTCGACGCCCTGGTCGGCCAGGTAGTCGAGGGCGTCGCTGACGCCGATCTTGTCGATGGACTTGAGACTCACGATGCTGACGAAGTAGCCGGCCCCCCGGGCCGCCTGCTCGATGCCGTAGACCGTGCTGGCCGGGCCGTACAGCGTGGTGTCGAAGCTGACCACGCCGAGCGTCCTGGAGTGCTTGGTGACCAGAGCGCGGGCGACGAGGTTGCGGCGGTAGCCGAGCTTGTCGATCGCCTCCATCACCCGCGCGCGGGTCTCGCTGCGCACGTTGGGATGCTCGTTGAGCACGCGTGAGACCGTCTGGTGCGACACCCCGGCCTCTTTGGCCACATCGGCCATGACCGGCGGTCGACGCCCCTGGGTCGCTCCCACTGCCGTGCTCCCTTCCTGGCTTGGCATGACTGTGAACGTTAACAACAGGTCTCGTCAAGAGGTCGTCCGATTACGGTCGCGTCACACGAGCTCTCTTGACTTCGCAGTGAGCGACCCTCATCTTTGGCGCTCAAGGGCCCACTCCGAATGTTAACGCTAACATATCCGCTGAGTCACCGGCCTGAACCGGCTCTCCGTGCGCGGTTACGCCGACGACGCCGTGGAGTCGCGGATCACCAGCTGGCAGGGCATGCGATGGACGCCCGGCGTGGCCCGTCCGTCGATGGCCGCGAACAGGTGCTGGGCGGCCGTCCGGCCGAGGAGTTCGAGGTTCATGTCCACGGTCGTCAGGGCCGGGCGCGTCTCGGTCGACAGCACCTCCCAGTTGTCGTAGCCGATCACCGCGATGTCGTCGGGCACCCGCCGCCCCCGCTCGCGGACCGCCTCCACGAACCCGGCCGCGACCTGGTCGCTGCCGCAGAAGACCGCGTCGATCTCCGGCTGGGCCATCAGCAGCATCTCCGCCGCGTGCCGCCCCCACCGCTGCGACCACGCGCCCCAGAGCGTCTCGCCCGCCTGCTCCAGCCCCGCCTCGGACAGCGCCAGCTCCACGCCCGCCACGCGATCACGGGCCGCCTTGTAGTGCTCGGGCCCGGTGACGTGCGCGATCCGGCGCCGGCCCAGCGCGATCAGATGATTCACGGCCATCACCGCGCCGCCCACGTCGTCCGGGACGAACGACACGTCCTCCGGATCGTCCGACGGCCCGTAGGCGTAGACCACCGGCACTCCGAGGTCGCGGCTGACGGACGGCCGCAGGTTGGTGCTCTCACCCACCACGATCAGCCCGTCGACGCGGCGCGACAGCAGCGCGCGCAGGTGGTGCTGCTCCCTGATGGCGTCGCCGCGGGCGTCGCAGAGCAGTACCGCCATCTCCCCCGCGCCGAACGCGTCCTCCGCCCCGAGCAGCACCGGGATGCCGAACCGGCCCGCGCTGTCGGAGGTGAGCAGCCCGACCGTCCGCGTCTGCCCGGACAAAAGCCCCCTGGCCAGGGCGTTCGGCTGGAAGGAGAGCTCCTCCGCGGCGGCGAGCACGCGCTGACGGGTCGAGGCCCGCACGTCCTGCCGCCCGTTGAGCGCCTTGGAGGCCGTGGCGATCGACACCCCTGCCAGGGAGGCCACGTCGTTGATGGTCGCGCGCCTACCCGCCATATTTTCGAAACCCTTTTCAGTAACCCGGTATCTAGGACAAACCATAATACCCATTGACAGGCCCCAATGTTTCTTCTACGTTTCCGAAAACCTTTCAGTTCACGGGGGTCCCGAAGGAGACAACCATGAGACGACGGCTGGCTGGGATCGCCTTCCTCGGTTTGTTAGCGCTCACATCCGCCGCTTGCGGCAGCGGTGGGAGCGCTGGGAGCGATAAGCAGCCCCAAGCGGCAGGCCCGGTCACGATCACCATGTGGACCCGCGCGGCGACGCAGGCCCAGAGCGAACGGCTGGTGAAGGCCTACAACAGCGGTCACAAGAACCAGGTGAAACTGACCGTCATCCCGACGGACAACTACCAGCCGCGCATCGCGGCGGCGGCCGGGGCGAAGCAGCTGCCGGACGTGTTCGCGGCCGACGTGATCTTCGTCCCGAACTACACCTCGCAGGGCCTGTTCATGGACATCACCGACCGGGTCAACGCCCTGCCGTACAAGGCCGGCCTCGCGCCCTCCCACATGAAGCTGGGCACGCTGGACGGCAAGCTCTACACCCTGCCCCACACGCTGGACCTGTCGGTCTGGTTCTGGAACAAGGACCTCTACGCCAAGGCCGGGCTCGACCCGGAGAAGGGGCCCAAGACGCTGAAGGAGTTCGCCGAGCAGGCCACCACGATCCAGCAGAAGCTGGGCAAGGACGGCAAGGTGCACGGTACGTTCTTCGGCGGCAACTGCGGTGGCTGTTACGTCTTCACCTTCTGGCCCTCGGTCTGGGCGGCCGGCGCCCAGGTCATGAACGCCGAAGGCACCACCTCGCTCAACGACCAGGCCGCGATGACCGAGGTGTTCAAGACCTACCACGACCTGTACGAGAAGAAGGTCACCGGCCCGACGGCCAAGGAGGAGCAGGGCCCGACCTGGACCGGCTTCTTCCCCAAGGGCGAGATCGGCGTCATGCCCATGCCGTCGACCACGCTCGGCACGATGCCCGCCGGCATGAAGATCGGCGTCACCCCCATCGCCGGTCCCGACGGCGGCGAGTCGACGTTCGTGGGCGGCGACTCGATCGGCATCTCCTCGACGTCCAAGAACGCCGACGCGGCCTGGGACTTCCTGTCCTGGACCGTCTCCGATGACGCGCAGGTCGAGGTCATGGCCAAGAACAAGGACGTGCTCGCGCGTACGGACCTGGCCAACAACAAGTACTCGGCTGAGGACCCGCGCGTGGTGCTGATCAACTCGCTGGTCGCCAAGGGTCAGACGCCGTACGCGTTGCGCTTCGGCCAGACGTTCAACGACCCGCAGGGACCCTGGCTGCGACTGGCTCGCGAGGCGGTGTTCGGCGACGCCGCGAAGGTCCCCCAACTGAATGCCGAGATAACGAAGTCCCTGCAGCAATGATCGCAACTCTCAGCAAGCCCAAGCGGCGGGCGGCGCACACGGTGCCGTCCGCCCGATGGCGGAGGAGACAGGTCCAAGGCTGGCTGTACGCCGCGCCGACCGCCGTCATCGTGGGCGTCCTGTTCCTCGCGCCGCTGGTGCTGGTCGTCTGGATGTCGCTGAATCGCTGGCCGCTGCTGGGCCAGGCGGTCTTCAACGCCCCCGACAACTACACCAAGATCCCGAAAAACCCGCTGTTCTTCGACGCGGTGCTCTTCACGCTGAAGTACACCGCCATCACCACCGTCCTGCTGTCGGCCGTCGCGCTCGGCCTCGCCCTGCTGGTGCAGGAGCGCCGGCCCGGCGTCGCCTTCTTCCGTACCGCGTTCTTCCTGCCGGGAGCCGTCGGCTTCGCCGCCGCCGCGCTGCTGTTCTACGGCATGCTGAACAACGACTTCGGCCCGATCGACCCGCTCCTCCAGACGCTGGGGATCACGCACGAGCCGGTGAAGTGGATCGGCACCCCCAACATGGCGTTGTTCTCCACGATCGCGCTCGTGCTGTGGCGCTTCGCCGGGTTCAACATGCTCATCCTGCTGACCGGTCTGCAGTCGATCCCCGTCGAGGTGTACGAGGCGGCCAGGAGCGACGGCGCCAACCGCTGGCAGATCTTCACCAAGATCACGATGCCGCTGCTGCGCCCGACGCTGGCGCTGATGCTGATCCTCAGCATCACGGGCTCGCTGCTGGCCTTCGACCAGTTCTTCATCTTCACCAACGGCGGCCCGGACAACAGCACGGTCTCGATGGTCATGGTCGTCTACCGCGACGCGTTCTTCCGCTTCGACCTCGGCGGGGCGGCGGCGCTGTCCGTCGTGCTGCTGGTCGCCCTGGTCGGGTTCAACACTCTGCTGATGCGGAGGCTCAAGTGAGGAGTGAACCCGACGCAGCGAACGGAGCGGTCCGCGAGGAACGAGCGGCCCGCGGAGGGAGTGAGGAGCGGTGAACGACCAATGATGCGGTATTACCCCACTGTCACGGCGCTGGCCATCCTGTTCCTGTTCCCGCTGCTGTGGAGCGGCTGGGCCTCGCTGGAGGAGCCGTCCAACTACCTGAAGATGGCCCAGTTCGGCGAGGGCGTCGGCACCTACGCCACCAACAGCGTGCTGGTGTCGTCGATGACCGTCGCCGGCACGCTGATCGTCTCCGCGCTGGGCGGCTACGCCTTCGCCCGGTTCGACTTCCCCGGCAAGAACCTGCTGTTCCTGGCCACGCTGGCGATCCTCATGGTGCCGTACGCGACGATCCTCATCCCGCTCTACGTGCTGCTCGGCTACCTCGGCCTGCAGAACTCGCTGCTGGGGCTGTCACTGGTGTTCGTGATGTTCCAGCTGCCGTTCGCGCTGTTCATGATGCGTAACGCGTTCGAGGCGATCCCGCGCGAGCTGGAGGAGGCGGCGCTGGTCGACGGCTGCGGCACCTTCCGGGCCTTCTCCCGGATCCTGCTGCACGCCGTACGGCCGGCGCTCGTCACGGTCGGCCTGTTCGCCTTCCTCGCCTCGTGGAACGACTTCTTCGCACCGCTCATCCTGCTCAACGACGGCGCGTCGTTCACCCTGCCGGTGGCCGTGGTCAGCATGACGCAGGGCACGTTCGGCGCCATCGACTACGGCATGCTCCAGGCCGGCGTCATGGTCATGGCACTCCCCTGTCTCATTCTGTTCGTCATTCTGCAGCGCCACTACGTGCGCGGATTCATGTCGGGAGCTCTGCGTGGCTAATCCTGTCCTGCCCTCATCGGGCGTGCTGTCCCCCCTCGGCCTGGACGCCGTACGTCCGGCGCCCGGCTTCTGGGGCGACCGCGTCACCCTCAACCGGGACGTCACCATCGCCCACTGCCAGGAATGGATGGAGCGCGAAGGCTGGATCGGCAACTTCCGTGGCCGTCTGCCCCGCAAGGGCAGGGAGTTCAGCGACTCGGAGATCTACAAGCTGCTGGAGGGGATGGCGTGGGCCGACCACCCCGCGCTGCCCGAACTGGCCGAGACCGTGGCCAGGGCCCAGGAGGGCGACGGCTACCTCAACACCCGATGGAGCGGCCACCGCTACACCGACTTCGAGTGGGGCCATGAGCTCTACTGCTACGGCCACCTCATCCAGGCCGGGGTCGCCCGGCTGCGCATGCACGGCGAGGACCGGCTGACCGAGGTGGTCAAGCGGGCGGCGGACCACATCTGCCGCCGCTTCATGGACACCTCGGAGACCTGCGGCCACCCGGTGGTGGAGATGGCGCTGGTCGAGCTGTACCGGGCCACCGGCACCGAGCGCTACCTGGAGATGGCCCGCCGCTTCGTCGAACGCCGCGGCCTGCCCGCGCTGGCCGAGATCCCCTTCGGCCGCGCCTACTTCCAGGACGACGTCCCGGTACGGCGCGCGCAGTCGTTGCGCGGGCATGCCGTACGGGCGCTCTACCTGGCCAGCGGCGTCGTCGACGTGGCCGTGGAGACGGGCGACGAGGAGTTGCTGAAGGCCGTCGAAGCGCAGTGGGAGCGCGCGGTCGCCAGGCGCACCCACCTGACGGGCGGCATGGGCTCGCGGCACACCGACGAGTCCTTCGGTGACGACTACGAGCTGCCGCCGGACCGGGCCTACTCCGAGACCTGCGCGGGCATCGCCTCGATCATGCTGTCGCACCGGCTGCTGCTGGCCACCGGCGACGCCCGGTACGCCGACGTGGCCGAGCGGACGCTGTACAACGTGCTGGCCACCGCGGTGGCCCTGGACGGCCGATCGTTCTTCTACGCCAACCCGCTGCGCGTGCGGGTACCGGCCGTGCCGCTGAACGGGGTCAACCACGCCGCCGAGGGCGGGCTGCGCTCGCCATGGTTCGACGTGTCGTGCTGCCCGAACAACATCGCCCGCACGCTCGCCTCGCTGCCGGCCTACGTGGCCACCAGTGACGCGGGCGGGGTGCAGATCCACCACTTCACGCCCGGCGAGATCACCCACGGGCCGCTCGCGTTGCGGGTGGAGACCGGGTATCCGTGGTCGGGCGGGGTGCGCGTGCGGGTCCTTTCTGGTGGCAGCGGGCGGATCTCGCTGCGCGTGCCCGCCTGGGCGAAGGGTGCCACGCTCGCGTACGGGCCGGCGGGTCCGGACGGTGGCGCGGGGTCAGACGCTGGTGGGTCGGACATTTCGCATATGTCGGGCAGTCGGGAGGTCGAGCCCGGGTACGCCGTCGTCGCGGGCGACTGGCGGCCCGGTGACGAGATCCGTCTCGACCTGCCCATGGCTCCCCGATGGACCTTCCCCGACCGGCGCGTGGACGCGCTGCGCGGGAGCGTCGCGGTGGAGCGCGGGCCCCTCGTCTACTGCGCGGAGTCGGTCGCCGACGAACCGCCCCTCGCCGACGTGGCCGCCCGCATCTCATCCGCACCCATCGACCACCAGACCGGCTCTCCGGAAGGGGCGTCCGCAGCCGTCCCCGTACCGAGGGCGGCCGGTTCCGAGGCGGGCGCGCCCGATCCCGTCGCGGGCGCGCCCGCCGATCCCGTTGTGGAGATCGAGGTCGCCGTCGTGCTCGGGGCTCCGGCCACCGATGACTGGCCGTACGGGCCGACGCCCGATGCGCCGGAGGGCGCGGAGACCGTGCTGCGGCTGGTGCCGTACCACCGCTGGGGCAATCGCGGCCCCGCCACCATGCGCGTCTGGCTGCCCGTCGCCGACTGACACACCCCCATGGAGAACCCCGTGCGCAGAACCCTCTCCGGCCTGGCCGCGTTAGCCGTCGCGGGCAGTCTGCTCGCCGCCGGCTCCCCGGCCACGGCCGTCCAGGACGATCTCGGTATGCCGGTGTTCACCGGCGCCGACCCCGTCCCGGCCGAGCCCGTCCGCTACCAGCCGCGCAAGATGATGGAGGAGATCTACAAGAAGGAGAAGGGCGGCGACTCGTACTGGATCGACCGCATGCTGGCCCGCCCCGGCGACGATCCGGCGGGCACGTGGCTGATGTCGCGGGGCCGGGCGCTGTTCATGAAGGAGCACGACCCGTCGGTCATCGGCTTCGGCGGCAGCGTGGCGTACTGGGAGAGCATCGACAACCGCGACGCCTACAGCGTCTCGCTCGGCACGGACCTCAAGGAGGACGTGAGCAAGCGGTTGCAGATGCCCAGCCACTGGACCGGCCAGTACGCGGGCGGCGATCTGGCCGTGACCGTCAAGAAGTTCATCACGCACGAGAACGTGGCGGTCACCACGCTCGCGGTCACGAACAGGGGCACCGCGAAGCTCCAGGTGCCGGTCACGGTGACCTCTCCGTACACGAAGACCGCGGACGGCGACCGTGAGCTGACCGGCGTGGTGGCGGCGAAGAACCGGCTGACCACGATCTTCCCCCGGCTCAGCGGCGACGGCCTGAAGGTCGCGGACGGCGCGCTGAAGGGGACGCTCTCGGTCGAGCCGGGCAAGACCGTGCGGGCCAAGGTGCAGATGGGCTTCGTCACCGAGGAGCTGGCCGGGTCGCGCGGCGAGTACGACGCCTACAAGGGCCGCTCGCCGGAGAAGGCGCTGCGCCGCCAGCTCCAGGACTACAACGCCTGGTGGGCGGAGAACCTGCCCTACATCGACGTGCCGGACGCCAACATCAAGAAGTTCGTCTACTACCGCTGGTGGTTGATGCGGTTCAACTTCCTGGACGCCGACATCCCGGGGAACGACTTCCAGTTCCCGACGTCGGTGGAGGGGGCGCTGGGCTACAACAACGCGATCGTACTGACCGTGCCGATGTTCTTGCAGGATCTGAAGTATCTGCGGGACCCGATCTACTCGTACGGCCCGTGGGTGTCGGCCGGCGAAGTATCACGTAACTCGAAATATACGGATAACCCGGGCGATCCGGAGAACTGGTCGAACAGCTACACCCAGTACATCTCGGCTTCCGCGCTGGAGAGCTACCAACTCCACGGCGGCCAGCCCGCGATCCTGCGCAACCTGGCCCGCTACGCGGAGAAGGACGTCTACGGGCAACTCAACGCCTACGACTCCAACAAGAACGGGGTCATCGAGTACGACTGGGAGGCGATGACCGGCAACGACGCCGACGCGGTGTCCTTCCACTACTACAACCGGGCGAACGAGCGACTCGAGGGCGCCTATGTCTACGCCAACGCGATGGCGGCGGCGCAGGCGTACACGCTGATCGGCGACACCGCGAAGGCCGCTGAGCTGCGGGGCGTGGCCGACAAGGTGAAGAACGGCATTCTCACCCTGCTCTGGGACGACCAGAACAAGCTCTTCAAGCACCGCGACCTGCAGACGGGCAACCTGATTCCGTGGAAGGAATCGAACAACTACATCCCGTTCGCCACCGGCCTGGTCCCGACGGACGACCCGAAATATCGGGAGGCGCTCCGTCTATGGGCCGACCCCGCCGAATATCCGATTTTCCCGGCCTATACGGCAAATCAGAAGGACAAGGCGGAGGCCGCCGCGGCAGGGCATCCGGGGTCTAACAACTTCTCGCAGATCAACTCGACCCGGAACTTCTCGCTGTTCTCCAGGGCGCTGCGCGACTACACCTCGCCGTACATCACGGCCGACCAGTACAAGCAGTTGCTGTACTGGAACGCCTGGTCGCAGTTCGTCGGCGGCGACACCCGTTACCCGGACGCCAACGAGTTCTGGTCGAACTGGAATCCCGCCACCAAGACCATCGACTACCGGTCGTGGATCCACCATACGATCCTCGGTAGTAGCAACTGGACGGTCATCGAGGACGTGATGGGCCTGCGCCCGCGCTCCGACGGCAAGGTCGAGCTGTGGCCGGTCGACATCGGCTGGGACCATTTCACCGTCAACGGCATCAACTACCGCGGCAGCGACCTGAGCATCGTCTGGGACAAGCCCGGCGACGGCAAAACGCACTACGCGGGCGTGCCCGAGGGTTACTCGATCCTCATCGACGGCAAGCGCAAGGTCACGCTGTCCGGGCTCGCGCACGCGGTCTGGGATCCGGCGACGGGCAAGGTCGAGGGCGGCGTTGAGAAAAGCACGGTGGTGCACGCCGAGGCGGCGCGGTCGATGAAGGCCCCGGCCGAGGTGAAGCTGTCGGGCAACCGGGTCGAGGACCTGTTCCAGAAGGCCGGGGTCGATCTCGGCTCCACCCGGCCGAACCTGGTCAAGTCCGCCACGGCCTCCTACGGCGACCCGGCGGGCGCGGTGGACGGGTTCACGATCAACGAGCCGTACTGGGGCAGCAAGGGCTCCGGCAAGGCACAGGACTGGCTGGAGGTGGACCTGGGCTCGGCCCGGCCGGTCGACCGGCTGCGGCTGTACTTCTACAACGACCGCAAGAGCCACAGCGAGCCCGCCCTGTACTCGGTGCAGTACCTCGACGGCTCCACCTGGAAGGACGTGCCCGGCCAGGCCAAGGAACCAGTCTATCCCCGGGCCAACCTCAACGAGGTCCGCTTCAGGTCCGTCACCGCCCAGAAGCTGCGCGTGCTGGTCACCCACCGGCCGGGCTACTCGACGGGGTTGAAGGAGGTGCAGGCGTACGCGACCGGCTCGGCTCCGCCGTCCGTGGGTAATCGGGCTCCGTACGTGCTGGCCGTACAGGACGCGACCTTCAACCGCCCCGGGCAGGCCAGGCTGGACGCGGTCGTCAAGGACGACGGGCTGCCGTCGGGGACGCTCAGCATGGGATGGAGCGTCGTCGACGGACCGGGGCAGGCGTTCTTCACCGACCCGGCGAACCCGGCCACGGTCGCGTCGTTCACCGAGGCGGGCACGTACCACCTGAAGCTGACCGCCTCCGACGGCGCCAAGTCGGCGTCCGGCACGGTCGCCGTCACGGTGGGCGCGCTGGGCACGCAGGTGAACGTGGCGCCGTACGCGACGCCGACCGCCTCCTACACCTCGCCGTGGGAGAAGGTGACGGCGATCAACGACGGCATCGAGCCGCCGCGCTCCAACGACGGCGCCAACCCGCGCTGGGGGACCTGGCCGCAGGAGGGCACGCAGTGGGTGCAGCTCGACTGGCCCTCGCCGGTACGGGTGAACAAGGCCGACCTGTACTTCTTCGACGACGGCGGCGGCGTCCGCGTCCCGGCGTCGTGGAAGATCCAGGCGTGGGACGGCGACTCCTTCGAGGACGTGACCGGCGCCGCCGCCTACCCGACCGCGGCCGACGCCTACAACACGGTCTCGTTCGACACGGTGACGACGACGAAGCTGCGCGCCGAACTCGTGTCCGGCCCGGCGTCCGTCGGCGTGCTGGAGTGGAAGGCGTACGCGGTGCCGCCGGACTCGGTGCGGCCCGTGCACGTCCCGACGGTGGCCGGCACGCTGCCCCAGCTCCCGGCCAAGGTGGAGACGCTGTACGCGGACGGCGGCCGGGGTCAGGCCGCGGTGACGTGGCAGCAGGTGACCGCCGACCAGGTCAAGACCGGTGGCACCAGCTTCAAGGTCGCCGGCCTCGCCGAGGGCCTGCGCTCGCCCGTCGAGGCCACGGTGTACGTCAGGACGAGTCCGGCGGTGACCATCACCTCGATCGCCGAGGAGGCGGTGCGGACCCGGGCGGGCACCGCGCCGTCGCTGCCGGCCACCGTCGTGGCCACCTACAACGACGGGTCCAAGGACAGCTCGGTCGCGGTCACGTGGGCGGCGATCGATCCCGGTTCGTACGCCTCCCCCGGCACCTTCTCGGTGACCGGGCAGGTGGCGGGCACCACGGTCCCGGCGAACGCGACGGTGATAGTGGAGTGACCACCACAATAAACCCGATATTTCGCAAATTTTCGGGTAGCTGGGAGCCCTCGCGATCTCATGGAGGGAACCTCGATGGGCTGGAGCTACCGAAAGTCGATCAAGCTCGGGCCGTTCAGGCTCAATCTGTCACGCGGCGGCGTCGGGCACAGCTGGGGCAACCGGTTGTTCCGCGTCACCCGCACGGCGGACGGCCGCCGCACGATATCCGTCAACCTGCCCGGTGGTTTCACCTGGCGCAAGACCAGCCGGCATAACTAGCCGGATATTCCGAAGGGCCGGAGGCGATCGCCTCCGGCCCTTTTTTCGTACCGCTCCCACCTGCGCGTTCTCTAGCTGGCTGAAGCGGCCAGGAAAGACAAGACTGCCTCTTTCTGCATTCTCGCCCTAGATTCCTCGGCACCGCTTACCCCTCAAGGAGGATGTTGTGGCTGAACCATGGGCATTGGGCGCCCAAGACCTGGCGCGGCTGATCGGCACCCGCGAGGTGTCCAGCCGTGAGGTGGTCCAGGCCCATCTGGCGCGGATCGCCGAGGTGAATCCGCAGGTCAACGCCATCACGGTAGTGCTGGAGGAGCAGGCCCTCGACGCGGCGGACGCGGCCGACCGGGCCCTGCGCGACGGCACGGCGCCGGGCCCGCTCTGCGGCGTCCCCATGACGGTCAAGGAGAACGTCGACGTGGCCGGCTCGGCGACGACACTCGGCATCGTCCCCCTGCGCGACGCCGTCGCCTCGCGCGACGCCCAGCACATCGCCCAGTTGCGGGCGGCGGGCGCGATCCCGATCGGCCGGACGAACATGCCGGAGTTCGGCATCCGCTGGCACACCGACAACGACCTGCGCGGCGCGACCCGTAACCCCTGGTCGGCCGGCCACACGCCGGGCGGCTCCAGCGGCGGCGACGCGGCCGCGGTGGCGACCGGCCTGACCCCGCTCGGCATCGGCAACGACGGCGCGGGCTCGCTGCGCTGGCCCGCCCAGTGCTGCGGCGTCGCCGCGCTGAAGCCGTCGCTGGGCCGGATCGCCCAGCGAGGGCAGGCGTCGCCGTTCGCGTTCCAGCTGCTGGGCGTGCACGGTCCTATCGCGCGGCGGGTGGCCGACCTGCGGCTGGCCTTCGACCACATGTGCGGCCACGCGCCCGGCGACCCCTGGTACGCCCCGGTTCCCCTGCGGGGCCCCGCCCTGACGGCGCCGATCGGCGTGGCCGCGGTCACCGGCCTCGACGCGGGCCCCCAGGTCACCGCCGCCGTACGGCAGGCGGCCAAGCTGCTCGCCGACGCCGGGTATCAGGTGACGGAGAGCCTGCCTCCCGCCCTGGACCGGGCCTCGGAGGTCTACACCCAGATCATGTCCTCCTACAGCCGCGTCCACGAGGAGCAGCCACCCGTCGAGACGGTGGCCTCCAAGGGGTTCGTCCAGTTCTGGGCCGCCTACGAGGAGATCTGGACGCGAGCGGGCGGGCGCGCCGCCTTCGACCCGATGATGGAACGCGCCGCCATCCTGCGGGCCTGGGACGACTGGACGGCCTCGACCCCGCTGGTCCTCGCGCCGATCTGTACGATTCCGGCGTTCCCGGTGGGGGCCGACCTCGATCCCGAGTGGCTGGCCGGGTGGCCGGAGGTGCTGCGCATGAGCGTGGTGGTCAACCTGCTCGGGCTGCCGTCGGTCGCCGTCCCCACCGGTCTGGCGGACGGGCTGCCGCAGGTCGTACAGGTCATCGGGCCGCGCTTCCGCGAGGACCTGTGCCTGGACGCGGCCGCCGCCATCGAGGCCGCAACCCCGCCCCTGACCCCGATCGACCCCCGATAACCGGTGGACATGAGTTCGATACTGAACGCATGCGCATCCTCGTAGCCGGCATCAGCGGGGCCGGCAAGTCCACCATGGCACGGGCCCTGAGTTCGCGGCTCGGGGTGCCGTACCACGAGATGGACGCCCTGCACTTCGCCGGCCCCGGCTGGGCCGTGAACGACGCGTTCGCCACGCGGGTCGCCCAGATCGCGGCGTCCCCGGCCTGGATCTTCGACTCCTACGGCTATCCCCAGGTCCGCGACCTGCTCTGGGAGCGTGCCGACACCGTCGTGTGGCTGGACTACTCCAGGCGGGTCATCATGCCGCGGGTCCTGAGGCGATCGCTACGCAGGACCCTGCTCCGCGAGCGGATCTTCGGTGGTAACCGCGAGACCCTGACCGGCTGGTTCCGCCGCGATCACCCCGCGTGGTGGGCGTGGTCACAGCACGGGGTTCGCCGGACGGACATTCAGCGGCGCGCCCACGATCCCCGCTTCGCCCCCATACGAGTGATCCGCTTCGGCGCTCCGGACGAAGCCGCCGACTGGCTGCGGAGTCAGTGACAGGTCTCAGCGGAGCGCTCTGGCCAGGGGCGTGCCGGCCGCCGGGTCCAACGGCTCGGTCAGCATGACCGGCATCTGCGCCATGAACCTGGGCCTCTCGCCCAGGTGCTCCTGCGCGGCGTGCACGGTCAGCGGATGCACCAGGTAGGCGTCGCCCGGCGAGCCGGTCGCCAGCGCCACCGGCCGGTCCTTGCTGGCCGCGTCCACCAGTCCGCCCGCGCTGATGTGGTCGTAGACCTGCTCGTCCAGCGCCCCGAAGCTGTCCCGCTGCGATCCCGCTCTGACCCGGGTCGGCGCGTCCGACTCGCCGACCTCCGAGAACAGCATCAGCACCAGGAGCGTGGTCGAGCGGACGGTCACCCCCCAACTGCCGTCGGGCCGCGACACGTTGGCGTCCAGGTGCCAGCCGCGGTCGTCGGCCGGCGGTCGCCGCGGGAACCGGATCGGGATGTTGCCCACCGCGCCGCGCGGCTGCCAGCCGCCCTTCCCGCACACCGCGTCCAACCCCGCCGCCAGCTCGGGCGACCTGACCAACTCGCCGAACGGCCCATACCCGGTCATGTCCGCGGCCCACACCACCGGCTCGCGCCATCCTTCGGGCTCGTCCGGCGACAGGCCGATCTGCTGCCACAGCAGCGCCTGCGCCGCCTCACCCTGCTCGCGCGAACCGATCGTCAACTTCACGAAGCCGTCCCGCACGAACGACTCCACCAGTGCCTCCATGCCGACCAAACTATTCATGGCCGCAACCGGTTTTCGAGCCCAAATTTTGTAAGGCGGCTTGCACTTTCTCGGTAAGGTGGCTTACGTTTTCCGGATGTACGACACCCCGACCGTCTACGCAGAGCTCGTCGCCCGGCTCGGCCCCCCGCTCGGCGTCGAGGAGGCCCGCGTCCATTGGGGCCGGTTGGTCCGCGCCGCGCAGGACGGCGAGACCACGCTGATCACCCGCGAACGCTGGGAGTGGGCCGCCCTGGTCCCGCTTTCTGGGGTGTCCGGGCCGCTGACCGGCCTGCCCACCCTGCCGCTGTCAACGGTCCGCCGTAAGCTCGGTGACCTCGTACGACAGGCCGCCCAGCCGCACGACAGCGGCCCCATGCTCCTCACCCGCCACCGCGCCCCCGTGGCCGCCCTGATCGGCGCCCACGACCTGGCCGACCGGCGCGAACACCGTCTCGCACCAGAGGACCTGCTGCGCGACGGGCACACCATCCTGTTGACCCAGGTGCCGGGCCCGGCCTACTCCGCTGTCGCCCGCGATTCCGACGGCAACCCGGTCGCCACCGGACTGGGCGAGAGCGTCAACGAGGCCCTGCGCCGCCTGCGCCCGCCCGAGGCCGGAGCCTGATCACTTGCCGTCCTTGTCGGAGTCGGCCGAGAAGACGATCACCCCCAGGTAGCCGTCGTCCTCCTCCGTCATCTTCAGCAGCATGCTGTCCTTGTAGATGGTGTCGCCGTCGTTGAAGGTGTCCCGGCCGGTGTGCGCCGCGTACGGCGAGCGCGTGAAGACCTTGGTGTTGAGCGCCTCGTCGAACATCACCTGGGTGGTCAGCACCCGCGCGTTGCTGAAATGCACCATCGCGTGGACGTGCACCGTCCGCCCCCGGTACCAACCCGGCCAGATGGTGGTGAACTCCACGGTCCCCTCGCTGTTGGTGACCTGGGCGCCGCGCAGGTAGCGCTTGTCGTCCGTCGGGGTCAGGTCGTTCGCGCCGCTCTCACCGGTCGGGGCGCCCGTGGGCGGGCCGCCGTTCGGCGGGGCACCGGTCGGCGGAGTGCCGCCGGGCCGGCCGCCGCCACCGGTCGACTGCGACTCCGCGCCGGAGTAGAGCCCGGCCGCGTCGCAGTGCCAGATCTCCACCACGGCGTTCCCCAGCGGCTTGCAGCTCTCGCTGTCCTGGACTTTGACCGCCAGGCGCAGCCGTGTCCCCTTCCGGTCCTCCCGGATGTCGCTGCGGATCTTGTCCGCGTCGAAGTAGTAGGGGCCCTGCGTGGTGGTGGCGGTCAACGTACAGGTGTTGGCGTCGGCGAACAGGGCGGTGAGATCCTTGGTGGTGGTCGCCGACGGAGACACGCTCGCCCCTGTCGAGGTGGTCACCGCCGGCGCGTCCTGGCCGCAGGCGGCGAGCAGGCTGCCCAGCCCGAGCGAGCTGACCCCGGCGATCAACCGCCGCCGGCTGACCCGCTGGCCCTCATGATCGTGTCCCACGTGGTCGCCTTCCGAAGAGTAAGAACTTCCCTTACGCCAGCAAAGCTAAGAAACACCCCTTGAGACGCCATTTGCGGCGGATGAACTTTTCATGAGTCTCTGCCAGTACAAACCAGGACAAGACCCCCGGACGGGCCTTGGCTTGCTACTGTCCTCTTAGCCGGGTGGGAGCGAAGGAGATGACACATGAATGACACGCCCCGACGGCCAGGGGTGTCGGCCAGCGCTCCCAGCGTCGCCCGCATGAACGACTACTTCCTGGGCGGCAAGGACAACTTCGCCGCCGACCGCGAGGCCGCCGCGCGGGTCCTGGCGCTGATCCCCGACGCCAAGGTGATGGGCGAGTACGTCCAGGAATTCCGCGAACGGGTCGTGCGCTACCTGGTCGAGCAGGGGGTCACGCAGTTCGTCCATGTCAGCTCCGGGCTGCCCACCAAGCGGAACGTCCACGAGGTGGCCCAGTCGCTCGACCCGGACGCCAACGTCGTCTACGTCGCCGACGACCCGGTCGCGCTCAACCACGCGCGGGCGCTGCTCGCCACCAACGCGCGCACGGGAGTGGTCGAAGGGGACATCCTCCACCCCGACGCCATGTTGGACGATCCCACCCTGGGTGAGCTGATCGACTTCGACCGGCCCGTCGGCGTCCTCATCATTGGCGCGCTCCAGTACATCCCCGACGAGGACGGCCCGTTCGAGCACGTGGCCCGGCTGTGCGAGCGGCTGGCGCCCGGGAGCTTCCTCTGTCTCACCCACGCCGTCTTCGACGGCCGCCCCGAGATAGCCGAGCAGATCGCCGACGTCTTCCGGGAGGCGCTCAACCGGCCCAAGGGCGGCCCGCGCAACCGTGACGAGGCGGTGCGCTTCTTCGACGGGCTGGAGCTCGTGGACCCCGGCTTCATCTATGTCCGCCAGTGGCGCTCCAGCACCCCGGTCTCCGACCAGGAGGCCAAGCGGGCCTGGGTCCTGGCCGGAGTCGCCCGCAAGCCGTGATCCTCTATCGCTCCGGGACCGGTCCGCGCGCCGACCGCACCTTGATCTGGCCGAGCGCGGCGTGGCTGGCCCGGATGTCGGAGATCAGCACGTACGCGACCAGCAACAGCCCGAGGCAGAGGGCGTCGGCGCCCCACCAGGGGATCTCGGCGAGCAGCAGATAACCGTCACTGTCACTCAGCGACCTGATCACCACGGTCACCGCAGCCACCACTACAGTCACCATCAGCCAGCTGCGTATACGCGGTAGATTCCCGTTGTTCCACAGCCGGATCCGCCAGCTCATGAACACCGTGAGCACCCCGAGCAGCGCGCAGAACCCGATCAGCCACCACGGCAGCGCGAAGGCGGTCTGCTCGGCGATCTGCGCCTGCGTGGCGCGCAGCTCGGTCTCGGCCTTCCGCTTGGCCAGCATGGCGGCGTCGAGCTGCTTCTGCAGCTGGGCCACGCTCTGGCGCGTCTCCTGACGCGGCGGCGTGGAGACGTCCGTCGGCAGCATCCGCGCCACGACGGTCAGCATGATCGCCACGAAGGACAGCGCCAGGACGATGGACATGAACAGGTCGATGAAGCGCAGGTCGAGCGGCGGCGCGAACGATCTGACGGCCCGCTTCCTCACTGCTCCCTCACCAGCGTGTACTTCTGCGGCCGGCTCTCGGCGGCGCTCAACCGCTCCACCGCCGTGCGCAGCGCGTCCAGACCCTTGACCAGCTCCTCGGTCCTGCCTCTGGACTGCGACAGCTCCTGGGTGAGCCCCGTCATGGCGGGCGCCACCTGCTTGACGGGCAGGCGCGCGATATAGATGAGGAACACCTCATCGGCGGCCACCACACTGGCCCGCTCCGCCCGCTCGATCAGCGCCATCCCACCGAAGGCGAGCACGCTCAGGAACAGCGCGACCAGGGTGACGCCGAACGCGGACGCCAGCTCGGGCAGCACGTGCTGCTTGAGCGCGGTGATCAGCACGCTGGGGTCCCCCTGGTTGTCCAGGGCGTTGGAGAAGGAGCTGACCATCGCGGCCATCGTCAGCGCGGTGCCGATGAACCCGAACACCGGCAGCGCCCAGATGAGCGCGTGGTCGAGGTGGTGCTTGTTGGCCATCTCGCTGTCGTCCAGCGCGGAGCGGGCGCCCAGCACCGCCTCACAGTCGTTCCCGGCCTCGGCCGCCTCCTTGAACAGCTTGAGGCGCCGCCCCACCAGCGTGTCGTCGTTCGGCTTCACCGCCTGCACGTTCGCCACGGCCCGCGCGGTCGCGGCGCTCTCCCGCCGGATATCCGGTACGGCCCTGACCAGCCTGAGAACAGTGGTCAGGAACACCGCGATGATCAGCGTGACCACGACCTCCGCGGCCGCCGGGGCCGTGGTCGCGCCCACGGAGACCAGCAACGTTTCCACCGCCCCGGCCACGAGCAGCAGCGCGGAAACCATCAGGCCCACCACAGGCGCGAACGCCGAGTGACGCCAGCCGTACTTTGACACCCTTCAACCCCACTCCGGCCCACAAACTTGTCAAAGGACTACCTAAGCACACGTAAAGCAACCATTGGGTTACGGAGGGCAGATCGGCTCTTCTCAATCGCCCGACGACTTCGCAAGATCAGTCCATGGCGCCCATGAGTTCGGCCGCATCGCCGAATCCCGCGTCCCCGCACTCTCAAGCGTCACAGCAGCCCTGTGCGCGGGTAAATTTTTCGCGCTGAATGCCGGGCGGAGGCTACGTTCCGCCTACACTCCTCAGATGCGCTACGTCCCTTTTGTCCTAGTTTTTGCTGCCACGATTGCTTATTCAGCCACGCCCGCGGCAGCCATCACCAACGGCTCGGACGACGGTGACGCCCATCCGGAAGTAGGGGCACTCGTCGCCGAGAAGCCGCACTCCGACGGTACCTGGGCGTACTGCACCGGCACCCTCGTCTCGCCGACGGTCTTCCTCACCGCCGCGCACTGCGGGGAGCGGAATCAGAAGACGGCCCAGGTCTCCTTCTCCCATCACTACACGCGCGGCGACCAGCTCTACGCCGGCCGGTACATCCCCGACCCGCGATTCTCGACGGACTCGGATCTGCACGACATGGCAGTCGTCGTCTTCGACAAGCCCGTCACGGGCATCCGCCCGGCCCAGTTGCCGGAGGCGGGCATGCTCGACCGCCTCAAGGCCGACGGCAAGCTGAAGTCCGCACACTTCACCCCCGTCGGGTACGGCGCCCTGTCCCCGGCCAAGGGTGAGCACGGCTCCCAGGCCAAGGAAGGGCACGGCGAGCAGTGGCACTACACCGACACTCGCCGCCAGGCGTCCATCTCCTTCGAGAACCTGTCCGGCAAATGGCTGGACCTGTCCCTGGCCTCCAATGAGGACGGCAGCACCTGCTTCGGCGACTCAGGCGGCCCGAACTTCCTGGGCGGCCCCGACTCGCATCTCCTCGTGGCCACGTCGATCAGCGGCGCCGACGACGCCTGCAAGGGAACCAACTACGACTACCGCCTGGACAAGCCGTCAGCCCGGCAGTTCCTCGGCAAGTACGTCGCTCTTCCCGAAGCCGCCGACTCCCCCGCCGACCTCCGGTAAGGCCTTCCCAGCAAGAGTCCCGCAACATGTGGCGCAAAAATGCTACAAAGCTCACTTCCGGTCTTGAGGCTAGCCCGTCGCGCCATCCGGTCGCGTCACGGCGACCACGTTCACGAGCCGTTCCAGCCCGTCAAAGTCCTTGGGGTTCGCGGTGAACAAGGGCAGTTCGTTACTGGCGGCCGTCGCGGCGATCATCAAGTCGGCGGTCCGGCTTCGTGGCTGTCGACCCTGCGTGTACACGACAGCACAGATCTGCCCGAACACGCGGGCCGCCTCGGCGTCGTACGGCAGCGGATCACCGAATGCCGCTTCAGCATGCTGGAGCACCGCGACCCTCCCCGCACGCTTGACTGGATCATCGGTGGCGTAGGGACCGCGCGACAGCTCGCCGAGGCTAACAGCGGTGATCGCCGACTCCGCGGGCAGTTCGGCGGGATCAAAGAGCTTGAAGGCGGCCACGATGTCGGTGTCGAGAACGCCTCGCTCATGCCGGATCACAGGCCGGTCCCGTCGAATGGGTCGCGTAGCTCGTCATCGATCATCGTGTCCAGATCAGCCCGCACCTCACTCCAGTCAACAGCCGGGGCGGTGGCAAAGACGGCCTGAGCCTCAGCTGTGGGAACGAACCGGCGACGCTTGATCGGCTTTACTTCGGCGAGCGGCTCGCCGTTGATCGTCAAAATGTAGCGCTTTCCCTCGCGCAGGCCACGCGTGACGCTACCGGAGTCGTTGACGAACTGGCGCACGCTCACCTCGGTCGGACGAGGCTTCGGAGCGTTCATGGCTCAATAATACCCGGCCGTGCCACGATGTACCACAGCGTCATGATCTCTCCGGCCCAGCGATCGATGCCTGGGGCATGAAAGCTTCAACGAGGAACACACAGGCGAAGCGCAAATAAGAACGACCGAGCGAAGCGAGGCCGTACAGGGGTCGGGACCAGGCCCGACTGGAAGAACCGCCTGAAGCCCCCAAGCGCGAAGCGCCAGAAGAGGCGAAGCCGATTGTGGGGAAAAGAAAACAGCCCGGAGCGAAGCGAAGGCCGATTGGCCCGACGCTGGGGGTCCGGGGGTTATCCCCCGGGGTAAACAACGAGGAGGCCGCAGGGAAGCGAAGCCCCCGAAGGGGGCGAGCAACCAAACCAACCCCGCCGACGAGTGGAGCTATGGGGATTCGAACCCCAGACCCCCTCCATGCCATGGAGGTGCGCTACCAGCTGCGCTATAGCCCCTTGATGCGTTGCTAGTGTATCGGAATCCGGGCGCGTCTGTGTCACACACGATCCCCCGTGATACGTCTTAAGTCTCATGTCGACCTTCGAAGACCACCGCAGCCTGCTGACCGGCGTCGCGTACCGGATCCTGGGCAGCGTGGCCGATGCCGAGGACGTGGTGCAGGAGGCGTGGCTGCGCTGGTCCGGCGTGGATGAGACGACCGTCGCCGATCCCAAGGCGTATATGGTCAGGATCACGTCGCGGCTGGCCATCGACCGGCTGCGGTGGGCGAAGTCGCGGCGCGAGTCGTACGTCGGCCCGTGGCTGCCCGAGCCCGTCAGCACCACGCCTGATATGGCGGAGCACGCGGAGCTGGCCGATTCCGTCGAGTTCGCGCTGCTCGTGGTGCTCGAAACGCTCTCACCGCTGGAGCGGGCGGTGTTCGTGCTGCGGGAGGCGTTCGATCTGCCGTTCTCCGAGATCGCCGAGGTGATCGGCCGGGCCGAGCCCGCCACGCGGCAGCTGGCCAGGCGGGCCCGCGATCACGTACAGGAGAAGCGGCCCCGTTTCGACGTGGACCGCGGCGAGCGGCGGCGCATCACCGAACGCTTCATCCGCGCCTCCACCAGCGGTGACCTGGACGGGCTGATCGAGCTGCTGTCCACCGACGTGACGTTGGTGAGCGACGGCGGCGGCAAGGCCCGCTCCCCGCTGCGCGCCCTGACCGGCGCCGCGAACGTGACGCGCTTCCTGACGTCCATCGCCACCCCCGACGGCGTCGCCAAATTCATGGCCTCGATCGGCGCGAGCGACTCCGTCACCCTGTCGTACGACCTGGCGAACGTGAACGGCGCACCCGCCGTGGTCGTCTCGGCCGCGGACCGGGTCATCACCGTCATCTCCCTGCTCGTCACGGACGGCAAGATCGACACCATCTACCTCATCGCGAACCCAGACAAGATCACCCACCTCGAAACCCCGTCCTGACGCACCGCCACGCCCTCCAGGCCACCGGCACCCCCGCGCCCTCCACCAGCACTACGCCATCCGGACCAGCGCCGCCGCTCCCCAACCACCACTGTGCAAAGTCCGGGCCACCGAAAGCCCCCTCAACCACCACTACGCCGTCCGAGCCACCGGTATCCCCGCCTCCTCCACCAGCGCCCGCAAGTCCACCCCGCCGTCCCGCAGAATCCGCCCCACCCCGTTCGAGCAATCGGCGAGCAACCCCCAAAGCAGCCGCTCCCCCGTCACCGCCCCCGGCCGCCACATCGCCACCTCCACCGCCTTGCGCACGTGCATGGCCAGCGGCACCGCCCCCAACGGCCCGTACAGGGTCACCCGCAGCGGCTTGATGCGCGACCGCGTCAGCCGCCACCGCGCGGGGTCGGAGGTCCCCTCCCTGGTACGGCGGTGCACGGCGTCGAGGTCGATCCCCAGAGTGGCCAGCAGCTCACGGGCGTCACCGAGATCCACCTGCCCCCGTACGTCCTCAGCCGTCACGGTGAACCGCTCCAGCGAGAAGGGCCGGACCTCGGCCAGGGCGAGCAGCAGGAGCTCAGGGGTGAGCGCCGGACGTCCCGCGTCGAGGGCCAGCGTGCCGGCCCTGATCAGCGTGCGGCGGGCGGGGTCGGTGAATCTGGCGAGCATGTGGCTACCTTCCGACTCGGCGAGCGTGCTTGCGGTGCGCGGACTGCCGCCTGACCCCGAGGGCGTCGGCGATCTGCTCCCAGGACCACCCCTGGTCCCGGGCGTTGGACACGTGCGTGGCCTCGAGCTCCTCCAGCAGCGCCCTCAGGGCGGCCACGGCCGCCAGACCCACGCCGGGATCGCGATCGGTGGCCGCCTCGGCCAGCTCGTTGACCTTCATGGTGTCAGCATGTGCTGACAAGCACCCGCTTGTCAACACATGCTGACACGCCTGTCGGCCGAGTCGGTGCTTTGGTAATTTCGCCCCATCATGTGCTACGACGACGATGCGAAACCACCCGCCCCCACCGCCCCCATCACCGGCACGAGCGCCGCCGGCATAAGGCTGACCTCGGCCGACGGCACCGCGTTCGCCGCCTACGAGGCCCGTCCCGACGACGTCCGCGGGCCGGGCGTGGTCATCCTGCCCGACCTGCGCGGGCTGCACGACTTCTACAAGCAGCTGGCCGTACGGCTGGCGGAGCAGGGCCACCCGGCCATCGCCATCGACTACTACGGCAGGACCGCCACCGACGATGAGCGGGGCGAGGACTTCCCCTTCATGGAGCACGTCTCCAAGCTCGGCAGGGAGAGCATCCAGGACGACATCATGGCCGCGGCCGACCGGCTGGGCAGGCCGGCGGTGGCGCTCGGGTTCTGCGCGGGCGGGCGCAACGCGTTCCTGGCATCGGCGCCGCGCTTCGGGCTGGCGGGCGTGATCGGCTTCTACGGCGCGCCGGGCATCGTGGGCCCGTACGGTCCCGGGCCGACGCAGCACGCGGCCGAGCTGGGCGCGCCGATCCTGGGCCTGTTCGGGGGCGCCGACGAAAAGATCACCGGTGAGCAGGTGAGCGAGTTCGGCGCGGCGCTGACGGAGGCGGGGGTGGCGCACGAGCTGATCACGTACCCGGGCGCCCCGCACGGCTTCTTCGACGCCACCGCCGCCGGGCACGAGGAGGCCTGCGCCGACGCCTGGCAGCGGGTGCTCGCCTTCCTCAGCGACAAGTAGTACGCATGGTCAGCGCGGCATCCTGAAGATCCAGCTCGACCGTGACGACCCCGAGCTCCGCCGTACCCCGGACATGCGTGCCCCCGCACGGGATCGAGGTCTCCCCTTCCGGCAGCGCGCAGTGCCACGTACGGCGGGCCGTCAGCCCGGGCCCCGGCACGTCGAGCCAGACCGCCGCCTCAGCCGCGACCCACGCCTTGAGCCGGTCGTTCACGTCGGAGGTGACCTGCGAGAGATCCAGCCCTTCGGCGGAGAACCCCTTCTTCCGCAGGGACTTGCCGAGCCGGTAGACGTCCTCGCTGCCGAAGGGGGAGATCCGCGACGAGGTGATCGCGCTCTGGTCGAAGTCCGGGTGGCCGAGCCCGTCGGGCGCCGCGGGCTTGCGCCAGTGCCCGGCCAGGGCGGCGTTCAGGGCGAGTGCGGCCAGGTGGCAGGCGGTGTGCCCGGCCGACAGGGCCGCCCGATGGCCGGGGTCCACCTCCAGCGCGACCTCGGTCCCCACGGGCAGCGGGGTCTCGGTCACGTGGACGACCAGCCAGGCCCAGCCCTCGGTGCCCCGGCGTACCGGGATGTCGGGGCCGAGGAAGATCTCGCCGGTGCCCGACTGGGCCCCCGTGACGCAGTCGGCCACCGGCAGCCCGCCGATCGTGCCCCGGTCGGCGGGCTGGTCCGGCCAGGTGTGATCGAGCGGGTGGAACGGTGTTTCGGCGACGACGAGACCGTGCCGGCCCCCCGCCGGCACGGCCCCGACGATTTCCGAGCGGCCACTGACATGACCGTCGGGGAAGGTGACAACTGTCGAGTTCATCCGCCCATTCTGGCAGGGACGGCCTTGTTCACCGGCAGGGACTCGTCCTCGAGATACCGGTCGCGTCCGGCGTACAGGCCGGTGAGCAGCTGCACGACCAGCACCGCGAACATCAGCGCGTACGGCAGCGTCCACCCACCGGTCATCTGGTGCAGCACTCCCACGAGCAGCGGCCCCGCACCCGCGATCAGGTAGCCGGCGCTCTGCCCGAACGCCGACAGCGCGGCGGTGGTCTCCGGCGTACGTGTACGCAGAGCGAGCATCATCAGCGCCAGCGGGAACGACCCCATGCCGATCGCCACGAACGTCACCCAGACCGCCGCCGTCGAGATCGGCGCGAGCCACAGCCCGGCGAACCCGATGGCGTAGCAGGCGACGAGCCCGACGACCACGGGCCGCTGGTCGCGGAAGCGGGAGGCGAGGACGGGCACCAGGATCGAGACCGGGATGCTCAACGCGGTGAACACGCCGAGCAGCAGCCCGGCCTGGCCGGTGGTGTAGCCGCCGTCGGTGAGAATGGTGGCGAGCCAGCCGAACATGATGTAAGCGATCATGGACTGGGTGCCGAAGTAGATCGCGACCATCCAGGCCAGCTTGCTCCTGACGAGCCGGCGGATGCCCGCGTCCTCCTGGCCGATGCGCCGCTCCGGCTCACTGCGCAGGAGCGCAAGCCACGGAATGACGGCGACGGCGGCCAGGGCCGCCCACACGCCGAGCGCGATGTGCCAGTCACCTGACGCGCGCTCGATCGGTACGGTGGCCGCGGCGGCGAGCATGGTGCCGACGGCCAGTGCCACGGTGTAGACGGTGGTCATGATCCCGGTACGGCCCGGGAAGTGACGCTTGATCAGCGTCGGGATGAGCACGTTGCCGACGGCCCCGCCCGACA
Organism: Nonomuraea sp. NPDC049158; assembly: GCF_040648335.1. Lineage (NCBI taxonomy): Bacteria > Bacillati > Actinomycetota > Actinomycetes > Streptosporangiales > Streptosporangiaceae > Nonomuraea > Nonomuraea sp. NPDC049158. The sequence goes on from NZ_JBEZDM010000022.1 coordinate 131,174, forward strand.
GCGCGACCGCGCTGCTCAGCAGGAACACCGGCGCGGAGCCGACCAGCGAGCGCACGAGCAGGCCCACGCCGAGCGTGACGAGCGCGAGCAGCAGCAGCCGGTGCTCGCCGACGCGCCTGGCCAGCGTGGGCGTGATCGCGCCGACCGTCGCGAAGGCCAGCACGGGTAGCGTGGTGAGCAGGCCGGTGCCGACGCTCGACATGCCGAGCGCGCCGGCGAGCTGGTCGAGCAGTGGGCCCACGCTGGTGACGGCGGTACGCAGGTTGAGCGCCGCGAGGACGATTCCCAGCACGAGGAGCCAGACAAGGGATCTGCCTTTGGACTCTTGGTCGGTCTCTTGGGCGAGCACGCTCATGCGGGGACGGTCCTCCACTCATCAAGTCATGGGATGAATCGCCATGTTAACAGGCCCGAAACCCGCATTTATTCCTAAACATGGCGAACCCCCCGAGAACACCCGGGGGGTTCGCGGTGAAGCCATCACAGGATGGGGCGCGGCTCCTGCGGCGGCTCGTCACGCGGGGGCACCGGGCCCGGCGGAGGGGTGGGCACGGGTCCGGGCGGCGGGAGCGTCGCGCCGCCGGGGAACTCGCCGCCACCGCCGATGGTGCCGGGCGGCATCGGCCGGTCACCACCGCCGGGCGGGGTCGGCCGGTCGCCGGTCACGGGCGGAACCGCGTGGTCACCGGTTTCGTAGCCGGAGCCGCTCTGGTGCGGCCCGGGCACGTCGCCGCGCCAGCCGCCGGTCTCGCCGCCGCGCGACTCGATGAACGACTTGAAGCGTTCCATGTCGTTCCTGATGCGCAGGCGGACGATCTGCAGCCAGTCGCCGACCGTCTCGACGAAGCCCTCAGGGTCGTACTCCATCTGGAGCGTGACCTTGGTCGTGTTCGGGTCGAGGTGGTGGAAGGTCACCACGCCCGCCTGGTGCGGCCGGTCGACCGACCGCCAGGCGATCCGCTCGTCCGGGTGCTGCTCGGTGATCTCGGCCTCGAACTCGCGCTTGACTCCCGCGATCTCGGTGACCCAGGCCGTACGTGTGTCGCTGAGCTGCTTGACTGATTCGACACCCTCCATGAACTCGGGGAAGCTCTCGAACTGCGTCCATTGGTTGTATGCCACCCTGACGGGGACCTGGACATCTACGGAGTGCTCGATCGTGCTCATGGATGGCCCCCTGCCCGAGCCCCCGGCCCGTTAACGCCTGCGCAGCAGCCAGTAGAGGCCGACGAACGGCAGGACCAGCGGGATGAACAGGTAACCCTTCCCGTAGACCGACCAGACGGTGGCCTCCGGAAAAGCGGCCGGATCGAGGACGCTGGCCGTGCCGATGAGCAGCACGCCCGCCAGCTCGACGCCCAGCGCCGCCAGCGCGAGGGTGCGCGCGCCACGGGCCAGCGCGACGGTGAGCAGGATGTAGACCAGCGCGGCGAGCGCCGACAGCGTGTAGGCCAGCGGCGCCTCGCCGAACTTGGTGAGGATCTGCACCGTGGCCCGCGCGCCCGCGGCGAGCGCGAAGAGCCCGTAGACGGCGATGAGCGCCCGGCCCGGCCCGCTGCCGATCGCCGGCCCGCTCACGGGAGGCCCTGCCAGAGCTGCAGCAGCCGGCCCGTCATCACCGCGATCGCGAACCCGGCCACGGCCAGGATCGCCGGCCCCCAGCGGCTCCGCTCGGCCAGCGCGAGGAAGACCCCCGCCGGCGGGATGACCGCCTGCCCGGCGAGGTAGCCGTAGAGCGTGCCCTTCTCGGCGGGGCCCTGGCCGCCGACCACCGCGGCGATCACGATGCCCGCCTGGACCAGCACCGCCACCTCCAGCACGGCGAACCCGACCAGCAGGATCATGCCCATGGACCGGTTGCGGATCGCGGCGATCAGGCTCGCCAGGGCGAGCAGCAGCGAGCCGGCGATCACGATCGTGGCGACGGTGGTGTTCATCGGGAAAAGGCTATCGCCCGGGTAGGTCGCCCTCGATTCCGTCCAGCGGCCAGTTGAGACGTGGCGCCGCTGGCCGTACTCCCGCAGGTCTTCACCAGGGCAGGCGGTCACCGAGCCGTTCGGCTGCGCGATCGCGCTGGCCCGCCGTCTCGCTGGTGCCGATCGCGCTCCTAAAATCGTCTGTATGGAGAGAGTCCTCGTCAGCGCCTGCCTGATGGGCCGGCGGGTGCGCTATGACGGCGGCGCCAAGACCAGCGCCGACGCCCGGCTCGCCGCCTGGCGCGAGGAGGGCCGTCTGGTGCCGTTCTGCCCCGAGGTGGAAGGCGGGCTGCCGACCCCGCGCCCGGCCGCCGAGATCGAGGGCGGCGTGAGCGGTGCGGCCGTGCTGTCGGGGGCCGCCCGTGTGCTCACCGCCGACGGGGCCGACGTCACGGCCGAGTTCCTGGCGGGCGCCCAGTCGGCGCTGGCCGTCGCCCGCTCGTTCGGCATCCGGGTGGCGGTGCTGAAGGAGGGCAGTCCCTCGTGCGGCGCGCTGACCATCTACGACGGCACGTTCCGGGGCCGCCGCACGCCCGGCCAGGGCGTCACCACGGCGCTGCTGGAGCTCAACGGGATCCGCGTCTTCACCGAGGACCACGTCGCCGAGGCCGACGCCTACCTGCGCACCCTCGACGCGTAGCCGACGCCTACCTGCGCACCCTCGACACATAGCCGGCGCCGGCCAGGCCCGCGATCAGCAGCGCCGCCATCGTGCGGTGATACCAGGTGTTCAGCGCGGTCGTCTCGGCGGCGCCGAACGCCATCGCGAGTATCCCCATCAGCACCCCGGCCAGCGCGCCCGCGTGCGTGTGGAACAAGCCGTCCCACGCCCACGGCCGGCGCTTCAGCGCGCCGTGGGCGCCCACGAGCATGGCCAGGCCGCAGAGCGTCTCCACGATCGTCGCCGGCACGATCACGGGCTCGCGCAGCGGGCCGAGCGGGAGCCCGGTGTGCAGCAGCGCCGCGCAGAAGAAGATCAGCGCGTAGGCCGCCGAGAGGGCTCCCAGCGCTTTCCGCAGTGCGTCCATGCGGTCACGTTCGCACCTGGGGCGGCGCTGGGAATCGGCTGTACGGCTATGGCTCGGCTACTCCGTCCGTAGTAGTGAGCGCCATCAGTACTCCCAGGTGTCGGTGCGCTGCTCGCCGCTGATGCACCACACCCCCGAGCCGTGCTCGCCCTTGACCAGGTCCACCCTGATCCAGCCGGTGTTCCTGGCGACCTTGGTGGAGTAGCCGCTCCTGGGAGTGGCCGACACCAGGCGGCAGCCGTCGGGGCCCAGGGTGAACGCCACCTCGCCGCCCTTCACCGACACCACCCGCAGGTTCTTCGGGGTGCTGGTGGGCGCGGGCGCCTGCGTCTTCCGCGCCGCGGGCTTGGTGGGAGCCGCCGTGCTGGTGGGAGCGGGCGTCCTGGCGGGGGTGGCCGTCTTCGTGGGGGTGGCCGTCCTAGTGGGAGTGGCCGTCTTCGTGGGAGTGGCCGTCTTCGTGGGAGTGGACGTCCTGATGGGAGCGGGCGTCTTGGCGGGAGCGGGCGCCTGGCTGGGCGCATGGTCGCCGTCCGCGACCGCCTGCGCCAGGAACGGCTCAACCTGGACATCGTCCACGAACTCGGTACGCAAGACACCGCGCACGCCGAACCACGACACTGAGACCGCGATCACGGTGGCTCCACACCAGACCACGATGTATCCAAGGGCTCGACGCATGGGACGAATTATGGACGGTTGGTGCGCATGGCGACGGTTCTCGTAGTGGAAGACGATGAATTCGTCCGTTCGGCGATCATCCGCGAGCTGGCCGGCCGGCAGCACGCGGTACGCAGCGCGGGCTGCGCCCTGGACGCCCTGCGGGAGATCTCCCAGAACCCGCCCGACGCCGTCATCCTCGACCTCGGCCTGCCCGACCTCGACGGCTCGGAGGCGCTGAAGATGGTGCGCGGCATCTCCGACGTACCGGTCATCGTGGCCACGGCCCGCGACGACGAGGCCGAGATCGTCAGGCTGCTGGAAGCGGGAGCCGACGACTACCTGGTCAAGCCGTTCTCCGGTGACCACCTGGGTGCCCGGCTGGACGCCGTACTGCGCCGGGCCAGGTCCGCGCCGCCGCCACAGGTGCTGCGCGTCGGCGGGCTGGTGGTCGACGTCAACCGGCGGGCGGCCGCGCTGGACGGCGGGCCGCTCACGCTGACCAGGCGCGAGTTCGACCTGCTCGCCTACCTCGCCACGCGGGCCGACCGGGTCGTCGCCCGCAAGGAGCTGCTGACCGAGGTCTGGCACCAGGCGTACGGGGACGACCAGACCATCGACGTACACCTGTCCTGGTTACGCCGCAAGCTCGGCGAAAGCGCCTCGAACCCCCGCTACCTGCATACCGTCCGGGGTGTCGGCTTCATGCTGTCCGCGCCCCGATGAGGCGGGCGCTGGCCGTGCTGATGGTCGCCGTCACCTCGATGGTGGCGCTGGCCTTCCTGGTGCCGCTCGCCCTGATCGTCAAGGAGACGGCGCAGAGCAGGGCGGCCTCCGGTGCCGAACGCCAGGCGTCGGCGCTGGTCCCGGTGCTGGCCCTGAGCACCAAGACAGACGACCTCGCCCACGCGATGGCGCGTACCGAGGCGGGCCGGCGCGGCCTGCTGGCCATCCACGTCAACGGCGGCCCGACCACGGGCACGTCCCGTGCCCCGGCCGCCGACGTGGCGCGGGCGGCGGCGCAGACCAGGGCCGACACCGTCGAGCTGCCGGCGGGCCAGGTGCTGCTCCGGCCGGTCGCGCTGGACGGTGACCGGGGCGCGGTGATCGAGGTCTTCGTGCCCGCCGATGACCTGAACCGGGGGGTCGGCACGTCGTGGGCGGTGCTGACCGGTGTGGCCGTGGTGCTCGTGCTCGGTTCGGTGCTCGTCGGCGACCGGCTGGGCGCCCGCGTGGTCCGTTCGGCCCGCCGGCTCGGTTCGGCGGCCACCGCGCTGGGCGCGGGCGACCTGAGTGAGCGCATCTACCCCGAGGGGCCGCCGGAGCTGGTCGCGGCGGCCAACGCGTTCAACGCGATGGCCAACCGGGTCACCCACCTGCTCGCCGCCGAACGCGAGCTGGCCGCCGACCTGTCACACCGGCTGCGTACGCCGCTCACCGCGCTCCGGCTCAGCCTCGACCAGCTCGGCACGCAGGCCGAGCCGAGCAGACAGGCGCTGGCCCGGCTGGAGGGCGAGGTGGACACGATCATCTCCGCGGCCAGGCGGCCGTCGCGCGCCGACCGGGTCTGCGACGCGGCGGAGGTGCTGCGCGACCGGCTGACGTTCTGGTCGGCGCTGGCGGAGGACCAGCAGCGGCCGTGGCAGCTCATCGGCGCGACGCTGCCGGTACGGGTGCCGGTGCCCGCCACCGAGCTGACGGCGACGGTCGACGCGCTGCTGGGCAACGTGTTCCGGCACACGGCCGAGGGGACCGCGTTCAGCGTGTCCTTGCACGAGGGCAAGGACACGGTCGGCATCCTGATCTCCGACGCCGGGCCCGGCATCGCGGATCCGGAGGCGGCGTTGGAGCGGGGCACCAGCGGCGCCGGCTCGACCGGGCTCGGCCTGGACATCGCCCGCCGCCTGGCGGAGTCGACCGGCGGGTCACTCCGGCTGGACCGCTCGTCGCTGGGCGGGGCGCAGGTCCAGGTCTGGATCCGCCGCACTGAAAAGGCACCTAAGTCAACCTTAAGAGCGGTTTAAAGAGCATTTTTCGCCCCTTTTCATGCTTCAACGTGATCTACATGCAGATCAAGCGCAAGGCGCTCGCCGCCGCCACCCTGACCGCTGCCACACTGCTCGTCCTGACCGGTGTCGCCGACGCCCACGGCACCATGAACAACCCGCCCAGCCGGACCCTGGTCTGCTACAACGAGAACCCGGAGAGCCCCAAGTCCGCCGCCTGCAAGAAGGCCGTGGAACTCGGCGGCACCCAGCCCCTCTACGACTGGAACGAGGTCAACCTGGCGAACGCCGCGGGCCGGCACCGCGAGCTCATCCCGGACGGCAAGCTGTGCAGCGCGGGCCGCGACAAGTACCGCGGCTTCGACCAGGCCCGCGCCGACTGGCCCGCCACCAGCATGTCGAGCGGCGCCTCGTTCACCTTCCGCTACCGGTCGACCGCTCCGCACAAAGGCTCCTTCGAGCTGTACGTCACCAAGGACGGCTATGACCCGTCGAAGCCGCTGAAGTGGTCGGACCTGGAGTCGAAGCCGTTCCTCACCCAGCGGGACCCCGCGCTGACGGACGGCGCCTACAACCTCCAGGGCAAGCTGCCCGCCAAGCAAGGCCGCCACCTGATCTACTCCATCTGGCAGCGCAGCGACAGCCCCGAGGCGTTCTACTCCTGCTCGGACGTGACCTTCGGCGGCGGCACGACCACTCCGACCACCGGACCCACCACCGCCCCGACCAGCAAGCCCACCACGCAGCCGACCAGCGCTCCGCCGGCTCAGCAGCCCGGCGGCATCGCCCTGTCGGCGATCAACGCGGGTGCCGGGGTCAGCCCCGCCTCGGCCAGGGTGGGCGGGCAGGTGACCGTCACGGCGGTGTGCGGCGGGTCCAAGGTACGCGGCGTGGCCTCCGGCGCCTTCAACCCCCGCCAGGCGCTCGCCCCGGCGCCGACCGCCGCCTGGACGCCGTCGTTCAGGGCCGCCCGAGCAGGCACGTACCCGGTGATCGTCTACTGCCGGAACGGCGGCCAGGCCCGCACCGTCCTTACCGTACGGGCCTGAGCGGCGCCCCCCGACCGTCCTTATGTGGACAGCTGTGACAAATGGGTCTTCTCAGGATCAAGTCCGCTAGTTACGTTCAGGCAGCGCGGCTGTTTACGGGGCTGTCCGCGCCTGCCATACATCCCAGACCGGGATAGCGACCTGACCTCTGTCCACCCCCCACGGAGGACCCCCCGATGAAGCTCCTCACGGCATTAGGTGCTCTCGCGCTGGCCTTACCCCTGGTGCTCAGCGCCCCCACACCGGCGGCCGTCGCGGCGGCACCGCCGAACATCTCGCTCACCAACGTCAAGGCCCACCTGACGCAGCTGCAGACGATCGCCACCAACAACGGCGGCACCCGCGCGCACGGCCGGCCCGGCTACCTGGCCTCGGCCAACTACGTGAAGGGCCAGCTGGACGCCGCCGGGTACACCACGACGCTGCAGTCGTTCACCTACAACGGCGCCACCGGCTACAACGTGATCGCCGACTGGCCGGGCGGCGACCCCAACGACATCCTCATGACCGGCTCCCATCTCGACAGCGTCACCGCCGGACCCGGCATCAACGACAACGGCTCGGGCTCGGCGTCGATCCTGGAGGTCGCGCTGGAGGTCTCGCGCCAGGCGCTGCAGCCCACGAAGCACCTGCGCTTCGCCTGGTGGGGCGCCGAGGAGCTGGGGCTGCGCGGCTCGCAGTTCTATGTGAACAACCTGGCGGCCGCCGAACGTACCAAGATCAAGGCGTACCTGAACTTCGACATGGTCGGCTCCCCCAACCCCGGCTACTTCCTCTACGACGGCGACAACTCCGACGGCACCGGCTCCGGGCCGGGCCCGGCCGGGTCGGCGCAGCTGGAGCAGACCCTGGCGGCGTACTTCTCCTCCATCGGCGTCCCGACCCGCGGCACCGACTTCGACGGCCGCTCCGACTACGGACCGTTCATCGCGGTCGGCATCGCGGCGGGCGGCACGTTCACCGGCGCGGAGGGGATCAAGTCGAGCGCGCAGGCGCAGCTCTGGGGCGGTACGGCGGGCCAGGCGTTCGACGCCTGCTACCACCGGTCCTGCGACACGACCGCCAACATCAACGACACCGCGCTCGACCGCAACGCCGACGCCATCGCCTACTCCGTCTGGACGATCGCCACCGCCACGCCGCCCGTGACCGTCTGGTCGGACACGTTCGAGAGCGCCAACGGCTGGGTCACCAACGCCGGCGGCACCGACACCGCGACCACCGGCCAGTGGGAGCGCGGCGACCCGGAGGCGACGACCTCCAGCGGCACCAAGCAGCTCGGCACCACGGTGAGCGGCACGAACGACCTGGTCACCGGCAGACTGGCCGGGGCCAGCGCGGGCGAGAACGATCTGGACGGCGGCACCACCTCGATCCAGTCGCCGGCGATCACCCTGCCGACCGGCGGGACGCTCAGGCTGTCGCTCTCGTGGTATCTCGCGCACGGCAGCAACGCCTCCACCGCCGACTTCTTCCGCGTCAGGGTGGTGGGGAACACGTCCAGCACGGTGTTCCAGCAGCTGGGGGCCGCGAGCAACCGCGACGGGGCCTGGAGTACGGCCACCGCCGACGTCTCCGCCTTCGCCGGGCAGAGCGTCCGCATCGTGATCGAGGCCGCCGACGCGTCAGGGGCCAGCCTGGTCGAGGCGGGCGTGGACGACGTCAAGATCACCCGGTAGGGAGATGACCCAATGAGCCCGGGCCGCGCGGGGCCTGGGCTCATTGCTGTCCGGGCACGTGGGGTTGCCGTCCGGAGGCCCGGAGGGCGGCGGCCGTACCGTCGATGAACGCGCGCAGCCCGTGGTCGAAGGCCTCCTCCCCGAGCGGATCACCGCCCTCCAGGAGGGCCGCGATCAGCGGGGCCGAAGCCCCGCGATCGGGCCGGGCCGCCAGGGCGGCGAGCCGCTCGCCCGGCGGAGCGGCGGAGTCCTGGCGCTCCGCCCGCACCTGTCTCTGCAGGACGAAGCCGTTGACATAGTGGGTGATACCGGTGATCGTCCGCAGCGCCTGAGCCGGCGTGAATCCGCGCTCGACCATGGCGCTCAACTCCTCATCGAACATCCGGACCGTCGCCGGCCGGAGCTGAACCGCGGCGCAGACGATGCGGGCGCCGTCGCGGTGCGCGAGCAGCGAGTCCCGGTAGGCGCGGGCGCGCCGGGCGAGCCACTCCTGCCAGGACTCTTCGTCGCCGGGCGGTCCCATCCCGGAGGCCAGGATGATCGCGTCGGCCATCCCATCGAGCAACTGCTGTTTGGTGCGGATGTGCCAGTAGAGCGCGGGCGACTGGACGCCGAACTCGGCGGCGAGCCGGCGCACCGTCAGCCCCTCCAGCCCGACCTCGTCGAGCAGCCGCAGCGCCGTCTCGATCATCGTTTCGCGACTCAATCGGGGCCGCGTGGCCCTGTTCATCAATTATTAGCTTAGTTCCGCCAAACGGGCCGTCACCTGCGGTTCTCCGTTTCCAGTGGTACGCGATGGCAGCGCGGGGCACATGTGACTGCCGTCCGGCTTACTCCCGGTTTAGACCCGCCGGGATTGAATCGGAGCAACTCAGCTGGAGGACATAGTGACGCCCACGCGTTCTGACCACCCAAACGAGGACCTGTCGATCGGACCGGACGAGCCGCGCAGGCGCGTCCCACGACCGCTGATCGTTGCCGCGACCGCCGCCCTGATGGCGACGAGCGGGATCGGAGTGGCCGCGGCGGCGTCGGGAACACCGGCGGAGACGCCGACTCCCACGCCCACGGTCACGGTCAGCGAGACACCCACCGAGACACCCACCGAGACGCCGACCGAGACCCCCACCGCGACCGAATTGCCGCCGATCAGCCCGTGGGGCTTCGTCGGCGCGATGCACGGCGAGTTCGCGGTGGCGACCAAGGACGGTTGCGGCGTCGTCACGCTGCTCGCCCAGACCGGACAGGCGACCGCCGTCGCGGCGGACTCCATCACCGTGAAGAGCCAGGACGGCTTCGAGAAGGTGTACGCGATCAGCGAGTCCACCCGTACGATCGAGGGACGCCGCGGTACCAGCAAGATCAAGGAGGGCGACTGGGTGTCGGTGACCGCCACCACCGACAGCGACACCGGCGCAACGCCCCCCGCCGAAACGCCCACACCGACACCCACCGAGACGCCGACCGAGACCCCCACAGCGACCCCTACAGAGACGCCGACCGAAACGCCCACCGAGACTCCGACCGAGACGCCTGCGGAAACACCCACAGCCGCGGCGACCTTGGCACCCACCGAGACCATCGCACCAACAGCGACGGCGACGGCCGCTTACGTCTTCGACCTGTCGAGGCCCACCAAGAACTTCCGGAGCCACGGCTGGTGGCAGTCGAAGCAGTGGTGGATGAACCCGCCGACCTGGCGGACCCCGACCTCCTGCCCCACACCCACCGAGACCGTGACCCCGCCCGAGACCCCCACAGATACCCCAGATACCCCGACCCCGACCCCGACCCCGACGATCTCCGAGACCCCGACTCCTACCCCGAACTCGTGAGCATCCGGTAGCGGCGCGGCTCCTGTCCCGAGCAGCCCCCTCACCACCCCGGAAGTGCTCCGACCAGCCGCTCCACCCCTGAAGCGCGGTGGGGCGGCCGATGCGAAGCGAACCTCGCAGCCCACCTTCGGTCTCACCCGCGCGCCGCCTATCATCGGACGCCGGGGGTCCAGACATGTTGCGGGCGTTCTTCAAGACCGAGACCGGCGGCACCAGCGTGCTGCTGGCGGCCACCCTGCTTGCCCTGCTGTGGGCGAACTCCCCCTGGGGCGGCACGTACGAATCCTTCTGGCACACCGGCATGGGCCTGTCGTTCGGCAGCGCCACGTTCGAGCTCGACCTGCGCCACTGGGTCAACGACGGCCTCATGACCGTCTTCTTCTTCCTCATCGGCCTGGAGATCTCGTACGAGGCGCGGCTCGGCCAGTTGCGGGATCGGCGGCTGATCGCGGTGCCGACGGTGGCGGCGCTGGGCGGGATGATGGTGCCCGCCGCTGTCTACCTGGCGCTGAACGCGGGTGGGCCCGCGGCCGGTGGGTGGGGGGTGCCGATCGCCACCGACACCGCGTTCGTGCTCGGCATGCTCGCCATCGTGGGCGCGCGGTGCCCGGAGCCGTTGCGGGTGTTCCTGCTGACGCTGGCGATCGTCGACGACGTGCTGGCGATCATCATCATCGCGCTCTTCTACACCGCGAGCCTGGACGTCATCGCCCTGGTGGTCGCGGCGGCGCTGCTGGCGGCGATCATGACGCTGCGGTGGCTGAGGATCTGGCGGGCGCCCGCGTACATCGTGCTCGGGTTCGCGCTGTGGGTGGCCACGCTGGAGAGCGGCGTGCATCCGACGCTGGTCGGCATCGCGCTGGGCATCCTGGTGTTCGTGTACGCGCCCAGCGACCGCAAGTTGCTCCGCGCCGACGAGGCCGTACACGAGTTCACCAGCGACCCGAGCCCGCAGGCGGCCAGGGTGGCGGCGCGCACGCTGCGGCGGGCCGTGTCCGTCAACGAGCGGCTGCAGCTCCTGCTCCACCCCTGGAGCAGTTACGTGATCGTGCCGATCTTCGCGCTGGCCAACGCGGGTGTCCGGCTCGACGCCGAGGCGCTGCGCACGGCTTTGACCTCGCCCATCACGATCGGGGTGGCGGGCGGACTGCTGCTGGGGAAGTTCGTCGGCATCTCGCTGGGCACCTGGCTGCCGCTGAGGTTCGGCTGGGGGATCCTGCCCGGCAACCTGGTCTGGGGGCAGTTGCTGGGCGGGGCGGCGGTGTCCGGCATCGGGTTCACGGTGGCGCTGTTCATCGTGGACCTGGCCTTCGACGATCCGGCGGTGCAGAGCCAGGCGAAGATCGGCATCCTGGCCGGTTCGCTGCTGGCGGCGCTGATGGGTGGGGCGATCTTCCGGATGGCCTGGGACCGGGGCGGGGTGTGCGCGCCTCCCGACGCCGAGCCGGAGGAGGAACTCCCCGTACTGCTGACCGAGCCCGTGGGACCCGGCGACCACATACGGGGGCCGGCGGACGCGCGGGTGACGATCGTGGAGTACGGCGATTTCGAGTGCCCCTACTGCGGCGCTCTCCATCCGGTCCTGAGCGAGCTGCTGCGGAAGTCCGCCGACGTGCGCCTCGTGTTCAGGCACTTCCCGCTGCGCACGGTGCACCCCCGGGCCTTTCCCGCCGCGGTGGTCGCCGAGGCCGCGGCGAGCGAGGGCCGGTTCTGGGAGATGCACGACACCCTCTTCGACAACCAGCGCTTCCTGACCGACACCGACCTGGCCCGCTACGCCGCCGAGCTGGACGTCGAGCCGTGGCCCGACGTGCCCGCGCAGGCCGCGCGAGTCGACCGGGACGAGGAGTCGGGCCGCGCGAGCGGCGTCCGCGGCACGCCCACGCTGTTCCTGAACGGCGTCCGCTACCAGGGCGACCTGGATCTCCGTTCGATCACCAGGGCAGTGGAAAGCGCGCGTCGATCCCCGTAAGGTCGCGTCTCGACGAGAGTCCGCTCGAAAGTGCGTGCGTGCCGGAGCCGAAAGACGAGGACATATGTCATTAGCCAATCTGATCTACCTCATCCTCCGGTTGCTGATGGGCAGCCTGCTGATCGTGGGTGTCGTGCTGACGGCCAAGGCGAAGGCGGAGCACGGCCGGGCGGCCACCTTGGGGATGTTCGGCTGTATCGCGCTCCTGTTCCCCGAGCTCATCAGCATCGTGCGCCTCTTCTCGCTGGACAGCCTGATCCGCGCGGTCGGCGTCAACTCGTTCAACATCGTGCTGGCCGCGATAGAGACGATCAGCACGCTCATCACCGCAGTCGGCGTGGGGTTGCTGATCTGGGCCGTGGTCGCCCGCCGCACACCGGCCCAGCCGCCGCCCGAGTGGCAGCCGCAGTCCCCGCCGCAGCCGCCCCCGAGCCAGCAGCCGGGCTGGCAGGACCCCGAGCGGCCCGGATGGCAGAACCCGCAGGGCTAACCGGCCGCCCGATCGCCAAGGAATGTGACAATGTCTGGATAAAAGCTCTCTGCGGACGTCCGAGGGGATCATGACTCCAGAGCCGCCGGATCAGCCCGGCCCCGACCCCAACCGGACCATCAGGCACCGCTGGCCGCAACCCGAGCCATCCCACCAGGACCCCGGCCAGAGCCCTTACACCCAGCGCCTGCCGTACACCCCCGACATGCTCCCCGACGTCCCCCAATACGAGGCCAAGCCGCCGAAGTCGGGCTGGTGGTGGGTGGTCGTGGTCGGTGGGATCGCGATCCTGGTGGTCGTGGTGGCCGTGGTCGCCCTCCTGTGGGCCCGGAGCACCGTCGAGCCACCCGTCAAACCGGGCTCGCCGCCGACCGTCAAACCGGCCTCGCAACGGGTCACCGACGCCAAGGCCCAGGTCTCGTACCTCATCCCGGCGGGCTGGACGAAGGCCGATCGGCCGTCCTACACCTCGGGCATCGCCGCGGGCGGCGCGGTCGTGGTCGCCTTCCCGCAGCAGCAGGGCGGCATCGGCGGCGCCGCCACGTCCGAGCAGTTGCAGGCCAGGGCCGACGCCGTGGCGCTGGACACGGCCCGGCGGTTCCTGCCCGACCTGGGCAGCCGGGACGGCCTGCGCACCCGGGCGCTGGAGGTCGGCGGCCAGCCGGCGGCCACGGCGTCGTTCCGGGTGGTGTTCAAGAGCGCCACCAAGGATCCGGCTTATGTCCGCATCGTGGCGGTGCACACCGCCGACGGCGGCCTCTCCTACGTGTACGGCAGCACGGTGCCCGACGGTGACGCCGCCCGCCGGGCCCTCGACGGGGTGCTCGACAGCGTCACGCCCGCGTGAAGTCCATGGTCCAGTTGGTCTCCCAGGTCTGCCCGCCGTCCGCCGAGAAGGCCTGCTCCCACCGGCAGGAGTCCAGGCCGCGCGTCCAGATGAACCGGCAGCGTACTGACGCGCCCTCGTGCTGTTCCTCGCCGTAGAACTCGCCCCGGTCGCCGTCGAAGGCGCCGACCATGGGCGTCGTGTCGAGCGAGCCCCTGGAAGTGCTCGCCCAGTAGATCGACCACTGCTTGGTCGCGGGGTTGAAGATCCGGATGGTCAGCCCGGAGAACCCCCTGGTCGGGCACTTGATCTCGTCGAAGCTCGCCGCGCCGTCGAAGTGGCGGCTGGCCACGCTGATGCCGGGGAACTCGTCCCACTCGTCACTGCCTGTCAGCGGCTTGACGAGCCTGCGGTTGATGACGTTCCAGGAGCCGGAGAGGAAGTCGAAGTCGTTCATGCGGACGAACGTAGACCCGGGTCACTGACAGGTAGTGTCAGTGAAATGCGCGCTTCCCGGCTGGTCTCCCTCCTCCTGCTGCTGCAGACGCGCGGACGCATGACGGCCCAGGAGCTGGCCGAGCGGCTCGAGGTCTCCGTGCGCACGATCTACCGCGACGTCGAGTCGCTGCACACCGCGGGCATCCCGCTGTACGGCGACGCCGGGCCGAAGGGCGGCTACCAGCTCCTCGACGGCTACCGCACCAGGCTCACCGGGCTGACCACGGACGAGGCCGAGTCGCTGTTCCTCGCCGGGCTGCCGGGCCCCGCCGCCGAGCTGGGACTGGCCGCCGTGGTGACGGCCGCGCAGCTCAAGCTGATGGCCGCGCTGCCCGTCGAACTGCGCGACCGGGCCGGGCGGATCCAGGAGCGCTTCCACCTGGACGCCCCGACCTGGTACCGCGACCCGCAGCCGGTGACGCACCTGCCCGCCGTGGCCGACGCCGTGTGGAACGAGCGCGTCCTGGAGGTCAGATACCGCCGCTGGCAGGCGCCCCAGGAGGTCGAGCGGCGGCTGGAGCCGTACGGGCTGGTGGTCAAGGCCGGGCGCTGGTACCTGGTGGCACGGTCCGGTGAGCAGGTGCGTACCTACCGGGTGTCGCAGATCCTCGGCCTGCACGCGCTGCCCGAGCGGTTCACCCGGCCCGACGGCTTCGACCTGGTCGCCTACTGGCAGGAGTACCTGTCCGAGTTCGAGGCCCGGCTGCGGTGGGGCGAAGCGGTGGTCCGGCTGTCGCCGCAGGGGATGCGGCTGCTGGCCAACCTCATGACGCCCGGGGCCGCGGCGGCGGCGAAGGAGAGCGCGCAGCCGCCGGACGGCGAGGGCTGGACTCGGGTGACGGTCCCGATCGAGTCGATCGAGCACGCGGCGGGCGAGTTCCTCCGGCTCGGCACGGACGTCGAGGTCCTCGCTCCCACCGAGCTGCGCGACCGCGTCGCCACCACGGCCGCGGAGCTGACCCGCCGCTACCGCTGAACGCGTCGCGACGACTCGGCCTGCCAGCAGTGCGTCCAGTGCCCCTCGCTCACCTCGGTACGGCCGGGCACCCGCTCCGAGCAGACCGGCAACGCCACCGGGCAGCGCGGATGGAACCGGCACCCGCTCGGCGGCTCGATCAGGCTAGGTGGCTCGCCGTGGCGCGTCGCCGCCGGTGCCGTCACCCGGTCGGGGTCGGGCGCCGACTCCAGCAGCAGCTTCGTGTAGGGGTGGGCGGGCGACTGGGTGAGCGTCTCGCCGTCACCGCTCTCGATGAGCCGCCCGGCGTACATCACCGTGATGTCCTCGGCGAAGTACCGCGCGCCGGCGATGTCGTGCGTGATGTACAGGAGCGCCAGCCCGCTCTCGTCGGCCAGTTTCTCCAGCAGCCGCAGCACGCCGAGCCGGATCGACACGTCGAGCATCGACACCGGCTCGTCGGCGATGAGCGCGATGGGCCGCACGGCCAGCGCGCGGGCGATCGCCACCCGCTGCCGCTGCCCGCCCGACAGCTCGTGCGGCATCTTGTCCATGAACTGGTCGACCGGTGTGAGGCTGACCCGTTCGAGCAGCTCGGCGACCTGCTCCTGTTCGTGCGCGTCCGAGCGGACATGTCCGTGGATGCGCAGCGGTCGGGCCAGGTGGTAGCGGACCCGGTGGAACGGGTTCAGCGACGCGAACGGGTCCTGGAAGATCAGCTGCACCTGCCGCCGGTAGTCGCGGAACGCCGCCCCTCGGTGCGCCTTCACCCGTTCGCCGCGCAGCAGCACCTCACCCGAGGTCGCCGGGTACACCTGGGCGAGCAGTCGCGCCACCGTGCTCTTGCCGCAGCCGCTCTCGCCGACCAGCGCGGTCACCGTCCCGGCGCGCAGCGCCAGAGACACCTCCTCGACCGCGCGCACCGGGGGCCGCCTCCCGAATCGGCCGCGCGGGCCGCGGGCCGCGGTGAAGTGCTTGGTGAGGTTCCGGCCCTCCAGGATGATCTCGCCGCTCACCGGCGCACCCCCTTGTCGTCGTTCAGCAGGCACGCGACCTGCCCGTCCGCGCCCGGGACCAGCTCGGGCCGGCGCACCGAGCAGGTGTCCATGGCGAACCGGCAGCGCGGATGGAAGGCGCAGCCGGGTGGCAGCGAGCGCAGGTCCGGCGGGGTGCCCGGGATGCCGAGCAGCTCCTCGCGCGGCCCGTGCAGCCGGGGGAACGAGCGCAGCAGACCCAGCGTGTACGGATGGCTGGGCGCCTTGTGCAGCGCCTTGGCCGAGCCCGTCTCCACCACCCGGCCCGCGTACATGATGGCGATCCGGTCGGAGATCTCCATGAGCAGGGACAGATCATGCGTGATGAACACGACCGCGAAGCCGTACTCCTCCCGCAGCGTCCTGATCTCGTGGAGGATCTCCCGCTGGACGACCACGTCGAGCGCGGTGGTCGGCTCGTCCATGATGATGATCTCGGGGTTGAGCGCCAGCGCGATGGCGATCGCGGCGCGCTGGCGCATGCCGCCCGACAGCTCGTGCGGGTAGCCGCGCCGCCGGTCGGCGCTGATGCCGACGCGTCCCAGCAGCTCGACCGTCCGCTCGACGCGCTCCTTGCGCGACATGCGCGGGGCATGGACGCGGAGTACGTCGTCGATCTGGTCGCCGATGGTGCTGACCGGGTTGAGCGCGTTCATGGCGCTCTGGAAGACGACCGCCAGTTCCTTCCAGCGGAAGGCACGCAGCTCGCCACGGCCGAGTCCCAGCACGTCGACCGACTCGCCGTCCCTGCGGTGGTAGACGACGGAGCCCGAGGTGATCGCCGCCGGTGGGCGCAGCAGCCGGGCGACGGCGTTGGCCAGCGTCGACTTGCCGCTGCCGCTCTCCCCCGCCAGGCCGAGGATCTCGCCCCGGCGCAGGTCGAGCGAGACGTCGGAGACGGCGTGCACGGCGCCGCTGCCCGACTGGTAGTCCACGCTGAGCTGCCGGATCTCCAGGACGTTCATGCGCGGGCCTTCCGGACCTTGATCGTCCGCAGTCGGGGGTTGGCGATCTCGTCGATGCCGAAGTTGACCAGCGCCAGCCCGGTGCCGATCAGCGCGATGCACAGCCCCGGCGGGATGAACCACCACCATGCCCCGATGAGCAGCGCCTGCCCGTTCTGTGCGAAATACAGCATGCTCCCCCAGCTCACGGTCGACAGGTCGGCCAGGCCGAGGAAGGACAGCCCGGCCTCGGCCAGGATCGCGCCGACGACCGTGGCCAGGAAGCTGGTGGCGATGACGGGCAGCAGCACGGGCAGGATCTCGAAGCAGATGATCCGCAAGGGCCCCTCGCCGCTGGCCCGGGCCGCCGCCACGAAGTCGCGCCGCCGTACCGAGAGGGTCTGGGCGCGCAGCACGCGGGCACCCCAGGCCCAGCCCGTGACGGCGATCACCACGGCGACCGAGGCGACGCCGCGCTGCGGCAGGTAGCCCGCCAGCACGATGATCAGCGGCAGCGAGGGCAGCACCAGGAAGATGTTGGTCAGCACCGAGAACGTCTCGTCGATCGCGCCACCGAAGTAACCGCCGACCAGGCCCACCGCGACGGCCAGCACAGTGGCGATCACCGCCGACAGCAGGCCGACGCCCATCGAGATCCGGGCGCCGTACACGATCTGGGTGAGGATGTCCTGCCCGGTCTGCGTGGTGCCGAGCCAGTGCGCGGCCGAGGGGCCCTGCAGGCCGTCGTCGCTGGTGGCGGCCGGGTCGGCGCCGATGAGCAGCGGCCCGACTAGCGCCATCAGCGCGAAGAAGACGAGGATGCCCACGCCGATCTTGATCTTCATTGGGCCTCCTGCCGGGTGCGGGGGTCGAGGACCACGTACGCGAGGTCGGCCAGGAAGTTGGCGACGAGCACGGCCAGCGAGATGACGAGGAAGATGCCCTGCATGAGCGGAAAGTCCTCGTTCTCTACGCCTTTGAGGAGCATCGACCCGATTCCCGGATAGGAGAACACGATCTCGGTCAGCACCGAGCCGCCCACCACGAAGCCGAGCGACAGCGCGAAGCTGGTGATGTTCGGCAGGATCGCGTTGCGGGCCGCGTAGGCCCACATGACCCGGCGGCTGGTCAGCCCCTTGGCCTCGGCCATCACCACGTAGTCCTCGCCGAGCGTGGTCACCATGACGTTGCGCATGCCGAGGATCCGGTCGGCCATCGAGGCGACCACGATCGTGACGGCCGGCAGCGTCGCGTGGTAGAGCACGCTCGCGGCGAACTCCCCGGTGAAGCCGGGCACGACCTCCAGCCCGTACGCCCGGGAGACCGGAAACCACTGGAGTGTCACCCCGAAGACGAACACCAGCGCCAGCGCCACCCAGAAGTACGGCACCGCGTGCATGAACGTGGCGGCGGGCAGCACCCCGTCGAGCCAGGTGCCGCGCTTCCACGCCATCAGCACGCCGAGCGAGGTGCCGACGAAGTAGCTGATCAGCGTGGCCACGCCGACCAGCCCGACCGTCCACGGCAGGCTGTCGGCGATGACGGTAGACACTTCGGTGGGAAAGAAGGTGATCGAGCGGCCGAGTTCCCCATGAGCGAGATTGCCCAGATAATCCAGATACTGCTGCCACAGGCTCGCGTCGCTGATCCCGAAGGCCCGCCGCATCGCGTCGATGGCGGCGGGGTCCACGTTGTCCCTCATCCGGGCGACCAGCAGCTCGACCGGGTCCCCCGGCATGAGCCGGGGGATGAGGAAGTTGAGCGTGACGGCGGCCCAGGCCGTCAGGAGGTAGAACCCGAGCCGCCTGGCGAGAAACCTCACTTGGCCGCCGGCTTCAGGTGGAGCAGGACCACGGCGGCGTCGGGCGAGGTGAACGGCGAGGGCATCGCGTACGGATCCTGCTCGGAGGGCCAGCCGACATACTTGTTCGTCCGGTACTGCGACCAGGCCGGGCTGTAGAACAGCGGCACCGTCGGCAGCTTCTCCACCATGATCTTGCCCAGCCCTTGGACGGCCTTCCGCTGCGCGGCCTCGTCCTCGGTGGCCGCGTACTCGTCGATCAGCTTGTCGGTCTCGGCGTCCTTCCACCGCTGGTAGTTGCCGGTCCCCGGCTTGCCGACCGGCTGTGCCAGGTCGCCGTAGAGCATCGAACGCATCTGGAAGTACGGCGTGGGCCCGGAGGGCGTGGCCCTGATCGACAGGTCGTAGTCACCCTTGCCGACCTTGGACACCCAGTCCGCGAACGCCACACCACGCGTGTCCACCTTGATGCCGATCTTGGCCAGGTCCTCCCTGATGAGCTGGGCGGCGTTCACCCAGTCGGTGAACGGCGAGGGCACCAGCAGGGTGAAGCTCAGCTTGGCCGGGTCGACGCCCTTGAGCAGCTCCTTGGCCTTCTCGAGGTCCACCTTGAAGGCCGCGTCCTTGTACTCCGCGGGCAGGTAGGCCTCGCCGCCCGGCATCGGCACGCTGGTCGGGTGCGCCGGCTTGGTGTAGCCGCGCTCGGCCACCCGGACGATCTTGTCCCGGTCGACGGCCAGGCTGATGGCCTGCCGGACCTCGGGCTTGGCCAGGATCGGGTTGGCCTGGTTGGGCAGCAGGTTCACCACGCCCTCGGGTGGGAAGAAGAACTTGTTGATCTCCGGCTTGCCCTGGACGTAGATCTTGTCGATGTCGGGCACGAACGCGCCCGCCCAGTCGAGCTCCCCCTGCTGAAGCGCCGTCTGCACCGCGTTGGCGGTGTAGGCGGGGAACTTCAGCGTCGGCACCTCCGGCTTGCCCGGCTGCCAGTAGCCCGGGTTCTTCTCCATCTCGTAGAGCTGCGCGCTGAACTTCGACAGCTTGTACGGCCCGGTCCCCACCGGCTTGGGATTGGTGAACGTGACCGGATCCTGCTGCTTCTGCCAGAGGTGCTTGGGCACGATGGGGGTGTTGCCGGCGATGTTGTAGAGCTTGGCGTACGAGGTGGACTTGAAGGTGAGCCGCACCTTGTCCGGCGCGAGGACCTTGGTGCCCGCGATCTCCAGCGCGCTCCTGTTGAGCTGGGCGTTCTTGCCGAGCAGGTCGAAGGAGAACGCCACGTCGTCAGCGGTGAACGGCTGCCCGTCG
Organism: Nonomuraea sp. NPDC049158; assembly: GCF_040648335.1. Lineage (NCBI taxonomy): Bacteria > Bacillati > Actinomycetota > Actinomycetes > Streptosporangiales > Streptosporangiaceae > Nonomuraea > Nonomuraea sp. NPDC049158. The sequence continues at coordinate 151,232 of NZ_JBEZDM010000022.1, forward strand.
GTCCACTTCACCCCCTGACGCAGGGTGAAGGTGACCGTCTTGCCGTCGTCGGACCACGCGTGCTCAAGAGCCAGCCAGGGGGTGACCTCGCCGGGCTTGAGCTTGTTGAAGAACTCCAGCGTCTCGTAGATCATCCCGGAGGTGCCGAAGTTCACGTTCTCCAGGTGGTACGGGTTGAAGTCCTCCTGGAAGGTGCCCGCGTCCACCGCGTGAATGACTAATGGCGGCGAACCGGCGATGTTCTTGCTCGTGGAGCCGCTGCTCGAACAGCCCGCCACCGCGACGGCCAGCGCCGCGGTGACCACCAGGCTTCGTTTCATTGAGGTGCTGCCTTTCCGAGATAACGCGCCCGGAGGTCGCGGGAACCCTTCGGCGCGGCGAACGCCTGGGCCCGGCGGAATCCGGCTGGTGCGCCGCGCACGATCGTCAGCGCGCGGTAGTAGTCCACGTACGGGAAGCCGTACGTCTCGCCTCGGGCGTACGCGTAACCCGTGATCGCCTCCGACCAGACCTCGTAGGCCTCCTCGGACAGGTCGACGAACACATCGGGCGTGTAGCCGTCGGCGTCCTCCCAGTTGTCGGCGTAGTAGAGCTCGCTCGCCCAGTACGCGGGCAGGTCGCGCTCAAGCGTTTTCAGGCCGCCGTAGAAGCGGGCGTCCCGCACGATCCGGTGGGTGCGGGCGTGGTCCTTGTGGATGGACTCGCCCCAGTGGGTGAGGATGACGTCCGGTCTGAGCTCCCTGATCAGGTCGCCGACCCGCATCTTGACGTCCTCGTCCTCGGGCAGCAGGCCGTCCTCGTAGTCGAGGAAGCGCACGCTGGCGCCGATCGCCGCGGCGAAGGTCTCCGCCTCGGCGCGCTTCTGCTCGGCGTACTCGGGGATGGACAGGCGCGGGTGGCCGCGCTCCCCGAGCGTGAGGTGCAGCAGCGTCGCGCGGTCGCCGCGCAGGACGTGCTGGGCGAGCACGGCGCCCGCGGTCAGGTCCAGGTCGCCCGCGTGGGCACCGATGGCAAGCACGTGAGTCACGCCGATCGCCTCATCACCTGGAAGCGCCTGGTGACCTCATAACCGGCCCTGCTGTAGAGGTGACCGGCCGGGCTGGCCTCGCCGGTCCACAGGAACCAGGAGCTGTGCAGGGTTTCGGCCCGCATCATGGTCATGGTCAGGTGGAGGAGGATCTTGCCGAGCCCGGTCCCCCGCTCACCCGGATCGACCCCGAACGGCCCGAACCTCTCAGGAATCCCCCGGTACGCCCCATATAACGCGAACCCGACTATTTCCGCTTTTTTCGCGATGATCATGCGTTTGGTGTCGCGGTGCTGCCTGATCGCCTCGCCCCAGTCCGGATTGAAGACGTCGGCCGCGAACCGGATGAGCTCCGGCAACTCCCCCTCACGCGGGCTGCGGAAGGCGTACCCCTCGCTCTCCCGCTTGGCCCGCAGCGCGTGCACCTCGTCGGGCGTCACGTAACCGACCAGCGTCCGGTCCATCGCAACCGGCGAGTAGAGCGTCTCGAACCCCAGCCCCTCCAGCAGCCGGTACCCGTCGGGGTAGAGCGCGGCGTCGGCTCCCGGCAGCACGTAGTTGGGCGTGTAGGAGGAGAAGTCGATCCTGGTCCTGCCCTGGGCTTCGAGGAAGGCGACCGCCTCGCCGAGCAACCGCCGCCCGAGCCCGGCCCCCCGGTGCTCGGGCGCCACGAAGAAGAACGGGATCCAGCCCGCCTCCGGCTCCAGGTCGGTGCCCGGGGCGAGCGGGGTCAGCCGGCGCACGGCGTACGCGCAGCCGGCCACGCGCCCGTCGATCACGGCGACCCGCAGCCCCTCGGGGTCGAAGTTGGGGTCGAGCAGTACGCAGTCACGGAACCAGCCGGAGGTCGTGGGGTCGCCTGGCATGCTCTGATTCCAGGCGTCTATGAGGGAGACCTCGTCCCCCGAGGCGAACGCGCGGACAGTGACCATGGGGGTCCTTTCACCCTGGGCTCTGCTTTCCCACCCTCCCCAGTGATGAAGACCAAGGTCAAGACGAATCAGGAAAAAATTTTCTCCGTCGAGGTTGGCCTAGAAACTTCTTTTCGCCTCCGGTAAGAATGGAACGTTGGCCTCACAGGACGCGGAACCAGAGGTTCGTCGCCTGCGGCGCGCTGGTCAGGCTCAGGCGTTCGAGCTGGACGTCGGCCCCGCCCGGCCGGTCGAACAGCCGGACGCCGTCGCCGAGCAGGACGGGCGCGATGAACACGAGGATCTCGTCGAGCGCACCGGCTTCGAGGCACTGCCGGGCGGTGTCGGCGCCGAGGACGTTGACGTACTTGTCCCCCGCGGCGGCCTTGGCTGCGGCGACGGCGCCGTCCAGGTCCCCGACGAAGGTGACACCCGGCACCGGCGTGTCCGGCGCGTGGTGGGTGAGCACGAACTGCGGTCCGCTCCATCCCCCGCCGAACGGCTTGCCCTCCTTGTCGGTGCCCCTGTGCGGATCGTCGCCGCGGAAGGTGCGGTTGCCGACGAGCAGCGCGCCGATCTTGCCGATGACCTCGTCCACCAGCGGGTTGGGCCCGATGTGCTCGGTCAGCCAGGACATGTCACCGCCTGCCCCCGCGATGAACCCGTCCAGCGACATGGTGCACGAATACAGCAGCTTGCTCACGACGTACCTCCATCCATCATGGTTGTTCTGATGAGACGGAGGTACGGCCGAAAACTCATCGGTGCGTCGGCGACAGCCCGGACGGAACCGGCTCATTCCACCGGTCCGCGTCCGTCTGCCTCCAGCGCCTTGACCCCGCCGGCTACCCCGTGCCGGCGGCGAACACCACGTCCACCCAGTAGTTGCTGGCCTGGTAGCTCTTCGTCGGGAAGCCGTTCGTCGCGCCGTACCGGTACACGCCGTTGCCTCCGCTCGCGCCGCTGGCCAGAGCGAGGAGCGGACCGTTGGTGTACTGGGTGGCGAAATACTGCCTGTCCACCGCGTAGTCCCCCGAGTTCGTGAAGTACGAGACCACGTAGGTGGTGTTGGCGGCGATCGTGACAGGCGTGCGCATCTGGTTCGACCAGTACTCGTCATGCCCGACGGAGAGGAACGCCTTGTGCTCCAGCAGTTCCTGACCGCGGGTGGCACTGTCCACGCCGCTGAAATAACTCACGTCATATCCGTTGGCCTCAAGCCATCGGACCATGGGTTATTCGGCGTTGAAGAAGAAGCTCTCCGGGGCGTCCATGGAGAAGGGGTCGCGCGTCTTGAACGGGCGGTTGTAACTCACCTTGTAGGCGCGGCCCACGGGATTGCCGAAGTAGAGGCTGTTCCCGCCGTACCTGTTGTAGGCCTGCCAGGTCGTGTCGGAGGTCTGCACAAGAACGTCCGAGCCCCTGGTGTCGTCCCGGACCACGAAAATGATGTGGCTGGCACCGGTCGTTCCGTCCTCCCGGACCAGTTTCGCGATATAGACCCCGGAGACGGCGTCGCTGGGCACCGCCCAGGAGGCAGACACCGCCCAGTTCCCGCAGTCGACGAGCCCGGTCGACGTGTCCTCCGCGCACAGGGGTTGCGACTGGGGCAGGGGGGCGGACGGCTGGACCGTCGTTATCTTTCGCGCTCCCATTCCGCCGTAATAGCCGATGCGGTAGATGTCGAGGCGATAATCGGTCGCCACGGTGTCGACCTTGAACAGCACGGTCTCCCCGTGATTGACGCTCATCTGCGTCGCGAAGCCCTGGATGGTGCTGCTGCCCGCTCCCGAGATATCCCATTCGCTGGCGGGGTTGCCGGGCTTGTTGTTCTCTATGCAGATGACGGAGGTCGGCAGGCAGACAGCCGCGGCTCTCCTGCCGCCGACCGACTCTCCCGAGCGGGTCTCCCGCGCCTGGCGGCGGGTGCCTTTCGCGACCCGGGCCGCGAAGTCCGACGCGCTCCGCGCCGGTTCCGCACGGCCCGTACCCGCGGCGACCTGCGCGGCGGGCACGCCTGCCGAGGCCGTACCCGCGCGGACCGTGCGCGCCTCCGCACCGGATCCGCCCCCTGGCCCGCACACCAGGCCGGCCACCATGGCGACGACCAGCCCAGCCCAGGGCAGCCGACGCCTCCCCAGGGCCTTCTCTCACGCTCCGACATGTGCCACCCCCGGTCGCAGTACCCCACGCGAACAAGCCGTCAAGATCATCGACTCAGTGAGGAATGCTATGGGCCGGACTGGTTAATCCTGGAGCGAGCGGTGATACGACAGCAGCTCTTATGAAATGGGCGTGTCGCCGCTTATAACGAGGAAAATCCCGGCAGCCCGCCCGCGCGGCAGCCCTGCATAGGCGACCCGCACCCGAGAACCCGCATAACAACAGGCCTTTTAAAATCCAGCCCTGGTTGCCCGGCCGAATATCTCGACGAGTTCGTCAGCGCAGCGGTCCGGGTCGAGGCCGTCGACGATCCGGTCGGCCATCGCGTCGATCGACGCACGCAGGGCTGTACTCATCAGCACGCTGTCGAACGCCCGGAAAGCCCCCGTACGCTGCCCGTCCGCGAACAACGCCACCAGCCTGGCGATCGCGGCGTCCCGCTCGTGGTCACCCGCGAACGCCTGGTTGTGCGCGATCTGCTGCACCGCGCGCACGTGTTCGGGATGGGCGGCGATGAAGGCGATGTTGGCCCGGATGAATGCCTCCAACTGCGCACCGGCTCCGGAGGCGGCCTGCAGCGTCGGACGCATGAAGGCGGCCGCGTCGGTGATGACCTGACTCACAACAGCCTCGAAAAGCTGCTCCTTGTTGGAGAAGTGGTAGGAGATCAGCCTCTTGCTGCTGAGCCCGGCGTGCTCACAAATGGCCTCGAACGTGGTCTCCGCGTAGCCGCGCTCGGCGAGCACGGCGATGGTGGCGGAGGCGATCTGGGCTTTGCGGGCCTCGGTGGCCTCGCGCCGCGTTCCGGAGGTCTGCATATCACCCCAGCTTGCCACGCTTCGGGTACGCCTCACGTACGGCACGACGATTGACGATGACCGCGACGGCGACGACCAGGACGCCGACCACCCCCTGCTCCGCCTTCATCCAGATGGGATAGCCGCTGTCCGGCGCGAGGAGGATGAGCACGATTCCGATGGGCGCGGCGAAGCTGATGAAGCGGATGCGCAGGTAGGCCGATCGCTTGCCGCGTGCGGCCTGCCCGGCCAGGGCCACGAGCCAGACGGAGGCGGCGGCCACGGCGGCCCCGCGCAGCCACACCACCCAGTTGCCACCGATGACGGCGGCCACGCCCAGCGTCGCGATCGAGATGACGAGCACGGCGACGAAGAGCGTCCGGACCAGATTCCACGGTTTCTTATCCATGCGTATAAATTTACACAGCCGGATAACAAGCCGCAAGAGTCCGCCCCCAGGACCCCGCCCTTCGGGGCACGCCGCATGCGACCTCCCGAGCCGCCCGCGCGGTGGGAGGGCGAACGCGACGCCACCGATTACGGGCCGACCTGCCCGAAAGACAACGACGGTCCGGAGAACGCGGCGCTGTTCCCGGAGGTCGTGATCCCTGGCGCGGAATGCCTCAACCTCAACGTGTGGACCCCCGATCCCCGGGCATCCGGCTTGCCGGTACTGGTCTGGATTCACGGCGGCATGTTCACGACGGGTTCCGGATCCATCCCCGGCTACCGTGGCACCTCCTTCGCCCGCGACGGGGTCGTGTGCGTCACGATCAACTACCGGCTCGGCGCCGAGGGCTTTCTCTACCTCGACGACGGCACCGCCAACCTGGGATTACTGGGCCAGATCGCCGCACTCGAATGGGTCCAGGACAACATCGCCGCCTTCGGCGGTGATCCGGGGAAGGTGACCGTCGCCGGTCAGTCCGCCGGGGCCATGAGCGTCATCACCCTCATGGCCATGCCCCGCGCCCGAGGCCTGTTCCGCCAGGCGATCACCCAGAGCGGGGCGGCCGCCCAGACACTCACGGCTGAGACCGCCGCGGGCTCGGCGGGCCGACGCGGGCCGGGCCGTCGACCCGGAAGTCACCTTCTCCTGGCGACAGATGGTGGCCAGCCGAGGGCGGGTACGCGTCGAACGACTGGTCGCCGAGATCGGCTGGAGCCGCAAGCGCCTTTGGTCCCGGTTCCGCGCCCAGATCGGCCTCACCCCCAAACGTGTCGCCCAGCTCATCCGCTTCGACCACGCGGCCCACTGCCTCGCCGCCGGCCATGGCGCCGCCTTGGTAGCGGCGGAGAGCGGCTACGCCGACCAGTCCCACCTTCATTGAGACGTCATGACCTTCACCGGGATGACGCCGACCGCGGTCGCGGTCCAGCCGTTTCTCGCGATCGACGATGTCGCGTGGCCTCCCAAACACACATCTGTCATGTGACAAGAGCGAGCGCTCCGGAGATTCCTGTCGCCTGACCACGAGGGTGGAACATCTTTCCCACGACATCCGGCGACGCGCTTGCGGTGCCGGCAACCACGTCGGGCACGGCTCGATGGTGGATCAACAATGTGCGTTTCCTACGTGGGCGAACACGGCTGAGCGCTGAGAAAGTACACCGCTCTGCGGGACATCATTTTCCCGACAACTCCGCCACGGGCACCCAACCGAAATGGCCACAGCAGGCGAAGCGCCTCAATAAGAACGCCCGAGCGAAGCGAAGGCCCTACAGGGGTCGGGACCAGGCCCGACTGGAAGAAACCGCCTGAAGCCCCCAAGCGCGAAGCGCCAAAACAGGCGAAGCCAATTGGGAGAACCAAAAAGAAAAACAGCCCGGAGCGAAGCGAAGGCCGATTGGCCCGACGCTGGGGTCCGGGGGTTATCCCCCGGGGTAAACAACGAGGAGGCCGCGGGGAAGCGAAGCCCCCGAAGGGGGCGAGCAACCAAACCAACCCCGCCGACGAGCGTGGAGCTATGGGGATTCGAACCCCAGACCCCCTCCATGCCATGGAGGTGCGCTACCAGCTGCGCTATAGCCCCTGGTCACCGTGACGAGCTGGCTCGTTACGGCGCTTGGAGAGCTTACCGCCATCGCCAGGATTCGCCTAATCGCGGCGTCCCTGCGCCGCGCTGGCCACCAGTACGGCCAGCCCGTCCAGCTGGCGTCGCAGCCCGAACTCGAAGAGCGAGTCCAGGTCGAGGTCGAGTCCCGGCTGCACGATGACCCGGGCCATGGTCGGGAAGCCGCCGAAGGAGAGCGCCTCAGCCAGCTGCCCCTCCCTGACCGCCGATTCATCGTCGGCCTCCGGGGCCGCCGCGACCCCTCGTACGAGCCCGGCCAGCGACACGCTGGCGTGCAGCATGGCGTTGGGGGTGAGGCCGAGGCCGTCGAGGGCGCGCAGGATCCATTCGGTGTGCGCCATCGCGTTGCGGACGAACTCTGGTCTGGTGAGCGGGATGGCCTGGGAGAGCCAGGGATGGCGGCGGTGGAGGCGCCATTGAAGCCGCAGCGACACCTCCAGCTGGGCGCGCCAACCGGGCGGCGGCTGTGCGGGCAGCGGAATCTCGCCGTAGGCGGCGTCCGCCATCAGGTGTACGAGCTCGTCCTTGCTCCGTACGTGCCGATGAAGCGACAGGACCGGAGCACCGAGCTCGGTGGCGAGCCGGTCCATAGTGGCGGCGGCGAGCCCTTCACTGTCGGCGATCTTGATGGCCACGCCGAGGACGCGCTGCTCGGTCAGGTCCACAGGGGCAGACTCCAGCTCCCCACCGCCCTCAGCCGCCTCGGGCAGGGCATCAACCCGGGAGACCACCACGGTGCCGATCCCAGGCACCGGGCGTACCAGCCCTTCGTCCCGAAGCGCGCCGATCACCTTGCTGGCCGTGGCCATCGCCACTCCCCAGTCACGCATGATCTGCCGGGTGGACGGGATCCTGCCCCCCACCGCCAGCTCCCCTGCGGCGATCCGCCGCCGCAGCTCGCCGACGATCCGGAGGTAAGGCACCTCACCTCGGTCCACCGCGAAGTCTCCTCATCGCCCTAGCGCACTAAGACGAAATAACACCACATCCCCTCCGCCACCCGCACTAGAGCTACAAATCCGCTATTGCCGGAAGAATCCGCCCACGCAGCGGACCTGGGCTCACGCGACAGGACCCGGGCACGACGCGACAGGACCCGGGCACGACGCAGCAGACCCGGGCCAGGCGGGGCTAGGCGTCCGGACGGTCGTCGCTGTTGACCGGCTCAGGCAGCGTGCCCGCGTTGTGCTCGAGCAGCCGCCACCCCTTACGCCCCTCCTGCAACACCGACCAGGAGCAGTTGCCGAGCCCGCCCAGCGCCGGCCACAGCTCCTCGGGCAGCCCCAGCAGCTCGCAGATGCCCAGCCGCAGCGCCGCGCCGTGCGAGGCCACGACCAGGAGGCCGTCGTCGTCGAGCCGGTCCGCCCAGCGCCGCATGGCGGCGGCCACCCGGCCGGCCACGTCGGCGACCGGCTCGCCGTCGGGGGCCTCCCAGGCCACGTACTCCTCCGGCCAGCGGGCGGCGATCTCGTCGCGGGTCAGGCCCTCCCACTGACCTCCGCCGCGTTCGCGGAGGTCCTTGTCGACGGACACCTCGAGACCGACGATCCGGCCGAGGGCCAGCGCGGTGTCGTTGGCCCGCTGGAGGTCGGAGGAGACGATCACGGTAGGCCGCAGTGAGGCCAGCAGGGACGCGGCCCTGGCCGCCTGGGCGACACCGGTCTCGTCGAGCGGGATGTCGGAGTGGCCTTGGAAGCGGTGTTCCACGTTCCACAGCGTCTGGCCATGCCTGAGGCAGACGATCCTCTTGCTCAAGTGCGAGCCCGCTGGATGTTGGCCTGCGCCACGCTCTCCGGGAGCGGGATGGCCGGGCAGTCCTTCCAGAGGCGCTCCAGCGCGTAGAAGGTGCGGTCCTCCTCGTGCTGCACGTGTACGACGATGTCGAGGTAGTCGAGGAGCACCCAACGGCCCTCGCGCTCACCCTCGCGGCGTACCGGCTTGGCGTCGGCCTCGATGCGCAGCCTGTCTTCGATCTCGTCGACGATGGCGCGGACCTGGCGGTCGTTCGTGGCGGAGCAGAGCAGGAACGCGTCGGTGATGACGAGTTGCTCGCTCACGTCGTAGGCGAGAATGTCATCGGCCAGCTTGTCGGCCGCGGCCTCGGCGGCGATCTGGACGAGCTGGACGGCTCTTTCGGATGCGGTCACGATGCGGGTCGGTCCTCCTGTGTCGGCAACATGCCCCTATGTTGAGGGTACCCGTTACCGCTCCAGAGCCCCACGTACGGCACGAGCACCTTCAGCCCTCTGCGTGGTAAAGGCCGCGTTTGTTGATGTACTGCACGATTCCATCCGGCACCAGGTACCAAATCGGCTCACCCTTCTCCACCCGCTGCCTGCACTCCGACGAGGAAATGGCCAGGGCGGGGATCTCCAGCAAGGTCACCTTCCCCGGCGGCAGGCCCGGATCGTGCAGCGTGTGACCGGGTCGCGTACACCCCACGAAATGGGCCAGTTCGAACAGCTCCTCGGCGTCCTGCCAGCTGAGGATCGCCCCGAGGGCGTCGGCTCCGGTGATGAAGTAGAGCTGTGCCTCAGGTCCGTAGATCGCGGAGATCTCACGCAACGTGTCGATGGTGAAGGTGGGCCCAGGCCGGTCGACGTCCACCCGGCTCACCGAGAAGCGGGGGTTCGACGCGGTCGCGATCACCGTCATCAGATAGCGGTCCTCGGGCGCGGACACCTCGCGCTCCGACTTCTGGTACGGCCGGCCCGTGGGCACGAAGACGACCTCGTCGAGATTGAAGTGGTGAGCCACTTCGCTGGCGGCGACCAGGTGACCGTGGTGAATCGGGTCGAACGTCCCACCCATCACTCCCACGCGTCGCTTTCCCTGGACACTCGGCGCGTTCATCATGAAAGGACCCTACGCGGCGGCTATCCGACACGAACATGGCACCCCCCGGTGACCAAAGCGGTCACCAAGCCCGTCACGAACCCAGGTGATGAACGCGCGCCGTCCCGGCTGCCGACGTAGCATGCCGGGCATGACGACCACCCCGGACCGCAACCGCGTCCAATTGCCCGGCATCTCGTCTCGTGCCTACGAACACCCCGCAGACCGGTCCGCGCTGGTCGCTCTGCGTAAGTTGAGTGGGTTCGACACGGTTCTCAAGCAGATGTCCGGCCTCATCAGCGAGCGCCGCCTGCGCCTGATGTACCTGGCGTCGGCCGTGCGGGTGAGCGAGACCCAGTTCCGCTCCCTCTACGACATGGGCCGCGACGCCGCCTATGTCCTCGACCTGCACCGGATCCCCGAGATCTACGTCCAGCAGGACCCGCAGGTCCAGGCCAAGGCCATCGGTTTCGACGACCCGTTCATCGTGGTGACCACCGGCCTGCTCAACCTCATGAACGAGGAGGAGCAGCGCTTCGTCATCGGTCACGAGACCTCGCACATCCTGTCGGGCCACGCCGTCTACCGGACGATGCTCGACATCCTCACCCGCCTGGCCACCCGCGTGGCCTGGATCCCGCTCGGCTACATCGGCCTGCGCGCGATCGTCGCGGGCCTGGAGGAGTGGTACCGCAAGTCGGAGCTCTCCTCCGACCGCGGCGGCCTGCTCACCGGCCAGGACCCGGACGCGGCCAAGCGCGCGCTGATGAAGCTGGCCGGCGGCGCCTACACCCACGAGATGAACATCGAGGCGTTCCTGGAGCAGTACCAGGAATACGACACCGCGGGCGACCTGCGCGACGGCTTCCTCAAGGTGCTCAACCTGCTCGGCACCACCCACCCGTTCGCCGTGGTGCGCGTGGCCGAGCTCGACAAGTGGCACCGCGGCGGCGAGTACGAGCGCATCCTCGGCGGCGACTACCCGCGCAGGGAAGACGACGCCAGCGCCCGGGTCACCGACGAGATCAAGGCCGCGGCCGAGTCCTACCGCGCGTCGTGGTCCCAGTCGCAGGATCCGTTCATCGGCGTACTGCGCGACGTGGCAGAGGGCGCGGTCAACGCGGGCGAGCGCATCTTCAACCGCTTCTCGCGCCGCGACGGCGGCCAGGGCTAGGCCCACAGCCGGTCAGCCGGTCACAGAAGCAGCGCGATAGCGCGCACCGCGGCCGCGCACAGGGCGACGAAGCCGCCCAGCACGGCCAGTGCGCGCAGCCCTTCCCTGCGTAGGTCCGGCAGATGGGCGCCGACCCGCTCGATCTCGCGTCCGGTGATGCCGCCGCACAGCATCCCGAACACGACACCCGCGGCGGTGACCGGCGCGGGCTGCTGCCACCAGTCGGCATCGATCTGACCGCCGCCGATCAGCCACAGCGCGCCACCCGCCGCCACCGCGACGGGCACGCCCGGCCACACCACGGCGGTCGCGGTCGCACCGGTGAACGCGAACGGGAAGAGCACCACGCGCAGGGTCACCCTGACCCGGCGCGAGACGCGCTTCCTGACCATCCAGTGGCTCATCCAGAGCGTCCTGGTCAGCAGTACGAACGCGGCAGTGATCCCGATCGTGGCGATCGGCCAGATCACCGACGCCACCACACAGGGCACGGCCAGCACCGCGAGCAGCAACAGCGCGGCGTTGCCCGCGGGCAGGGTGGTGGAGCCCGACTCCGACCTGAGTCCGGTGTTACGCGTGCCCGGCGTCCGGGGTTTCCCGGTCACGGCCTTCGTGCGGCTCCGTACAGGCGTGGCCTTGATGCCCTCGCCCGTACGGAGCCGTGGACCCGTGCCCTTTCCGTCCGTAGTCGTGCGGCCCCGAGGCGCCGGCACCTTCCCGTCCGTACTCGTCCGGCCTCGCGGTAGCGGGAGCTTCCCGTCCGCGTTCGTCCGCGTCCGCGGCGGGGGCACCTTCCCGTCGTCCACCGTCCGGCCGCGCGGCTTGGCCTCCTCACCGGTCCGGCTACGCGGCTTGGCCTCCTCCGCCGTGCGGCTGCGGGCTTTCGCCTCCTCCGCCGTACGACTGCGCGGCTTGGCCTCCTCCACGGCCCGGCCACGCACCGCGACACCCTCCTCGGCCGTGGAGACGGCCCGGGCGGTATCGGGCTCGGCGGGGCTGGTCGCCTTGGCCAGCCGGGACAGGCGGTCGGCGAGCAGCGCGGCCGTCGGGCGCTTGCCCGGCTCCCGGTTCAGCGCGGCCCGCACCAGCGACAGCAGCGCCACCGGCACGCCCTTGAGGTCGGCCTGCCCGTTGAGCACCGCGTACATCTGCGCCTCGGCCGTCCCCCGCCCGAACGTCGGCCGCCCGGTCGCCGCGAACGCCACCGTCGCCGCCCACGCGTGGATGTCGGCGGGCGAGTCGACGTGCTCGTCGGCGAAGATCTCGGGCGCGGTGTAGCCGGGCGTGCCGAGGAAGGTGCCGGTCAGGGTGAGCCGGGTGGCGTCCACCACCTGCGCGATGCCGAAGTCGATGAGGACCGGGCCCTCGGCGCCCATGATGATGTTCGCGGGCTTGAGGTCGCGGTGCACCACGCCGGCCGCGTGGATGATCGCGAGCGCGGTGGCGATGCCCTGCGCCAGCTCCACCAGCTGCGCCATGTTGAGCGGCCCGCTGTGGCGCACCCGGTCGAGCAGCGTGGCGCCCTCGATGTTCTCCATGACGAGGTACGGCCGCTCGCATGAGAGGTCGGCGTCCACCACCTTGGCCACGTACGGGCTCTCGACCCGGCGCAGCGCCCGGACCTCACGTTCGAGCCTGACCCGCATGGAGTTGTCTTCGGCCAGGTCGTGCAGGACCTTGAGGGCGACGCGCTCGCCCCGGCGGGAGCTGGCGAGATAGACCTCGCCCATGCCGCCCCGACCAAGCCTCTCGAGCAGGGTGTACGGCCCGACCTTGCCGAGCTTGGTCACCGTCCCTCCCCGCCCGGCGCGCCCATAAGGGTCAACACCCTAGCGTTGGGAGGCGTGATAGCGCGTGCGGCGCGCCGAAGCTTTATCGGTGGGGTTGCTCGGACAGCATGCTGTCGAGCTCCGTCGTAGGCTCCGCCGACAGGTCCTTCCGGCCTTTCCTGCGCCAGTGGATGTGGCCCCGGCTCTCCAGCCAGAGCAGCACCCGATCCGCACCGAACAGCACCACGGCCGCGAAGGCCAGGGCGATGACGATCTCCATGTGGTCCAGTCAACCGAGCTCCTCCGCTGACCGGTCACGCCGACACGCCGCCGCTGCCCAACCCCGTCAGGCGCCTGACCTTGGGATGACCGTGCCGGCTGAGGTACGCAGATGCCCTTCCCCCGTATAGACCCATTTGGTGGACGTGAGCTCAGGTAGGCCCATCGGGCCGCGCGCGTGCAGCTTCTGGGTGGAGATGCCGATCTCCGCGCCGAAGCCGAACTCGCCGCCGTCGGTGAACCGGGTGGAGGCGTTGACCGCGACGGCCGCCGAGTCGACCAGCGACACGAACCTGCGCGCCGCCTGCTGCGACCGGGTGACGATGGCGTCGGTGTGGCCCGAGCCGTAGCGCCTGATGTGGGCGACGGCCTCCTCCAGCGAGCCGACGACGGCCGCGGCGATGTCGAGCGAGAGGTATTCGGCGAGGAAGTCGTCTTCGGTGGCCGGCTCCACCTCACCGTAGGCGGCGATCCGGTCGTCGCCGTGCACGGTCACGCCCGCGTCCTTGAGCGCCTGGAGCGCCCGGGGCACGAACGCGTCGGCGATCCCGGCGTGGACCAGGAACGTCTCGGCCGCGTTGCACACCGACGGCCGCTGCGCCTTGGCGTTGACCAAGATGTCGATGGCCAGGTCCAGATCGGCGTCGGCGTCGATGTAGACGTGGCAGTTGCCGACGCCGGTCTCGATCACCGGGACCGTGGACTCCTCGACCACCGAGTTGATCAGCGACGCGCCCCCGCGCGGGATCAGCACGTCGACCAGGCCGCGGGCCCGCATCAGCTCCTTGACGGAGTCGCGCGTCAGGCCCGGCACCAGCTGGACCGCCCCGGAAGGCACTTCGGTGCTCTCCAGCGCGTCCTGCATCACCCGCACCAGCACGGCGTTGGAGGCGTAAGCGCTGGAGGAGCCCCTGAGCAGGGCCGCGTTGCCGCTCTTGAGGCAGAGCGCGGCGGCGTCGACGGTGACGTTGGGGCGGCCCTCGTAGATGATGCCGATCACGCCCAGCGGCACCCTGAGCTGGCGCAGCTCCAGGCCGTTGGGCAGCGTGCTGCCCCGGATCACCTCGCCGACGGGGTCGGGCAGGTCGGCCACTTGGCGTAGGGCCTCGGCGATGGCCTCGATCCTGGGCCCGTCGAGGCGCAGCCGGTCGATCATGGCCTCCGGCGTGCCCTGCTCCCGCGCCTGCGCGACGTCCTTGGCGTTGGCCTCGACGATCTCGGCGGTGTGGGCGACGAGGGCGTCGGCGACCGCGCGCAACGCCCGATCCTTGGGCGCCCGCGGCAGCGGGGCCAGCTCGGCGGCGGCCTCTCGCGCCGCGCGGGCGACCTTCAGGAACTCCTCGGACATCACACGCTCCTCTGCCGACGGCCGGCGAGCCGGCTGCCTGCCTAGTTGTGGCTTCCGGTCTCCGGCCGCCTCGTTGCGGGCTTTCGGTGACCGGTGGTCTGGTTGCTTCCGGTGACCGGTGGCCTGGTTGTGGGCTGCCGGTTTCCGGCTGTCTAGTTGTGGGCTTCCAGTATGACGATGTCGTCGCGGTGGATCAGCTCGCGTTCGTATTCGGGGCCGAGCTCGTTGCCCAGGTCCCGTGTCGAGCGGCCGAGCAGCCCGGGGATCTCCCCCGCGTCGAAGTTGACCAGCCCGCGCGCCACCACTCCGCCACGCGGCCCGCACAGGTCCACCGGGTCGCCGGCCGCGAAGTCGCCCTCCACCGAGGTGACCCCGGCGGGCAGCAGCGACTTGCGCCTGGCCACGATGGCCTCCACCGCGCCGTCGTCGAGCAGCAGCCGCCCGCGTCCGGTGGTCGCGTGGGCGAGCCAGAGCAGCCGGGTGCCGGGGTGACGGCCGCCAGGGTGGAAATAGGTCCCGACATCGGACCCGGCCAGCGCCTGAGCGGCGTGCGCGGCCGCGGTCAGCACGACCGGCACGCCGGCGCCGGTGGCGATCCTGGCGGCCTGCACCTTGGTGACCATGCCACCGGTGCCGACCGCCGCGCCGTTCTTGCCGAGCTCGACGCCGACCAGGTCTTCAGGACCGCGGATCTCGGCCAGCCGCCGGGACCCGCTGCGGCTCGGCGGCCCGTCGTAGAGGGCGTCGACGTCGGAGAGCAGGACCAGCGCGTCGCTGTGGATGAGGTGGGCGACCAGGGCCGCCAGGCGGTCGTTGTCGCCGAAGCGGATCTCGTCGGTGGCGACGGTGTCGTTCTCGTTGACGATCGGCACGATGCCGAGCTCCAGCAGCCGGTTGAGGGTGCGCTGGGCGTTGGCGTGGTGGGCGCGGCGCATCATGTCGTCGGCGGTCAGCAGCACCTGCCCGACGCGCAGGCCGTAGCGGGCGAAGGAGGAGGTGTAGCGGGCGACGAGCACGCCCTGGCCGACGGACGCGGCGGCCTGCTGGGTGGCGAGGTCGCGGGGGCGCGCGGTCAGCCCCAGCGGGCCGAGGCCCGCCGCGATCGCTCCCGAGGAGACCAGGACCAGCTGGGTCCCGGCGCGGCGGCGGGCGGCCAGCACGTCGACCAGGGCATCGACCCGGTCGACGTCGATCATGCCCTGGGGGGTGGTGAGCGACGAAGAGCCGACCTTGACGACGACCTTCGACGCTGAGCTGATCTGTTCCCGCACGTTCGAAGCCTATCGGAGACCGGCGACCCGACCTCCCGGCCGGTGCTCCCGCCGTCGGCAACCGGCCGAAGACCGGGATGCCGCCGGGGCCAGGCCACCCGGGACGGGAAGCCGGGAACGCCAGAGGGCGGGCCGGGCCGCCCGGGAGCGAAAGCCGGGGGTCGGGCGCCGCTAGAACCGGTTGTCGGTGCCGCGCGGCCCCTGCCGTACGGACTCGGCGTTGAGCGTGGGCTGCCAGTCGAAGACGTAGCCACCCTCCATCGGCCCGATGACGACCTCCGCGCCCGCGGTGGCCCCGGCCTTGACCAGCTGATCCTCGATGCCGAGCCGCTCCAGCCGGTCGGCCAGGTAGCCGACGGCCTCGTCGTTGCTGAAGTCGGTCTGCCTGATCCAGCGCTCCGGCTTCTCGCCGGTGACCTGGAAGAGGTTGTCGTTGACCCGGCGGACGTTGAACCCGGCCTCGCCGAGCTGCTTGGGCCGCAGCACCAGCCGCGTGGGCTCCTCGACGGGCTTGGCGGCCCTGGCCGCGGCCACCCATTCGCCCATCGCGAACGTCAGCTCCCGCAGCCCGTCATGGGTGGCGGCCGAGACGGTGAAGACCCGCAGCCCCCGCTCCTCGAACTCGCCCTTGACCAGATCGGCCAGCTCCCGGGCGTCCGGCACGTCGGCCTTGTTCAGCACGACCATGCGGGGCCGGTCCTCGAGCTTGCCGTAGGCCTCCAGCTCGGCCTCGATCACCTCGTAGTCGCTGATCGGGTCGCGTCCCGGCTCCATGGTGGCGCAGTCGATGACGTGGATGAGCATGTCGCACCGCTCGACGTGGCGCAGGAACTCGTGCCCGAGCCCCTTGCCCTGCGACGCCCCCGGGATCAGCCCCGGCACGTCGGCGACGGTGAAGATGGTCTCGCCCGCGGTCACCACGCCCAGGTTCGGGATCAGGGTGGTGAACGGGTAGTCGGCGATCTTCGGCCGGGCCGCGGACAGAGCCGCGATCAGCGACGACTTCCCGGCACTGGGGAACCCGACGAGCGCCACGTCGGCGACGCTCTTGAGCTCCAGCATGACGTCGAGCGCGTCCCCCGGCTCCCCGAGCAGCGCGAACCCGGGCGCCTTGCGCTTGGTGCTGGCCAGCGCCGCGTTACCGAGCCCGCCGAAACCGCCTTCGGCGATCACATAACGGGTGCCGACGCCCACCAGGTCGATGAGCACCTCACCGGTGGCGGCGTTCTTGACGACCGTCCCATTGGGCACCGGAAGGATGACGTCCCCGCCATTGGCCCCGTCGCGGTTGGACCCCTGGCCCTGCTTGCCGTTGTCGGCCTTGCGATGCGGCCTGTGGTGGTATTCGAGCAGCGTGGCGGTGTTGGGGCTCACCTCGAGGATCACCGCGCCGCCGCGCCCGCCGTTGCCGCCGTCGGGCCCGCCGAGCGGCTTGAACTTCTCCCGGTGCACGGACGCGCAGCCGTTGCCGCCGTCACCCGCCTTGAGGTGCAGCACCACTTGGTCCACAAAGTCAGCCATCTCGGCCCCTCCTCCTAGGCCGATCAAGGCCCATCACATAACCCAGTCCACGGACCGGGGCCAAGAACGCGCACGTCACGGCGCGCGGCCACGTCCACCGGAGGAGCGTGCCCCTGGACGGGCCCCCACCCCGCACGGCGGGTGGGGCCCACCGCGCTGAGCCGTACACCAAAAAAAAGCCGTACAAACGCACTCAGGGACGGATCGAGAACCCGATCCGCCCCTGAGCAGGAAACTCTGAGAATCTACTCCGCCACCGGAACGATGCTCACCGCGCGGCGACCGCGCTTGAGACCGAACTGCACGTGGCCGGCGGCCAGCGCGAACAGCGTGTCGTCGCCGCCGCGGCCGACGTTGTCGCCGGGGTGGAAGTGGGTGCCACGCTGCCGGACGATGATCTCGCCCGCGTTGACCAGCTGGCCGCCGAAGCGCTTGACGCCCAGGCGCTGGGCGTTGGAGTCACGGCCGTTCCGGGTGGACGACGCGCCCTTCTTGTGTGCCATCTCTCTAACTCCCCGATCAGGCCTGGTCGATACCGGTGATCTTCACCTGGGTGTACCGCTGACGGTGACCCTGGCGCTTCTTGTAACCGGTCTTGTTCTTGTACTTCAGGATGCGGATCTTCGGCCCCTTGGTCTCACCGAGGATCTCGGCGCTCACCAGGAACTTGCCCGCCTCCGTGGTCACATCGCCGTCGTTGACGACGAGGACCGTCGGCAGCGAAACCGAAGTGCCGACCTCGCCGGCGACCTTGTCCACCTCGAGGACGTCACCGACGGAGACCTTCTGCTGCCTGCCGCCGCAACGAACGATCGCGTACACCGCGGAACCCTTCTACTGACTTCTGAATGCTGCGCCCGGCATTCGGTGCTGTCTGGAACCGACGAACCGAGTAGGCGCGCGAACAGGGCGCGCCGCTGGACGCACCGATTCTCAAGAGTACCGGATTAACGGTGCCCTGGTCGAACCGGACGGATCGTCGGGGCAGTCCGCCGAGGAGCGCTCCCTTGCGGGAGCGCCTGGCTACTCGGCTGACTTGGCTCGGCGAGAGCGTCGCCGCCCTCTGCCGGAAGTCTGGCCCGCCTGGTCGTCCTCAGCCGGGACGTCTTCAAGCGCATCGGTCACGGTATCACGGCTGCCGGAGTCCTTGGCCGCGGACACCTTGTCCGAGACCGCCTTCTCGATGGCCATCTTGCCCTGCGTGCCGCGTGGCTCCGGCTTGGACTCGACCGGCTCCGTGGAGACGATCAGACCCCGCCCGTTGCAGCAGTCACACGGCGTGGAGAAGGCCTCCAGGAGGCCCTGACCGACCCGCTTACGCGTCATCTGGACCAGGCCCAGCGAGGTGACCTCAGCCACCTGGTGCTTGGTCCTGTCGCGCGCCAGGCATTCGAGCAGCCGCCGCAGCACCAGGTCGCGGTTGGACTCCAGCACCATGTCGATGAAGTCGATCACGATGATGCCGCCGATGTCGCGGAGCCTGAGCTGGCGGACGATCTCCTCGGCCGCCTCCAGGTTGTTGCGGGTGACGGTCTCTTCGAGGTTGCCGCCCTGCCCGGTGAACTTGCCGGTGTTGACGTCGACGACGCTCATCGCCTCGGTACGGTCGATCACCAGCGAGCCGCCACTGGGCAGCCAGACCTTCCGCTCCATCGCCTTGCCGAGCTGCTCGTCGATCCGGTAGGACTCGAACACGTCGCCCTGCTCGGTGTCCCACTTGGCCAGACGCTCGCCGAGGTGCGGCGCGACGTACTTGACGTACTCCTCGACCGTCTCCCACGCCTCCTCGCCCTGCACGACCAGCGAGGTGAAGTCCTCGTTGAAGACGTCGCGGACCACGCGGACGGTCAGGTCCGGCTCGGCCGAGAGCAGCTCGGGCGGGCTGGCCGACTTGGCCTTCTTCTGGATGTTCTCCCACTGCGCCGACAGGCGGGCCACGTCGCGGGCCAGCTCGTCCTCGGAAGCGCCCTCCGCGGCCGTGCGGACGATCACGCCGGCGTTCTCGGGCATGACCTTCTTCAGGATGCTCTTGAGCCGCGTACGCTCCTTGTCGGGCAGCTTGCGGCTGATGCCGGTCATCGAGCCGTCGGGCACGTACACGAGGTAGCGGCCCGGCAGGCTGATCTGTGACGTCAGGCGGGCGCCCTTGTGGCCGATCGGGTCCTTGGTGACCTGCACCAGCACCGACTGGCCGGACTTCAGCGCCGCCTCGATGCGCTTGGGCTGGCCTTCCAGTCCCGCGGTGTCGAAGTTGACCTCACCGGCGTACAGGACGGCGTTGCGGCCCTTGCCGATGTCGACGAAGGCGGCCTCCATCGACGGCAGTACGTTCTGGACCTTGCCGAGGTAGACGTTGCCGACGTAGGACTGGCTGGCCTCGCGGTTGACGTAGTGCTCGACGAGCACGCCGTCCTCCAGCACCGCGATCTGGGTGCGGTCGCCCTGGCGGCGCACCACCATCATCCGGTCGACCGACTCGCGCCGGGCCAGGAACTCCGACTCGGTGATGATCGGCGGACGCCGGCGGCCCAGCTCCCGGCCCTCACGGCGGCGCTGCTTCTTGGCCTCGAGCCTGGTGGATCCGCGCACGCTCGTGACGCCGTCGGCGGAGATGTCGTGCCCGGCGGCGCGGCCCGTGCGGGGCGCGCGGATGCGCACGACGGTGTTGGGCGGGTCGTCTCCGGCCGGCTCGGCGCCGTCGTCGGCACCCCGGCGCCTGCGGCGGCGCCGCCGGCGGGAGCTGGAGGCCTCTTCTTCCTGAGGCTCGTCGCCCTGCTCGTCGTCGGACTCGTCGGAGTCGTCATCGGAGTCGTCGCGCTCGCGCGCCTTGCCACGACCCCGGCCGCCACGACGGCGGCGGCGACGGCGGCTGCCGCCCTCCTCCTCCTGCTCGTCGGCGGCGTCGGCCTCCTCGTCCGTGACCGTCTCCGCGGCCTCCTCGGGCTCAGGGGCGGCCGGCTCGGGCTGCGGCTGCGGCTCGGGACGCCGGGTCGCGGCAGGCTTGGCCTGGGTCGGGTCCGGCGCCTGGAACAGCGGCGCGAAGATGGCGGCGGGGCGCTGGAACGCGGTCCCCTGCTGGCCCTGCGCCCGCGCGGACAGGCCGAACGGGTCGGCGAGCAGGCTCGGGCGGTCGACCTCGTCGAGGTCCTCGCCGGCAGGCTCGTCGTCCAGCGGCTCGTCCTCGGGCAGGAGCTCGGTGACGTCCTCTTCGGCGTCGGCGCTGCCGAGCCGCTCGGCGGCCGCCTCACCGACGCCCGCCGCGACCTCGGCGGAGCGTCCCGGAGCGGTCTCGACGCTCTCAGCGGCCGCCTCAGGCTCTGTCTTCTTGCGGGTGCGGCGGCGCTTGGCCGGAGCGGCCTCGACCGCCTGCTCGCCCCCCTCAGCCGCCTCCAGGGTGCTCACGGCCGCAGCTTCGGGGACCCCACCGCTGGTGTCCTGCGCGCTCTCCGCGGCCTCGCCGTCGGCCTCCGCGGCCTTCTTGCTGGTACGGCGGCGCGTGGTCGTGGCCGTCGACCGGGTCCTGGCGGCCCTCTTGGGCTTCTCCTCGGTGACGGTGCCGGCGGCCTGCGCCAGAGCATCATCAGCGGCCTGCGCCACGACGGCCTCGACCGGGCTCGGAGGCTCGCCGGTAGCGGCCGCGACCGTGGTCGTGACCGTGGGCGACGGCTCCTCTGGCAGCTCGGGCGGCGGTCCCGCCGGCCGACTCGCGGCACGGCGACGCTTTGTCACCTTGGACTGTTCAGTTGTCTCCCCGCCGGGGCCGTTGGCCCCGCCGTTGGGCTCGTTCTCGAGCATGCGGGCGCTCTCCCGTCAGCTCCCGGGCGCGTCGCCGCGCCGCGCAGGAGCTCTCGTGTCTCGTTGTCCGCCCGCACCCCTGGTGAGGGGCGCAGGCGCCAAGTCCTGTCAGCGGTCGTACCCCGCTCGCGCAAGGCACGTCCTTAACCGTCGACCTGCTCACCCGCCGAAACCGCCTCGCCGCCGCGCGTAATGTCGCGGTCCAGGCCGAGCGGATCGGCAAGCGCACCGGTGCTGGCGTCGAGCGGCCCCTGCGCCAGCCTGGTCACCTCGGGGGGAACCGGCGGCGCGAAGTCGGCCACAAGGCGCAGCCCTGTGAGCACATCGTCGGGTCGTACGGCAGGAATCACGTGCCGAACAACCATGCGCAGTATGACACACGACTGTCCTGGCACCTGAGCTGCGGTTCTGTCTGCTCCTTCGGGCACCTCGAGCCTCAGCACCGCCTCCCGGGCGTCGAAGCGTCGGGGCCCCTTCTTGGTGAGGCGTTCGACCTCCACGGCCTCGGCGGCGAGGAATTTCGCCACCGCCGCCTCCGCGAGCTCCCAGTCGGCGCCGGGCAACCGCACATCCCACTCAGAGGCCTCCAAGCGGTCGGCCAGCCCACCAACGGTGGCCTCCACGACGTCGAGCACGTCGAGACCAGGCGGCAAAGAGCCGTCCAGGTCGGCACGGATCCGTCCGGGTTCGCACGGTTTCGTGACGCCGATCTCGAGGTATTCGGCCTCGCTGGCGACGCCGGTCGGCGCCGCGCCCGCATAGGAGATCTTCGGATGGGGTGAGAAGCCCGCACTGTAGGCCACCGGAATGCCGGCACGGCGGACCGCTCTCTCGACGGCCCGCGAGATGTCGCGGTGGCTGGTGAAGCGCAGACGTCCGCGCTTGGCGTAGCGCACGCGCAGGCGCTGCACCGTAGGCGCGGGCGGGGGCCCATCGGGAACAGGTTTCAGAGCTGGTCGTCCTTCCCGTGTAAGTGTTTCCTTCGTCTCAGGATATGCCGCTCCGGAGACTCAACGTCCCAGATCATGTACGGCGAGGCACGGGCCGCGCACTCAGCGCGGCTAGACCACCGTGAGAGGAAGAAGTTTCTTACCCGTCGGGCCGATCTGGATGTCGGTCCCCATGGTCGGGCAGACGCCGCAGTCGTAGCACGGAGTCCAGCGGCAGTCCTCGACCTCGGTCCCGGAAACGGCCTCCTGCCAGTCCTGCCAGAGCCATTCGCGGTCGAGCCCGGCGTCGAGGTGATCCCAGGGCAGGACCTCGTTCTCCTCGCGCTCGCGCACGGTGTACCAGTCGACGTCGACGCCGGCCTTCTCGGTCGCGGCCATCCAGCGTTCGTAGGAGAAGTGCTCGCTCCACCCGTCGAAGCGCCCGCCATCTTCCCAGACGGCCCGGATCACCGCGCCGACCCGGCGGTCGCCGCGCGACAGCAGGCCCTCCACGATCGACGGCTTGCCGTCGTGGTAGCGGAAGCCGATGGCCCGGCCGTAATTCTTGTCTCCCCGCAGCGAGTCACGCAGCGCCTTGAGCCGCCGGTCGACGGTCTCGTGGTCGGCCTGGCTCGCCCACTGGAACGGCGTGTGCGGCTTGGGCACGAATCCGCCGATGGAGACCGTGCAGCGGATGTCGCGCGAGCCGGTGATCTCGCGGCCCGCCTTGATGACCTTCTTGGCCAGGTCGGCGATGCCGAGCACGTCCTCGTCGGTCTCGGTGGGCAGCCCGCACATGAAGTAGAGCTTCACCTGCCGCCAGCCCTGTGAGTAGGCGGTGGTGACGGTGCGGATCAGGTCTTCCTCGGTGACCATCTTGTTGATCACCCTGCGCATGCGCTCGGACCCGCCCTCCGGGGCGAAGGTCAGGCCGGAGCGCCGGCCGTTGCGGGAGAACTCGTTGGCCAGGTCGATGTTGAACGCGTCGACCCGGGTCGAGGGCAGCGACAGCGAGGTGTTGGTGCCCTCGTAGCGGTCGGCCAGGCCCTTGGCCACCTCGCCGATCTCGGAGTGGTCGGCCGACGACAGCGACAGCAGGCCGACCTCGTTGAAGCCGGACTCCTTGATGCCGTTCTCGACCATGGCGCCGATCGTCGTGATCGACCGCTCGCGGACCGGGCGGGTGATCATGCCCGCCTGGCAGAAACGGCAGCCACGCGTGCAGCCGCGGAAGATCTCCACGCTGAACCGCTCATGCACGGTCTCGGCCAGCGGGACCAGCGGCTTCTTCGGATAGGGCCACTCGTCGAGGTCCATGACCGTGTGCTTGTGCACCCGCCACGGGACGTCGGGCCTGTTGGGCGCGACCCGCTTGATGCGGCCGTCGGGGTGGTAGTCGACGTCGTAGAACTTCGGCACGTAGACGCCGCCGGACTCGGCCAGCCGCATGAGCAGCTCGTCGCGCCCGCCGGGGCTGCCCTCGCCCTTCCACTCGCGGATGACCTCGGAGATCGCGATCGCGATCTGCTCGCCGTCGCCGAGCACGGCGGCGTCGAGGAAGTCGGCGATCGGCTCGGGGTTGAAGGCCGCGTGGCCACCCGCCAGCACGATCGGGTCGTCGTCGCCACGCTCGACGGCCAGCAGCGGAATGCCGGCCAGGTCGAGCGCGGTCAGCATGTTGGTGTAGCCGAGCTCGGTGGAGAACGACAGGCCCAGCACGTCGAAGGCGCGCACCGGCCGGTGGGCGTCCACGGTGAACTGCGGTATGCCCTCCGCGCGCATGAGCGCCTCGAGGTCGGGCCAGACGGCGTAGGTCCGCTCGGCCAGCGTGGCGGGCAGCTCGTTGAGGATCTCGTAGAGGATCGCGACGCCCTGGTTGGGCAGCCCGACCTCATAGGCGTCCGGATACATCAGCGCCCACCGCACGTCGGTGGAGTCCCAGTCCTTCACGGTCGAGTTGAGCTCACCCCCGACATACTGGATGGGCTTCTGCACCTTGGGCAGCAGCGCTTCCAGGCGGGGAAAAATCGACTCGACAGTCATGGCACCCAGACTAGCGGCGCTCAGACCGTGGCAGGTCCAGGGATGTCGATGTCGTTGCCGCTGACAATGATCAGCTTGTGTCCCTCGTAGCAGGTCAGCTCGATGGCGATGACCCCGCTGGCGAGGTTGTGCACGGCGGTGATGTGGCTGGCGGGCAGGAGGAAGCGCTCCTCGCACTCGTCGCAGTAGGCCAAGAACATACTGTCAATTAAACGACTGTTCGCGGATCCGGATCGACTGGAGAAGCCCGATCGAGATGAGATTCGCGAACGTGGCCGTACCTCCGTAGGAGACGAACGGCAGCGGCAGCCCGGTGATCGGCATGATGCCGATGGTCATGCCGATGTTGACGAACGTCTGGAACGCCAGCCAGCACACGATCGTGCCGGCCACGAGCGTGCCGAACCGGTCCTCGCACAGCCGGGCGATCCTCAGCCCGCGCACCAGCACCACGCCGAGCAGCAGCACCACGGTGAGCGAGCCGAGAAACCCGAACTCCTCCCCCGCGACCGTGAAGATGAAGTCGGTGTGCTGCTCGGGCACGAACCGCCCGGTCGTCTGCCCGCCGTCGAAGAGCCCCTTGCCGAACAACTGCCCCGAGCCGATGGCGATCAGCGACTGCGTGCTGTTGTAGCCGACGCCGCGCGGATCGACGCGCGGATCGAGAAAGGCGGTGAACCGCGCGACCTGGTACGGCTCCAGCATCCCGAACGCGAACACGCAGAACACCCCGGCCCCGGCGATCAGCGTCAGCAGGATGATCCACCTCTTGCGCACTCCCGCGATCACCAGCCCCGCGGCCGTGATCACGGCCAGCACGAGCGTGGTGCCGAGGTCGGGCTGCAACATCACCAGTCCCATCGTCAGCAGCGCGGCGAACAGCGCCAGCCAGACGTCGAGCCCGCGCGGCCGATCGCTGCCCTCGCCGGGCTGAGCCAGCAGCATCGCGATGATGAGCAGCAGGCCGAGCTTGGCGAACTCCGACGGCTGCACGGCGAAGCCGCCCCCCAGCAGGATCCACGAGTGCGAGCCGTTGATCGTCGCGCCCAGCGGCGTGATGACCAGTCCCAGGCCGGCCAGCGAGAGCAGGAACGCCAGGGGCGCGTACGCGCGCATCGCGCGATGGTCGATGACGGTCACCGCCGCGCAGAGCAGCGTCCCGATGGCGAGGTTGAGGATGTGCTTCTTGACCAGCCCCGTGGAGCCGGGCGCCCAGGTGCGGGTCGACGACCAGACGAGCAGCGTGCCGATCACGCAGAGCGCGGCGACCGCGACCAGCATCACCCCGTCGAGCCGCCACATGGCCGACTGCGCGCCCACCGCCCGCCGGGCGAACGAGCGCCGCCCGCCCATCAGCGTGCGGTCCATCATCCTCCCGCCTCCGTGCCGCCCTCCTTCTTGGTGCCCTTGCTCTTGCCGCCCTCCCCTGTCCCGCCCGCCACGGTGCCACCTGTCCTCGCGTCGCCTGTCCTCGCGTCGCCCGTCCTCGCGTCGCCTGTCCTCGCGTCGCCCGTCCTCGCGCCGCCCGTCCCCGCGCCGCGTGCCCCCGGGCCGCTCTTACCCGCGTCGTCCGTCGTCGCACCGTCCGCCACCGCGCCGTCGGCCGTCTTGCCATCGGCCACCGTGCCGTCGGCCGAGATCTTCGGCAGCTTGGACACCGGCCGGCCCGCGGGCAGCGCGGGCTTGTTCTTGGCGAAGCCGAAGATGCCCTCGTAGATCTCGCGTGCGGCGGGCGCGGCGGTGGAGGCGCCCATCCCGCCCTGCGAGACCATGACGACCACGACGAAGTGCGGGTCGTTCGCTGGTGCGAACGAGGCGAACCAGGAGGTGTCCTCCTTGCCCCACACCTCCGCGGTGCCGGTCTTTCCGCCGATCCGCACCTTGTTCATCGGGAACCCGGCGAACGCCCCCGCCGCGGTGCCGTCAGAGGGGACGTCGCTGAGCGCGTCCTTGATGTAGAGGCGCTCCTTCTTCGACAGCGGCAGCTTGCCGACCACCGGCACATCGATGCGCCTCACCAGCGCGCCATCGGGCCGGACCGTGGCCCAGCCGATGCGCGGGCTGCGCAGCTTCCCGTCGCTCACCAGCGCCGCGTACGCCCTGGCCAGCTGGAGCGGCGTCACCAGCACGTCACCTTGGCCGATCGAGAAGTTGGCCGAGTCACCCGCCCGCAGCAGGAAGCCTTCGAGGCAGTTCTCGTTGGCCAGCCGCTTGAGGAACTCCGCCCGCGACTTGTCGGCCACCTCCGGATAGCCGCT
This sequence comes from Nonomuraea sp. NPDC049158, assembly GCF_040648335.1. Classification (NCBI taxonomy): domain Bacteria; kingdom Bacillati; phylum Actinomycetota; class Actinomycetes; order Streptosporangiales; family Streptosporangiaceae; genus Nonomuraea; species Nonomuraea sp. NPDC049158. Next base: position 177,427 of record NZ_JBEZDM010000022.1, read on the forward strand.
CTTGGCGCGCCGGCAACTGGTGCCGCTCGTCTGAGCCCACATGTCCTTCTTCCAGGTGCGGTCCGGGATGCGCCCCGACGACTCGCCCGGCAGGTCGATGCCCGTCGGCTTGCCGAACCCGAACGCCTTGGCCGTGTTGGCGAACACCTCCTTCGGCGCCTTCTTCGGATTGAGCCCGCCGTCCTTCAGCCACTGGTCGTAGCCCGCCCGGTAGAAGATCGTGTCGCAGGACTTGACCAGGGCGGTGTGCAGGTTCATGGAGCCGAGGCCGATGCCGTGGAAGTTGTGGAAGGCCCGGTCGCCCACCATGACCGCCCCTGGGCAGTCGTACGTGCCGTTCAGCGGATACCCCGCCCGCAGCATCGACGTCACCGACGACACCTTGAACGTCGAGCCGGGCGCGAACATCCCATTCAGCGCCCGCGACACCAGCGGCTTGCCCGTGGCGTCCGACAGCAGCCGCTGGTAGCCGCGGTCGGAGATCCCGCCCGCCCAGACGGCCGGGTCGTAACCGGGCATGCTGGCCAGCGCGATCACCCGGCCGGTGTCGGGTTCGAGCACCACCGCCGCGGCGCCGTCCGCCTTGGGGGCGTTCTTCATCGCGTGCTGCAACGCCTGCTCGGCCAGGTCCTGCACGCGGGCGTCGATGCTGGTGACCAGGTTGTCGCCGCTGACGGGCGCCACCTGCTCCTCCACCCCGATGGCCTTGCCCATCCGGTCGACCTGTACCCGCCGCAGCCCGGCCTTGCCGCGCAGCTCGTCGTCGTAGATGTACTCGAGGCCGTCGCGCCCGACCAGGTCGACGCCGGAGAAGGCGGCCTTCAGCCCTTCGCGCTTGGCCAGCTCGGCCTCGGTGACCGGCTGCAGGTAGCCGAGCATCTGCGCACCGGCCTTGCCTCCGGGATACTGCCTGACGGACTGGATCTCGGCGGAGATGCCGGGAAACTCCTCCTGGCGCTCCAGGATCTGCAGCGCCTGGCGGGTGTCGGCCCGCTCCTCCACCGGGATCGGCTGGTACGGCGAGCCGGTCCAGCAGGGCTTGGTCACCCCGGGCCCGCACGGCGTGATGCGCTTCTGCAACTGCTTGACCGGCTGGCCCAGCACCTCGCTGAGCTTGCGCAGCACCGGAACCCCCTGCTCGGGCATCCTGATCAGCCCGGTCCGATCGACCGAGACGACCAGGGAGGTCTGGTTGCGCACCAGCGGCCGCCCGGAGGAATCGAGTATCTGCCCGCGCACGGCCGGCACGATCACCGACCGCGTCCTGGTCTCCGTGGCCCTGGTGACCAGCTCCTGCCCCCGCACCACCTGCACCTGCCAGAGCCGCAGGCTGAGCACCGCCAGCACGCCCATCACGATCACCTGCAGCACGACCAGCCGGGTCCGCATCCTGATCATTGCGGGAACCTCGGGTGCGGCCTCTCCCGGGTGACCAGCCAGATCGCCAGTGGCGAGACGATCAACGTGTAGACGACGGTCACCGGCACCTGCTCGGTCAGCGTCGAGAGCGTCACCCGGGGATCGGCGATCAGCCCGCCGAGCGCCGCCGAGACCAGCGGCGCCATCAGCACACACAGGACGACGGTGGTGGCCGGACCGCCCACCCCCCGCCCGGCCACGTAACCGACCAGCGCGAACACGAACGCGTACTGGCCCACCAGATGCGCCGTGGGCGGCACGATGTCGACCAGCAGTCCCGCGCAGAACCCGATGATCGCCCCCGCCGCCGGCCCGCGCAGCAGCGCCATCGCCACCACGACGAGCAGCACCACGTCGGGCGCACCCCCGGCCGGCAGCGGCAGCCGGTTGATGAGCATGACCTGCAACAACACCGCCGCCAGCACGCACAGCCCAACGATCATCGCGGCCCCTCCTTGGGTGGTAGCACGGCGTCCCTCGGATCCTTCGCCGGCGCTCCCACCACCACGCCGACCACGTCGAGCGCGGTCAGATCCGCGTACGGCCTGGCGTAGGCGATGCGGGTCAGCTCGCCCGGCGTCGCCTCCACCCGCTCGATCACCCCGATCGGCACCCCGGCGACGTACGGCGCGCCGCGCTGGGAGCCGAAGCTGACGATGCGACTCCCACGGGTGATCGCCGCCGTCGAGTCCAGCAGCCGGAACCGCACGAGCCGCCCGTTCTCCCCCACCCCGTGCACGACGCCGATCTCCTGGCCGCCTTCGAGCCGGGCACCGGCGGCCGAGCCCGGGTCGCTGATCAGCACCACGGTCGAGCTGTCGGCGGTCGCCTGGATGACCCGGCCGACCAGCCCTTCACCGTTGAGCACGGTCATCTCGGGGCGTACGCCGTCGCCGGTGCCGACGTCGATCTCGATGGCGTCCTCGAAGCCGGGCTGGCCGCGCCTGGCGACCACGTTCGCCGTCACGATCTTGTAGCCGCCGAGCCCCGCCACGCCGAGCAACCGCTTCAGCTCCGCGGCGCGGGCCGCGTCGAGCCGGCCCGCGGCCAGACCGGCCCGCAGTTTGACGTTCTCCGCCTTGACCCGGTCGAGCTCGTCCTGGGCGGCGGGGGCGTTGACGATGGCGTGGAAGAAGCCGCCGACCGGGCGGATCACGGAGCCGCCGACCTGCTCGACCGTACCGAAGAACCACGAACCGGCCGTACGCAGCGGCCACAGCGGCGAGGCCGCGCCGGCTCGGTGGTCGACGGTCAGGATGACCAGCGCCACCGTGAGCAGCGTTCCCAGGATCAGCCGGGCGTGGCGGGACTCTCTCATCAGCGCCGTGACTCCGGTACGAGCACCTGGTGCAGCGCCTCGAACTCCTCGACGCACTTGCCCGAGCCGAGCGCCACCGAGTCGAGAGGGTTCTCCACGAGGTGGACGGGCATGCCGGTCTCGGTCTTGATGCGCTCGTCCATGCCCTTGAGCAGCGCGCCCCCGCCGGTGAGCGCGATGCCGCGGTCCATCAGGTCGCCGGACAGCTCGGGCGGGCACTTGTCGAGCGTGATCTTGACGGCGTCGACGATGGTGTTGACGGGCTCCTCTGTCGCCCTGCGGATCTCCTCGCCGGACACCACGACCGTCTTCGGCAGGCCGCTCACCAGGTCACGACCGCGGATCTCGGCGTGCAGGTCCTCACCGATGGGACACGCCGAGCCGATGGCCATCTTGATCTCCTCGGCGGTGCGCTCGCCGAGCATGATCGAGAACTCCTTCTTCGCGAAGGTGATCACCGCCTGGTCGAGCTCGTCGCCGCCGACCCTGATGGACTGGCTGGTCACCACGCCGCCCATGGAGATGATGGCCACCTCGGTGGTGCCGCCGCCGATGTCGACGACCATGTTGCCGGTCGGCTCGTGCACCGGCAGCCCCGCGCCGATCGCCGCGGCCATCGGCTCCTCGACGATGTAGACCTTGCGGGCCCCGGCCTGGTATCCGGCCTCCTTCACCGCCCGCTGCTCCACCCCGGTGATGCCGCTGGGCACGGCGATGATGATGCGCGGCTTGGCGAAGTGCCGCCTCTTGTGCACCCGCTGGATGAAATAGCGCAGCATCCGCTCAGTGACCTCGAAATCGGCGATCACACCGTCCTTGAGCGGCCGGACGGCCACGATGTTGCCCGGCGTCCGCCCGATCATGCGTTTAGCCTCGATGCCCACCGCGACGATCTTCCCGGTGGCAGTGTTGATCGCGACGACCGACGGCTCATTGAGCACGATGCCCCGGCCGCGCACGTAGACCAGCGTGTTGGCGGTGCCGAGGTCGACCGCCATATCACGGCCGAGAAACGCGAGCTTGCTGCCCATGGGGAACGGAGCCTTCCGTAACGTCGTTCGCGAATGACTACGGATCGAATTCGAATCGTAACGTGACGTTACCCACCAGGGCGCGCAATGAGCCCCCTGTGCCCCACAAATTCTTCAGCCCATCCGGAAGCCCCGATGTCGCCGCAGGCGAAGGACAACATTGGGCCTCCGTCTTGCACCGTTTTGACCCACCCGCCGTCGGCGGCCGCCCGTCGGGCACGTGGGGATCTATCCGCCCTGTACCGTGGCCAGCCCAATCCACGGAACATGGCCCACAGCGCGCACGTCACGGCGCCCGGCCACCTCCACCGGAGGAGCGTGCCCCTGGACAGGCGCCGGCCCCGTGCGGCGGGTGGGGCGCACCAGGCCTGCCGTACAAGATCGCAAAAAGCCTGCCATATACAGGCCGCACGCGACCTCGCGCGGCCGAGTTAGCCGGACAAAAATTGCGCAAAAAAGCGCCCGCCATATGGCGGGCGCTCGGCACATCAGAGACGTCAGAGAAAGCGGAGACGTCAGAAAAGCAGGAGAAGCTAGAAAGCTGGAAAACTAGAACCGGTCCGGGAAGAAGATCTTGATCTCCCGCGCGGCCGACTCGGGCGAGTCGGAGCCGTGGACGATGTTCTCGCCGATCTCCAGCGCGTGGTCGCCGCGGATCGTCCCGGGCGCCGACTTGACCGGGTCCGTGAGCCCCGCCAGCGCGCGGAACGCCTCGACGGCGCGCGGCCCCTCCAGCACCAGCGCGACCAGCGGCCCCGAGGTGATGAACTCGACGAGCTCGCCGAAGAACGGGCGCTCGGAGTGCTCGGCGTAGTGGGCCTTGGCGGTGTCGACGTCGAGAGTGCGCAGGTCCATCGCAGCGACCTTCAGGCCCTTGCGCTCCACGCGGGCGATCACGTCACCGATGAGGCCACGCTTCACCCCGTCGGGCTTGATCAGGACAAGAGTGCGCTCGGACACTTGAGGTTCTCCTTCGAACAGGGTGTGGTTCGGGGCTGCGGCCACATGCACCGGCTTGGCTCCACGGGGGGATCGGCCCGGGGGCGCAGGCCCTCGCGTCGAGGTGGCTGCGGCTCAGCTTACCGCCCGCGACGGCTCCCCCGTTTCCACCCGACCAAGCCCCATCGGCCCCAGGTGCCGCACTCGCGCCACCCAGACCTGCACACGACTCATTCGGCGACGCACCCTCGACCAACGGGCCTGAGAGGCGGCACCCCAGGGCAACCGGCTCTACCTGGTGGCCCTACAGGCCGGCCCTACCTGGTGGTCCAACGGGCCGATCCCGCACGGCAGTCCTACAGGCCAGCCCCAGCGCGGGACCCTACGGGCCGGTCCTGCGGGGCCCATGCGGCGCGGGCCCTACGGGCCATGCGGACCGGTCCTGCGGGCAGCCCCACGCAGGATCCCATGGGCCGGTGCCTCGTGCCGGCCCAGCTGACCAGCCCTGCACGCAGTCCCATAGACCGGCACCTCGGACCAGCCCGGCGGACCAGCCTTACACGCGGTCCCACGGGCCAGTGCCTCGGGCCGGTCCGGTGGACCAGCCTTGCACGCGGTCTTACGGCTGGTGCATCGGATGGGCCGGTGCTATGAAGTGGTGTCCTCGGGCGATTGAGCCTGAGGCGGGACAGGTGGGACAGGGCCGGTGACCTCGCCCACCCCCTCCACACTCGCGCCATTCCCGTCAGTCGCGCCAAAGTCGTCGGGAGACACAGGGACGCGCGGTATCGCGCCGGTAGGCCGATCCTCATCCCCGACTGCCGACTGGGCAGGCACCTCGACGGTGTCCACCGCTATGTGCGGCTCGCGGCGCTCAGACCGGCGGCTCCTCACCGGAGGGACCGTCGCCTCGGCGCCGGAACCTTCCCCGGCCACCTCCGCGACTGCGCCCGCACCCGTCGAAGACCCCGAAGGTGCCGCAGACCCCGAAGACCCCGCAGACCCGGAAGGTGCCGCAGACTCCGCAGACTCCGAATGACCGTCTGCACCCGGCGAAGACACCGAAGGCGCCGAATCATCGCCCGTCGGCTCGGCCGCTTCACCTTCACCGGCCGGAGCCGCGCGCCGCGAGAGCAGCTCCGCCAGGACGATGACCGCGACCACCAGGAACCCGCCGATCAGCGACCACAGATGCAGCGTGCTCACGAACCGGTCCACCAGCTGCTGCGCCACCGTGACCCCGCGCAGCATCATCAGCTGCACCCCGGTAGCCAGCAGATAACCAGCCAGCACACCGGGAAAGCACAGTGCCAGACCGAACAGCGCCGCCCCGATGCCCGCCTGACTGAGCGCGGACGTGAGCGCCACCGCCGCGCCCGCCGCCAGCAGAGTGAACGGGATCACCAACACGAGCCCATCCGCCGCCGGCACCAGAACGCGTACCGAACACAGACCGACCACCATCGCCAGCAGCCCCAGCGGCGCGAGCCACCGCGCTCCGGCGAGCAGCCGTACCGCGATGGCGGAGGCCAGCGCCAGCACACCCGCCACCACCAACGGGATCCACAGCCCGGTCATGCCCGAACCGCCAACCAGGCCCGGACCGCCGAGGCCGCGCATCTCCACGTAGGTGATCTGAGCCAGGCTCGGGAGCAGCACGATGCCGACCGCGACCATCACGTACGCCAGCGTGCGACCCTCACGGCTACCGAAGAAGGCCATCACGAGCAGCGCCACGATCGCCAGCACGGCCAGCAGGATGACCAGACCGGCCCCCCACTCCTCACTCGCGGTGCTGATGGCCACCACCGAGATGCCCACCGCGGGGACGCTCGCGAGCAGCAAGCGGCTGCGTTCGGCGGCACGTGGCGTGGGCATCGGCGGCTGGCCCTGCAGCAGCCAGACGACGAAGTAGACCGCTGCCAGCGCGAGCGCGATGCCCGTCAGCAGCGGGTACGGCTGGAGCGTGATCTTCCAGTCGCTCACCTGGTCGAGCGGCCACAGCGCGAGCGCTTGGGCGGTGAGCAGGCTGAACGCGAGCATGCCGGTCCAGATCGCCCGCAATGCCATGGAACGCTCCCAGGCCGCGACCAATGTGGCCGGGATGAGCAGGCCCGCGCCGATCCCGTGGAGCACGCGTAGCGTCGCCACCAGGAACGTCGAGCCCGCGAATCCGCCCGCGACATCGGCCAGCGCGAGCACCGTGAGCCCGCCGAGCAGCATGTGGGGGACCTTGACGTGGCGCAGCGCCACCGCGGCGAGCGGCACCGTGAGGATCATCGCCGGGAGCGCCAGCCCGTGCGCGCGCATCAGCGCGAGCTTGTCGAAGCCCTCTGGCAGCAGACCCGAGACCACGGACACGGTGTTGGGGATCGCGAGCATCGCCAGTGGCAACACGACGATGATGAGCAGCCCGAGCACCGAGTCGAGCAACCATGGGAACCTGACGCGTGCGGTGGGTCCCGCGCTGTGGGCGTTCGGGGACCGCTGGATCGGGGGGACGGCCATGTTCGCCGACTTTAGCGGGAAGTCACGCCCTCGACACGGCGAGCGACGAATATCGCGGTAATCCATAGCGCCGCGAAGATCACTCCTAGGAAGAACATCGTCGGCACGAGGAACCCCGTGCCGATGGCCAGGACCTGCAGGATAGTGCCCGCGACGTACGCGAAGGGCCGCTTGAGCAGCCCGGCGACGATCACGCACAGCACGGCCAGCCCGATACCGACAGTGACCGCCACCGCTGTCTGAACACCGCTGTTGATCGCCACCGGCGTAATCAGCGCGGCGACGATGGCCTCCATGCCGAGAACGCTGGCGCCGAGCCGGCGCATGCCCGGAGTGACCTGGAAGTTCATCACACGCTCCCCGCCTTGAGCAGGTGTCGGGCGTCTCCGGCCGTCACGACCGAGCCGGTGATGAGCACGCCCGTGCCGCTGAACTCCCCATGGGCGTCGGCGATGCCGATGCCCATGTCGATGGCCTCGTCGAGGCGTTCGACGACCCGCACCCTGTCCTCTCCGAACAGCGGTATGGCCACCTCCGCCAGCTCGGCGGGCGACATCGACCGAGGCGAGGAGTTACGCGTGACGACGATCTCGTCGAGAATCGGCTCCAGCAGGTCGAGCAGGGTAGCCACATCCTTGTCGCGCATCACCGCGACGACGCCCACGACCTTGGCGAAGTCGAACGCCTCCTGCATGCCCTCGAGCGACGCCTGCATGCCGCCGGGGTTGTGCGCCGCGTCGACGACGACCGTGGGGTTGCGGCGCAGGATCTCCAGCCGGCCCGGCGAGGACGCCCCCGCGAACGCCTGGCGTACGAGCTCCACGTCGAGCGGGTCGTCACCCCCCGTCAGAGCCTCCACAGCGGCCAGTGCGCAGGCCGCGTTGCTCGCCTGGTGCTCGCCATAGAGCGGGAGGTAGACCTCCTCGTAGACGCCCTTGAGGCCGCGCAGCGTGAGCAGCTGGCCGCCCATGGCCACCTCGCGGGCGAGCACACCGAACTCGAGCCCTTCGCGCGCGACCACCGCGCCGACGTCGACGGCCCGGCGCATCAGCACCTCGGCGGCCTCGAGCTGCTGCTGGGCGAGTATGGCCGTGGCGCCGGCTTTGATGATGCCCGCCTTCTCCCCGGCGATGCTCGGGATATCGGGCCCGAGCCGGTCGGTGTGGTCGAGCGAGATCGGGGTGACGACGGCGACGGTGCCGTCCGCGACGTTCGTCGCGTCCCAGGACCCGCCCATGCCGGCCTCGACGACCGCCACGTCCACCGGAGTGTCGGCGAACGCGGCGAAAGCCATGGCCGTGAGCAACTCGAAGAACTGGATCCGCCGCCCCTGCGTGTCGGCGAGCTCAACGTAAGGGGCGATCTCCTCGTATACCTGAGCGAACCGCTCCTCGCTCAGCGACTCGCCGTCGACGGTGATGCGCTCGCGCACTGAGACGAGATGCGGGCTCGTAAACCGGCCCACACGCAGATTGCGCTCCTTGAGCAGCGCCTCGGTCAAGCGCGCCGTGCTCGTCTTACCGTTCGTGCCCGCTATGTGTACGACAGGGTATGCCTGCTGCGGCGAGCCGAGCAGGTCCATGAGAGCCGCGATCCGGTCCAGCGTCGGCTCGAAGTCCCACTCGACGCCTCGCTCCATGATCGCGCGTTCAACCGCACGAAAGTCCACCCCTCAACCCTACTGACCGTACGGAGCGCTCTCCCACGCCACCGCCCGATGATCAGCAGTTTCGGCGCTCCAGCTTCGCGTGCCGTTGGCAACTCGCCGTACGCGCCTCGCCCCGCCGTGGAGCAAGGACGCACCGGACAAGAAAGGCCCAACACTTGGCAAACAACCCGGCCTGAACTTAAAAACGACCCCACGCGCCAAGACGTGAGACCCATAACCACGAACAGCCCCAGCGCACTCCAGCCCGCTCTTAGCCGCGAACGGGCCTAGCGCTCTACGGCCCTCAGCCGCGAACGATCCTAACGCGGCTACCCGCCCTTACCCCTGAACGGTCCCAACACACTATGGGCCTTAGCCAAGAACGGGCCTAGCGGGGCTACGGCCTCTCTTACGCACATGCCCCCGGGGCACGACCCAGAACAGGCCCCGGAACGGCACATAACGGGCCAGAAACGCAGAAAAGGGGCCCACGCCCAACGCGTAAGACCCCGGAACGCAGAAAAGGGCCCCACGCGTGTGCGTGGAACCCTTTTCCGCAATCAAAGATTGTCCGGCGGTGACCTACTCTCCCACACCCTCCCGAGTGCAGTACCATCGGCGCTGGGAAGCTTAACTTCCGGGTTCGGAATGTAACCGGGTGTTTCCTTCCCGCCATAACCGCCGTAACCCTATGAAACTGTCAAACACACAACCAACTGTGTTTGTTGTTTCAGAATCGCATAGTGGACGCGAGCAAGATGCTTTGTGGTCAAGTCCTCGGCCTATTAGTACCGGTCAGCTCCACACGTTACCGTGCTTCCACCTCCGGCCTATCAACCCGGTCGTCTACCGGGAG
>NZ_JBEZDM010000023.1:0-172024 GCF_040648335.1 Nonomuraea sp. NPDC049158
CCCGGAAGTTAAGCTTCCCAGCGCCGATGGTACTGCACTCGGGAGGGTGTGGGAGAGTAGGTCACCGCCGGACAATCTTTGATTGCGGAAAAGGGCTCCACGCACACGCGTGGGGCCCTTTTCTGCGTTCCGGGTCGTTCACACCGATACTGGCCCGGCGGACCCGCATGTGCGCCCACGCTGGCAGCGGACCGGCGGACCTGCACGTGCGCTCACGCCGGTACCGGATCGACGGAGTCGTGTGCGCTTACATCGCGACCGCTCTGCGGAGCCGTGCGTACACCTCGATCTCGAAGCGCATGCGGGGATCGGAGAGGCCGCACACGAGCATCGTCGCCGCTGGGCGGATCTCGCCGAAGCAGCGGCGGAGGGTTGGCCAGCACGGCTCGAAGTCCGCCCGATCGGGTAGCAGGTAGCGGACCCGGACGACGTCGGCGAACGTGCAGCCTGCTTCGGTCAGCGCCGTCCCGACGTTGCGCAGGCTCTGCTCGGCCTGTTCGACGACGTCGTCGGAGATCGTCATGGTCGCGTAGTCGAACCCGGTGGTCCCTGAGACGTGGACCCAGTCGCCGTCCACCACGGCCCGGGCATATCCGATCTGCTCCTCGAAGGTGGAGCCGCTGAAGATCGCGCGTCGTGCTTCTGTCAGTTCTTCTGTCACACCCGGAAGGCTAGGCGAGCTGCCGCGATACGTCTAAGACGTTTCACCGGATGATGTGATATCTCTGCGCGTATGGAACGTCCTCAGCTCGCGCTGCATCAGCTCTACGCGTTCGCCGTTCTGGCCGAGGAACTGCACTTCGGGCGGGCCGCCATCCGGCTGGGTGTCGCGCAGCCGCCGCTGAGTCAGCAGATCAGGCGGCTGGAGGAGAGGGTGGGGCATCCGCTGTTCGAGCGAGGGCCCGGTGGGGTCGCCCTGACGTTGGCGGGTCATGAACTGCTGCCTGCCGCTCGGCGTGCGCTCGGCGAGATCGCGGATGGGCTGGAGGCGGCGCGGCGCGTCGGTGAGGGAGAGGCCGGGCGGATCCGGGTCGGGTTCGCGGCGTCGCTGGCGTTGACGATTCTGCCGGGGATGTTGCGGGCCTATCGGGACCGCTATCCAGGGGTCGAGATGGAGATCAGGGAGATGACGACGGCGCCGCAGGTGGCCGCGCTCCTGGAGCGGTCGATCGACGTCGGGCTCCTGCGGGAGCCGCCTGACGATCCGGGGCTGGCCGCCGAGACTGTGTTTTCGGAGGAGTTCGTGGTGGTTCTGCCGGTTGGTCATGTTCTGGCCGGGCAGCGGGTGGTTCCTGTCGCGGCGCTGGCGGAGGAGCCGTTCGTGCTGCTGAACCGGGACGCGGGGCCGACGGTTCACGATCGGATCGTGGGTCTGTGCCGGTCGGTGGGGTTCGAGCCGCGCATCGGTCAGTACGCGGTGGAGTGGGCGACGGTCTCCGCGCTGGTCGAGGCGGGGCTCGGGGTGTCCCTCGCCCCGGCGAGCGTGCGCCGGATCCGGCTCAAGGGGGTGGCCTATCGCCGCATCGAGCCGGACAGCGTGCGCACCACGGTGGCGATGTGCTGGCGGCGAGATGATGCGGATCCGCTGGTCGCTCGTTTTCTGGAGGTGGGTAGGAAGAGCCTCTTTCCGAGAACAAGGGCCAGATCGTGACGTACGGGCAGCTCAGCACTTCCGAGAACAGGGCGTGTATATGGGTGACGTTTCCTTCACGACCGGCTGTTTCGGGAGTGCTCGGTCGTGGACGATGACCGGCTGGCCGGTCGTCGATGTCGCCCATGTCGGGCCTCAGGCGGAGGGAGCGCGCGAGGGTGCTGGAACGTCTGCTCGCGTGCAGCGACCTGGCACTTGAGGCGTACGCCAGCCGGTGGCCGGCGTACGCCTCTGTCAGGGTTGGGCGTCGAGCCACTCCTGGAAGGTGAGGCCGGCGAGCTTGGCATGCGGGCTGGGCAGGAACCCGCCGCGGGCGGCAGTCTCGGCGTCGGGCAGGCCGGAGCCGTCGACGCCGACGACCTTGATGCCCCGACGGGCGCCGAGGAGTGTGGCCGCCTCGGCCATGGTCTCCTTGCGGGGTCCGGCGACCGCCTGATGTGGCCGAGGACGTCGAGCTCGCCGAGAGTGTCTCGATGGCGATGCTAATGGTGCTGGAGACGCTTCAGCCGACCGAGCGGGCGGTGTTCGTGCTGCGCGAGGTGTTCGATCTGGAGTACGACGAGATCGCCGAAGCCGTCGACAAGAGCCCGGCGGCGGTCCGCCAGCTCGCCTACCGGGCGCGGGCACACGTCGCCGCGCGCCGACCACGCGGCATCGCCTCCCCGGCCGAGACCCGAGCCGCGCTTCAGGCCTTCCAACGCGCGATCGAAACCGGCGACCTGCAGAGCCTGCTCGACATCCTCGCGCCGGACATCGTCGCCCTGAGCGATGGCGGCGGGGTCAAACATGCCCTGCTTCGGCCCGTCGTGGGGGTCGGCCAGGTGGCTCGCCTGCTGGCCGTCGGCTGGTGGAAGCGCGACGCCGAAAGGTCGGTCGAGCTGGTACAGATCAATGGTGGCCCGGGGCTGCTCGTCCGAGTCAATGGAGAGATCGACGGCGTGGTGGCGGTGCGGCTCGAGAACGGTTACATCACTGGCGCCTACCATGTGCGCAATCCCGAGAAGCTGTCGCGTGTGGAGCGTGAGACCGCCGTGAGCCGCTGAGGCGCAACGACCCGGCACATCCTCGGCCGACAGCGGCGGGATCACCACCGCGTCGACCTGGTCGAGCCGCGGCCCACTGAGGTCAAGAAGCGGCGACGTTCGGCCGCTGAGGCCTTCATGCCTTGATGCGTACATACGCCATGAGGTATGTTGGCTGGTATGAGCGATGTGATCTGGGCGGCTCTCGTGGATCCCCACCGGCGAGCTGTGCTCGATCTGCTGCGGGAGCGGGATCGGTCGGTCACGGAGCTGGTCGACGAGCTCGGTGTCACCCAGCCCACCGCGTCCAAGCATCTCCGGGTGCTCCGGGCGGCGGGGCTGGTCCGGGTGCGCAAGGACGCCCAGCGTCGCATCTACGCGATCGATCTGGAGACGCTCGTCGAGCTCGATCGGTGGCTGGCTCCGTATCGGCGACTCTGGAACGACCGGCTCGACACCCTCGGACGCCACCTCGACGAGACGGACACCGGCGCACACATCGGTAAGCAGACATAGGCAAGGAGTCATGATGGACCGCGGCACATACGTCGAGATCGACGGCCGTCCGGCCGTACGCTTCCAGCGGACCTACCCCCACCCGATCGAGCGGGTCTGGCGGGCGGTGACCGAGCCGGGTGAGCTGGCTCACTGGTTCCCGCAGGCCGTGACGATGGACGCGCGGGAAGGCGGGAAGATCGAGTTCTCCGACGATCCGCATATGGACGGCATCACCGGCACCATCCTGGTCTGGGATCCGCCGCGGCGCTTCGCCTTCACGTGGGGCGGTGACGAGCTGCGGCTGGAGCTGGCGCCTGACGGTGCTGGTGGGTGTACGTTCACGCTGGTCAACGTGATCCAGGCGCGGGACGCGGCGGCGCGCAACGCGGCAGGATGGGCGGTGTGCCTGGCCGAGCTGGACAAGGTCGTGGCCGGGCAGCCGGCCGGCGGGCCGCACAGCGAGAGCGCCGAGTCGTGGCGTGAGCACTACGACGCCTATGTCGCGGACGGCCTGCCGTCGGGCGCCGAGATTCCCCAGTAGCGTCCTAGCTGGGCCCTTCGTCCGCAGGGAGAGCTTCCCTGTTGCACGAGTGGTCGGCCGTGCCCTCGTCGATGAGGTCCTCGTACACCCCGACCTTGTAGTTGATCAGGTCCATGCACTCGCTGAGGTTCGCCATCTGGGCGATCAGATACTCGCGGTGCCGTCTCAGCACGGCGAGCCGTTCCGCCTCGTTCCCCGCGCCCTCTCTGACCAGCTCGGTGTAGCGGCGGATCGCCGCCAGCGGCATGTCGGAGGCGCGCAGGACCATGCACAAAGTCAGCCACTCGATGTCCTGCTCGCTGTAGACGCGGTTCCCGCCGGCCCCGCGGCGCACCGGACTGTGCAGGATGCCCTCGCGCTCGTAGAAGCGCAGCGTGTGAATGCTCAACCCGGTCCGCTCCGCGACCTGTCCAATGCTCAAAATATCCGGCATGCCGTACAGGTTAGGGCTTGATCTAGAGGCGGCTCTAGATCCTAGGATGCCGCGCATGACCATGCGTTACCGCACTCTCGGCGGCACCGGCATAGACGTAAGCGTCCACTGTCTCGGCGCGATGATGTTCGGTGCTGTCGGCAACAAGGACCACGATGACTGCGTGCGCATCATTCACGCCGCGCTCGACCGGGGGATCAACTTCATCGACACCGCGGACATGTACTCCGCGGGTGAGTCCGAGGAGATCGTCGGCAAGGCGCTCGAGGGACGCCGCGACGATGTCGTACTCGCCACCAAGGTGCACTTTCCCATGGGGGAGGGTCGCAACCGGGGCGGCAATTCGCGGCGCTGGATCGTCAAGGAGGTCGAGGAGAGCCTGCGGCGCCTGCGGACCGACTGGATCGACCTCTACCAGGTACATCGCCCCGACCACACGACCGACATCGAGGAGACGCTCTCCGCGCTGACCGACCTGGTACGCGCGGGCAAGATCCGGGCCTTCGGCTGCTCGACCTTTCCGGCCGACGAGATCGTCGAGGCGTATCACGTCGCCGAGCGGCGGGGCCTCCAGAGGTTCAGGACCGAGCAGCCGCCCTACTCGCTGCTCGCCCGGGGGATCGAAGCCTCGGTGCTGCCGGTCTGCCGGCGCCTCGGGATGGGGGTGCTGACCTGGAGCCCGCTCGCGTCCGGCTTCCTGAGCGGCAGGTACAGGAAGGGGCAGGCCATCGATCTCACCACCGGCCGCGCCTCGCTCACGCCGGCCCGGTTCGATCCCTCGATCCCTGGGAACGCGGCCAAGTTCGACGCGGTGGAGGAGCTGGCGGAGGTCGCGGACGGCCTCGGGTGCTCGTTGCCCGAGCTGGCTGTGGCCTTCTGCGCGGCACATCCGGGCGTCACGTCGGTGATCACTGGGCCCAGGACCATGGAACAGCTGGAGTCGCTGTTGAAGGGGGCTTCACTGACGCTTGACGACGCGGTCCTCGACCGCATCGACGAGATCGTGCCGCCGGGGGCCAACCTCTACCACCCGGACGGTGCCTGGACGCCGCCAGCGCTGTCGGATCCTGCCCGGCGTCGCCGGCCGCTGGTGGAGCGCGCCGCGGGCTGATCGGCCGCATGACGCCCGTCGTGGGTGGGGTTTTGGGGAGTGATGCCCCTTCCGGGGGAGCGGAAGGGGACGGCCCGTCGTGGTTGGGGTCCCTCCGGGGCCCCAACCGGCTACTTCGGCAGGACCAGCAGGGCGTCGCCGACGCCGCGCTCCACCCCGTCGGACGGACGGTTGACCAGCTTGTTGCCCACCACCATCGCGGTGGAGCCGCCGCCGTCCAGGTTGACCGCCTGCTTGGCGCCCAGCCAGCGCATGAACTGTGCCGCCTCGATGAAGTTGGCGCCCACCGACACGCCGGGCTGCCGGCCGTCGATGGTCGCCAGGATCAGGCTGCCGTTGCGGGTGGTGCCCAGCAGCGTGCGGGGGTGGCGGCGGAGGATCATGTTCACGGAGTCGTGGCCGTCGCGCTTGGCGGTGATCTTGACGTGGCCGTTCCTGACCAGGCCGACGTTGCCGCCGATGACGCTCAGGTCGGGGGTCAGCTTGAGGGCCTTGCCCGCCCGTACGTCCACGACCTTGGTGTCGACCTTGACGGTTCCGCCTTCCGCCGCGTGCGCGTTCAGCCATTCGGCGGCGATTCCGGCGGAGCCGTGCAGGACCCGGGAGCCGGCCGGTACCTCGGCGCCCGGTGCGCGTAGTGCCACGACCTTGTCGTTGGCGTCGAGCACGGCGTCGGCGCCGTTGTCCGTGGGCGTCTTGGCGCCGTACTCCGCGGTGTAGAGGATCAGCTCGTCGGCCGCCGCGGCGCGGTTGACGCCGTTGACCACCAGCTTCTGGCCGTCCTGCGCGATCGCGGTCACGGTCGACTTGAGCTCGGTGATGCGGGCCGTACGACCCTTGAGTACGACGGCGGAGCGGCCGGGCACGGCCTCGCTGAGCAGTCTGCCGCCGACCACCGAGATGCCGACCGGCTCTCCGCGCAGGTTCTTGGCGGTGTGGATGTTGAAGAAGCCGCCGTTCACGGCCGCGAGTGCCTTGCCGGCCTTGGCCATCGAGGAGACGGTCTCGCGGGCGGCGACGCTGGTGCCGAGCGTGGAGCTGTACGAGCCGCGGAACTTCCTGGCGTCGATCATGACGACCTTGACGTCCCAGGGCCCGGTGGTCTTCATGCCGTCGTCGCCGACGTAGTCGACCCTGACCTTCAGCCCGGCGTCCTTGAGCTTCTTGGCCGTCTCGGCGGCCTTGTCCTTCTCCTCGAACTTCCAGAGCCCGACCCGCACCATGTAGACGGTCTGGGCGTCGGCGTCGGCGACCTTCGGCCGGACGACCTTCTGCAGGCTGGCGGTCTCGCCTGTGGCCTCGACCTCGGCGACCTTGGCCTCGGCCGTCTGCTGCATGCCGTAGTCGCGGCCGCTCGGCATCAGCACCGTGACGGTGAAGCCGTCGGTCGCCTTGCCCGCCTTCACGTTCCACAGGTCGATGCCCGGCGCCACGCTGGTCATCGTCTTGGCCGGTACGGCCGGGACACCCAGCGGGAACTTGGCCGAGGGGAACGAGACCGAAACCTGCTCGGCGGCCGCGCTGGGTACGGCCGTCGCCGTAAGGACCGTGGCTATCGAAAGGCCGACGGCGAAGGTGCGTCGAGACATGAAAACTCCAGAGGGCGGGCAAAGGAACCGACCCATCCTGGCGAGATCATGGTGGCGGAGGCAGGGAAACACGCTAAACGGTCTGAGAGGTTACAAGATTGACATCCCTCGACGGATTTTCCTGCGCGCACTGTGGGCGCGGCGTTACCGTGCGGTAGGCCGCGACCGAGCGGCGCACCAGTCCGAGAGGCAGCCGTGATGGGGCTGAGCATCCTCCTTGTGATCATCGCGAGCGTGGTTCTGGGGTTCATCCTGGGCGCGTTCGTCACCCGTCCGCGCGGATGGGTGATGTACCCCGACGACCGGACCCGCCCCGACGTGACGCGCGATCCTCACGAGTGACCACGAGCCGGCGCAAGCCGCACAGCTTCTGGGTTCTGTGCGGCTTGCGCCTATCCCTACAAGGCCTATCCCTACAAGTACGCCGACCCATACAATGGGGCGCATGACACGCATCAGCATGTGGTGGCGGCCGACAGACGGCCGCTGATCTCCGCATGCTCGGGCCGTCCTCAGGACGGGCCCGGTGCGTGGGTTCTTCTTCAGGACGGCATGACCTGAAGAAAGGAACCTGTCATGGACCACGTCGTGCTCACCGGAGACCGCCCGACAGGGCCGCTCCACCTGGGCCACTACTTCGGCACGCTGGCCAACCGCGTCGCCTTGCAGGACGTCCACCCGATGTACGTGCTGGTCGCCGACTATCAGGTGATCACCGATCGGGATCTTCCCGGCGCGATCCAGCAGAACATCACCGCCTTGATCCTCGACTACCTGGCCATCGGGCTCGACCCCGCGAAGGTGACGATCTTCCAGCACAGCGCGATCCCCGAGCTCAACCAGCTGCTGCTGCCCTTCCTCAGCCTGGTGTCCGTGGCCGAGCTGAGCCGCAACCCGACCGTCAAGGACGAGATCGCGCACAGTACGCAGCAGGCGGTCAACGGCCTGATGTTCACCTATCCGGTGCATCAGGCGGCCGACATCCTGTTCTGCAAGGGCACGCTGGTGCCGGTCGGCAAGGACCAGTTGCCGCATGTGGAGGTGACCCGGCTGGTGGCGCGGCGCTTCAATGAGCGCTACGGTCCCGTCTTCCCGGTGCCGGAGGCCATGATGGGCGTGCGGCCGCTGCTCAAGGGCCTGGACGGCGGCAAGATGAGCAAGAGCCGGGGCAACGCGATAGCCCTGTCCGCCACCGAGGACGAGACGGCGGCGCTGATCCGGGCGGCCCGTACCGACTCCGAGCGGCTCATCACCTTCGACGAGGCGAACCGGCCGGAGGTGGCGAACCTGCTCACCCTGGCCGGCCTCTGCCTCGGCCGCGCGCCGGAGTCCATCGCCGACGAGATCGGGAACGGCGGGGCCGCCGCGCTGAAACGGCTGGTCACCGAGGCGGTCAACGAGTTCCTGCGCCCGATGAGGAAGCGCCGCCTTGAGCACTCGGCGGCCGATGCCAGGCAGGTGCTGACGGACGGCAACGAGCGCGCCCGTGAGCGGGCGATCGTCACGCTCGGGGAGGTACGAGCGGCGATGGGCTTCTAGCGGGCAAGTACGAAGCGATGGCCAGCTCGGTGGCCGGGGATCTCAGGGGGCGGCGGTGCCGCGGTCTGGTGAAGCCGGCCTCCCTGAGCAGGCGGGCCACTTCCTTGTAGGTACGTATCCGGCCGCCGCCCGCCACCAGGTAGTTGAGGTGGAGCAGGTCGAGCAGGGTACGGCTGGCCCGGCCCGGCATGAGGCTGTCACCGAACTGGTCACCGATCGCGATCGTGCCGCCGGGGTTGAGCGCCTTGGACAGCCGCCCCAGCAGGGTGACCAGCTCCTGGTCGTCGAGACAGTGCATGATGTTGAACAGCAGGATCACGTCGTACCCGCCGCCCAGGTCCGCGTCGAGGAACGAGCCGGCCCGCAGCGTCAGCCGGGGGTGGGCCGCCGCCGATGCGAGGGCCTCGGGCAGGTCGATCACGGTGCCCCGCAGGCCCGGGTGCCGTCGCAGCAGCTCCACGCTGTAGCGGGCATGGCCGCCGCCCACGTCCAGCATGCGCGTGGCGCCCGCGGGGACCGGGATGGCGGCCGCGGTGGCGGGTGCCTGGCGGCCGGCCACGGCGGCGGTCCACGCCTGGAACGAGCGCGACAGTTCGGGGTCGCTCTCCGTCAGCGCGTACAGCGAGGTGATGGGCGACCCGTCACGCACGGTCCGTTCGAGCTGGGGCCAGATCACGCAGGCGGTGCGCTCCCAGAAGTACAGGCCCTCGGCCAGGCAGGCGGGGGAGTCGGCGGTGAGCCAGACCCGCGCCGTGCGGGTCAGCCGGTAGCGGTCACGTCGCGCGCGCAGGTAGCCGAGCCCGGTCAGCCCGCGCAGCAGCACGTCCGTCGCGTGCGGGTCCAAGCCGAGCGATTCCGCGAGGTCGGCGGCGGTCGCGGGGCCGCCGCGCAGGGCGTCGAAGAGGCCGAGCCGCATCCCCGCGATCAGCGCGTGCAGGCCCATGACGCCGAAGTAGTCGAGCATCGGGGGCAGGATCGACAGGCGGTGCGCCGCCGCTTCCAGGGGATTGACGAATAAGGGCACATCGCGACGGTAAGCCGTGAGGCAGAGAAATGTTATCTGCTGTCCCGGCGGAACGACTCCAGCGCCAGCAGCGCCACGTGCAGCGACAGGCACGACTCGACGTCGTCCAGGTCGGTGTCGAGGATGCGTTCGAGGCGGCGCAGCCGGTCGTAGAAGGCGGGCCTGGACAGGTGGGCCTTCTGGGCGGCCACCGCCTTGTTGCGCCCCGCGTCCAGGTAGATGCGCAGGATGCGGGCCAGGTCGCCGCCCCGCTGCGCGTCGTGCGCCAGCAGCGGTCCGAGCTCGCGCTCGGCGAACGTCTGCAGCCTGGCGTCGTCGCGCAGCAGGTGGAGCAGCCCGCGCAGGCGCAGGTCGGGCAGCCGGTAGAAGGCCCGGCCGTCGGGCTGCCGGACGGCCACGTCGGCGACCTGCTCGGCTTCGAGGAAGCTGCGGCGTACGTCCCTGATCGACTCCACCACCGAGCCCGAGGCCAGCACGAACGCGGCGCCGGGCTTCCACAGGACGCGCAGCCGGTCGGCGAGCGCGGTCAGCGCGGGCTCGGCGCCTGAGCGCGGGGGCAGGGGGAGCAGGACGCCGACCCGGTCCTGGTCGAGCGCGCCCACGAGGGCGGGCAGCCGGGCGTCGCGGCAGGCGGCGGCGGTGGCCTCGGCCAGCTCGCCGAGCTGCGCCTGCCCGTCGAGCGCCTGCTCGACGGGGTCGGTCGGCCGGATGACGACGCTGACCAGCTTGCGCCCGGTGAGCGGCACGCCCACGGCGCGGGCACGGGCGGCGGCCTCGTCCGGATCGGCGTAGGCGTGGGTGAGGATGCCGGTGATGATCGTGCCGTGCGCCTGGCGTTCGAGGGACTCCTGGTGGCGTTCGAGCAGGCGGCCCAGGGCGAGCGTGGTGGCGGCGCGCTCGGCGAGCACCAGGTCGCGGGGCGACGGCGGGCTCTCGCAGATCAGGATCAGCCGCCCCCAGTCCTGTCCGCGCGCGCCGACCGTGGTGACCAGCCAGCCGGAGGCGGCGTCGTAGGCGGTCCGCTCGGCCGGTGCGACCGCGCGTGACCTGCTCTCCCAGCCGGCCAGCAGCGCGCCGGCGTCGCGGCCCGCTGACTCGCAGGCCAGCACCTGGTGGGCGAGGTTCTCCAGCAGGACCGGGCGGCTGGACAGCCGGGCCACCTGGACGAGCACCTCGGCGGGTGAGGCGCCCTCCACGGACAGCTCGGTGAAGACCTCGTGCAGTTGCTCGGAGGCGCGCAGCTCCTCCAGCTGGATGTCGATGATCCGCTCGTGCACGGACTCGGTGATCTGCACGAACGGCGTCTCGCGGGTCAGCACGATCAGCGGTAGCCCGTGCTCCTCCGCCGTCTTGACCACCGCGCGGGGCAGCTCGCGGACGAATCGGCGGCCCAGCTCGACGATCAGCCCGGAGGCGCCGACGGCGGACAGCTCACCGATGTAGTCGGCGAGCTTCTCCGGGTCCTCGGGCAGCGCCACTCCGGTGGTGAGCACCAGCTCCCCGCCGCGGAGCAGGTGGGCGATGTCGGCGATCTCGCCGACGTGCACCCACCGCACCTTGGTGTCCAGCCGGTCGCCGCCCGCGACCACGCGCGGGTTACCGCGGCGGACGGTGTCCAGGGCGAGGACGTCGGCGATGGTGGGCAGCACGCGCCCGAGCCTAGCCGATCAGCCTGTAAGATCGGATAGGCACCGATTTACAGAGTGCCGGTCACGAGCCCAGTTCGTCCTCCCTGAACTCCCGGGCGGCCTTCCGCTCCCGCAACTCCACTCGCCGGATCTTGCCGGAGATGGTCTTGGGCAACTCGCCGAACTCCAGCCTGCGCACGCGCTTGTACGGCGCCAGCTCGCGCCGCGCGTGCTCGAAGATGGAGCGGGCCGTCGCCTCGTCCGCCTCGAACCCGGGCGCCAGCGTCACGTAAGCCTTGGGTACGGCCAGGCGCACCGGATCGGGCGCGGGCACCACGGCCGCCTCCGCGACGGCCTCATGCTCCAGGAGTACGCTCTCCAGCTCGAAGGGTGAAATGCGGTAGTCGGAGGCTTTGAAGACGTCGTCGGTCCTGCCGACGTAGGTGATGTAGCCGTCGCCGTCACGGGTCGCGACGTCGCCCGTGTGGTAGTAGCCGCCCCGCATCGCCTCACTAGATCCACCGACATATCCGGACATGAGGCCGAGGGGGCGGTCGGTCAGCGGCAGGCAGATCTCGCCGTCGTCGCCCTCCTCCCCGGTGATCGGGTCGAGCAGCACGACGTCGTAGCCGGGCAGCGGCCGGCCCATCGACCCCGGCTTGACCGGCTCACCGGGTACGTTGCCCACCTGGGCGGTGGTCTCGGTCTGGCCGTAGCCGTCCCTGATCGTCAGCCCCCACGCCTTGGCGACCTGGTCGATGATCTCCGGGTTGAGCGGTTCGCCCGCCGCGACGGCCGTACGCAATGGCAGCCGCCACGCCGCCAGGTCCTCCTGGATGAGCATCCGCCACACGGTCGGCGGCGCGCAGAACGTGGTGACCCGCTCGTCGCGCAGCACCTCCAGCAGGGCGATGGCGGAGAAGCGCTGGTAGTCGTGGATCAGTACGGTGGCGCCCGCGTTCCACGGCGCGAACACGTTGCTCCACGCGTGCTTGGCCCAGCCGGGCGAGGACACGTTGAGGTGCACGTCGCCGGGCCTGAGCCCGATCCAGAACATGGTCGACAGGTGCCCCGCCGGATAGGAGGCGTGCGTGTGCTCGACCAGCTTGGGCTGCGAGGTCGTGCCCGAGGTGAAGTAGAGCAGCAGGGTGTCGCCGGCCCGGGTCGGCCCGTCGGGGGTGAAGTCCGCGGCCGCCTCGCGGGTCTCGGCGTAGGGCAGCCAGCCGTACGCGTCGCCGACCGCGATCCTGGTGTAGCCGCCGTCGCCGAACTTGCCCGCGTCGGAGGCGTTCGCGATCACGTGGGAGACGCCGCCGCGTTCGACGCGCTCGACGATGTCCTTGGCGGTCAGCAGCGTCGTGGCGGGGATGATCACCGCGCCCAGCTTCATGGCCGCCAGCAGCGACTCCCACAGCTCGGCCTGGTTGCCCAGCATGAGCAGGATCCGGTCGCCCCGTCGTACGCCCTGCTCGCGCAGCCAGTTGGCCACCTGGTTGGAGCGGGCGGACAGCTCGGCGAAGGTGTAGGTGACCTTGCCGACGATCTTCAGCGCGACCGCGTCGGGGGTCTCGGCGGCCAGGACGCCGTCGAACCAGTCGAGCGCCCAGTTGAAGTCCGTCAGCTCCGGCCAGCGGAACTCGCGGCGAGCCGTCGGATAGTCGGCTTCGAGGAGGAGGTCACGTGCGGCACGGAAATCGCTCATGTTCGGGATCCTGCTACGTCACCAGCCGCCTCTCAAGGCCGTCGAGCACCGACACGAGACCGAAGTCGAAGCACAGCTCGCGCATCGCGCGTGGATCCTCGTAGTCGGTGGCGATGATCGCCTCCGAGAGGTCGGGGTAATCGGCCGCGGCCTTGGCGACGGTCTGGCGGAGCTCGTCCCCGTCGTAGTCGTAGCCCGCCATCGCGGTGTCCCAGGCGACCTCGGGGATCGTCATGCCGAACACGAAGGCGGTGAGCGCCGCGTTGGCGTAGTCGATGTCCGCCCCCGCGAACCCGGCCAGCTTGAACGTCCTGCGCGTCTGGTCGGAGATCATGAGCGCGTTGGGCCCCAGCGCCGGCAGGCGGCCGATGAGGTCGGCCGACCACCGATGCCGCAGGATCACCTGGCGCATGCTGTGGGCCATGACCGAGGCGGCGTCGCGCCAGCCCACCTCCTCGGGGTCGGGGGCCGTCATCTCGCCCCAGATCTCGTCGTAGACCAGCTCCAGCAGCTCGTCCTTGTTGGCCACGTACCAGTAGAGGCTGGTCGCCCCCGCGCTGAGCTTCGCCCCGAGCTTGCGCATGCTCAGCCCGGCCAGGCCCTCGTCGTCGAGCAGCTCGATGGCGGCCGTGACGATCTCCGCGCGGCTGCGGCCGGGGCCGGGGCTGGCCGGCTTGCGCTGCTCGCGGAACCACACGGAGTTGTACTGCTTGCTGGTCACACCTCCAGGATAATTCCACTCGCACACTGTACGAGGTTTGTCGTACGGTGTGCGAGTGGAATCGAACACTGTGCGAGATCCCCGTCGTTGGTGGATTCTCGGTGTCCTCTGTCTGTCCCTGTTGGTCCTGGTCGTCGACAACACTGTCCTCAACCTGGCCATCCCCAAACTGATCAAGGATCTGGGCGCGAGCCCCGGCGACATCCAGTGGATCATTGACGCCTACGTGCTGGCCTACGCCGGTCTGCTGCTCACCGCGGGCAGCCTGTCCGACCGGTTCGGGCGCCGGCGGTTCCTGATCATCGGCCTGCTGTTCTTCGGCGGCGCGTCGCTGCTGGCGGTGCTGTCGTCCGAGCCGTGGCAGGTGATCGGCTCGCGGGCTCTCATGGGCATCGGCGGGTCGCTCCTGATGCCCTCGACGCTGTCCATCCTGATGACCGTCTTCGACGAGGAGGAGCGGCGCAAGGCCATGGCCGCGTGGAGCGCCGTCGCCATGGTGGGGGTGATCGCCGGCCCCACGCTGGGCGGCTTCCTGCTCGACCACTACTGGTGGGGCTCGGTCTTCCTGCTGAACATCCCCATCGCCCTGGTCGCGGTCGTGGCCGCCGTGACGCTGATGCCGGAGACCCGCAGCGCGGGCCGGAAGATCGACCCGGTGGGCGTGGTGCTGTCGATCATCGGTCTGACCTCGGCCGTCTACGTCATCATCGAGCGCGAGTGGAACCCGGTCGGCATCGCCATCGCCGTGGTCGCGCTCGGCGCGTTCGTGATCTGGGAGCGGCGCTCGGAGCACCCGATGCTGCCGCTCGAACTGTTCAGGAACCGCAACTTCAGCGGGGCGTCGTTCTCGATCCTGCTGATGTCGTTCGGGGCCGGGGCCGTGATGCTGATGCTCACGCAGTATCTGCAGTTCGTGCTCGGCTACGGGCCCATGCAGGCCGGTCTCGCGCTGCTGCCCTACGCCATCGCCGCGACCGTCTTCAACGTGGTCGGCGCCGGACTGGGCCAGAAGGCCAGCAACCGGGTGCTGATCTCCACGGGGCTGGTGGTCATGTGCGGCGGTTTCGTGGTGCTCGCGACGACCACCGGCTACGTCGCGGTGCTCACCGCGCTGCTGATCATGGGCGTCGGTGGCGGCCTGGCCGGGCCCGCGGCCTACGCGTCGCTGATGGGGGCCATCCCCATGGAGCACGCGGGTGTCGGCTCCGCGCTGAACGACACCGTGCAGCAGGTCGGCATGGCCATGAGCATCGCCATCCTGGGCAGCGTGCTGGCCGGGGTGTTCACCTCGGCGATGCCCGCCGACGCGCCCGAGGCGGCCAGGGAGTCGATCGGCGGCGCCTTCAACCTGGGCATCGTGGAGCCCGCCCGCGCGGCCTTCACCGACGCCATGCACTTCGGCTCCTGGGTCGGGGCCGGGTTCTGCGTGGCGGCCGCGCTGCTCGCTCTCGCGGTGCTGCGGCCGGCCGCTCCCGCCGTCACCGCCGACACCACCGAGTCCGCCCCGGTCTAGCGGATGCGGGGCTCGCGCATGGCCTCCAGGCTGTCCAGTTTGTGCGTCCGCTCGTCGTGGCCGACCTGCCGCAGCAGGTCGGCCACCGAGCGGTAGCGGCCGTACTCGGCGGCGTAGGTGCCCGGGTCGGGGACGAAGTCCAGGCCGGGGTTGTCCGCCACGAACGTCATGTACTCGTGCTCCGCGTGGTCCTCGAACTCCGCGTTCAGCCGGTAACTCCAGTCGGGCCGGACCAGGAACAGCACCCACGACACGTGGTAGTAGAAGAACGAGATCAGCCACGGCGCCGCCCGGTGCAGCAGCCAGGTCTGCTTGAACCCGTGCCGCTGGACGAGGTCCTGCATGATCAGCAGGTGCCACTGCTCGTTGTCCTGATCGGTGCGGGCCTCCACGATGCGCTCGAAGACCCGCCTGGCCAGGCCCGAGCGGCCCGCGTGGCGGTGTACGGCCCAGTAGCCCATGCGCTCCCACGCCTGGTACGGCACGCGGGCGATGATCTCCAGCATGGCGAACTTGGTGAACGAGCCCTGCTTGCCGTACATGAGGTCGACGGGCTTGAACATCATCTTGGCCAGCGGGCTGTACTTCATGCGCGGGGTGTCGAGCGTGTCCCGCTGGGCTTGGCGCAGCTGGTCGCGGTCGAGCTTCGGCGGGCCGGGGTGCACGCCGGGCCGGTGGTCCACGGTGATGGTCATGTCCGCTCTCCCTGAGTCTTCTTCGGTGATGACTCGATGGTGGGGGAGCGGGGGGTGGCCGGTCGTCCGCCCCCGGTGGGCAATCGTGGTGCCCCCGCGGGCGTAGCGATCAAGGCGGTCGTACGCCCGCGGGCGGACGGGAGATCCCCTAGGGGATCTGCCCGGGCTTGTCGACGATGCCGGACCTCAGCTCGGCGGACGCCCAGAAACTGCCCGCCTCGAAGGCCGGCTCCGGTGCCTTGCCCGGCAGGGTGATCCACTCGTCGCGGTTCCAGATCGTGCGACGGCCGAGCAGGTGGTAGGTCGCCGGGTCGAGGACGAGGTACTCCGTGGTGACCTGCTGCCCCTTCGGCTCGTAGTAGACGCCGATGCCCAGCCGGTCCTCCGCGTCGGGGACGTCCACGACGATCTTGACGCCGGGGATCCTCGCCATGGCCCGGAAGATCGCGGCCTCCAGCTTCGGCGGCATGACGGCCTGCTGCTCCAGGTAGACCGACAGGACCCGATACGCCCGGTCGTCGGCCGGCTCGCCGGCGCCTGGGTCCTCTTTCGGCAGGTCGCTCCAATGCCTGTCGCGCGAGACCTTCGCGAGCAGCTTGTCGGGCTCGGTCGGCAGGGCCGTCAGCCTGTCGTGGTACTTCTGCGGCGAAAGGTCGTCGTCGTCCGGGTCCGGCGGGACATCGGAGACCTTCAGCTCGCCGTCCAAGAAGTCGGCGCGCTGCTTTCCGTCGTATCTGAACCAGCTCTCTTGGGTGGTCACGCGGCCGTCGCCGGGCTGCACGACCTTGGACTTGGTGTAAACCCACTGGTCGGGGCGCGGAGTCGAGGAGGTCTTGTCCTCGACCGCCGTGGCCGCCTGCTCCAGCAGCAGGAGGCTGCCCGGGCGCATGCTGGGCGCCGGAGGCGTGGGACGGCTCTCGTGGGCGGGCCCGGCGAATGTCAGCGCGACCGCCAGTCCGGCCGCCAGGGTCCCGGCGAGCAGCGCGCGCCTGGCGAGGGGCCGCCACAGCCGGCGCCGCTCAGGAGGCGAGACCGTCGCGGTCGTGGCCGAGGTGAGGCGGTCGCGCAGGGCCGTGAGCCGGGCCGCGTCGGGCTCCGGCGCGTCCGCGCGCAGCCCCTGGAGCAGGTTCAGGTCATCCACGGTCGGCCTCCTCGTCGGTGATCGCAGTGGGGTCGACGCCGCCCAGCGCGGCGCGGGTGCGTTTCCTGGCCCGGTGGAGCCGGGAGCGGACGGTTCCGAGGGGGATGTCGAGCGCCGTGGCGACCTCCTCGTAGCTGAGCTGCGCCCAGGCGATCAGCAGGAGCACCTCCCTGTCGTCGGCGGAGAGCGCGGCCAGTGCCTCGGCCAGCTCCCGGTGTACGGCCGAGGCCGACACGCGGGCCTCCACCCGGTCCGTGTAGCCCTCCGCCACCTCGTCGATCCCGGTTCTGGCCAGCGCCAGGTAGGACCTGACCTCCCGGCGGCGATGGTGGCCGATGAGGTTGGCGGCCATGCCGTACAGCCAGGGGCGGGCGTCGGCGCGCCCGGGGTCGTAGTGTTCGCGCCGCCTGAACGCGGCCAGGAACGTCTCCGCGACGATGTCGTCGGCCAGCGAGTCCCCCAGACGGCGGGTGACGTAGCGATGTAAGGCAGGCGCGTGCCGGTCGAACAGCGCGGCGAAAGCGCCCGGGTCGCTGCGGGAGCGCCGGATCACCTCGGCGTCGTCCATGCCGCTCAACGCTCCGCCGGCGCCCTCGGCCGACTCTGTTTCCACAACCACCCGGTACTCCTGTCGCCGATACTGTCAGCCCCTTTCACCCGATGCCGGGATTTGAGTTCTCGGGAGTTGTAAGTCCTTATGTCCTGACATATGGTCGAAGTTCGTGCAGAAGTATACGTGACATCATGTAAGGGGATTTGGTGTCGTGTGGACATGTTGGAGGTGGGTGTGGCGATGCCGAGCCGGGATACTCGAAGCATGTCGGAGCTTCTCGCCCGCCACCGGGCAGTGATCCCCAACTGGGTGGCACTCAACTACAACGAGCCGATCGAGATCGTCAGTGGCAAGGGCAATCGCGTCGTCGACGCCGATGGCAAGAGCTACCTCGACTTCTTCGCCGGCATCCTCACCAACATGATCGGGTACGACGTGCCCGAGGTGCGCGAGGCCGTCGAGCGTCAGCTCGCCACGGGAGTCGTCCACACCAGTACGGTCTACCTGCTGCGCGGCCAGGTCGAACTGGCGGAGAAGATCGCCAGGCTCTCCGGCATCCCCGATGCCAAGGTCTTCTTCACCAATTCCGGCACCGAGGCGAACGAGACCGCGCTGCTGCTGGCCACCTACGCGCGCAAGAGCGACCAAGTGCTCGCCATGCGGCAGAGCTACCACGGCCGCAGCTTCGGCGCGATCAGCGTCACCTCCAACCGGACGTGGAAGAACAACTCGCTCTCCCCGCTGAACGTGCACTTCCTGCACGGCGCCGACCGGCACCTGACCCAGTTCAAGGGGTTGTCGGACGCCGACTACATCGCGGCCTGCGTCGACGACCTGCGCCACGTGCTGGCCACGGCCGTCTCCAACGACGTGGCCGCGCTGATCGCCGAGCCCATCCAGGGCGTGGGCGGGTTCACGATGGCCCCCGACGGGCTGTTCGCCGCCTACAAGGAGGTTCTGGACGAGCAGGGCATCCTGTTCATCTCCGACGAGGTGCAGACGGGCTGGGGGCGTACCGGCAGCGCGTTCTTCGGCATCCAGAACCACGGCGTGACGCCCGACATGATGACCTTCGCCAAGGGCCTGGGCAACGGGTTCGCGGTCGGCGGCGTCGTGGCTCGCGGTGACCTGATGGACAGCCTGCCCGCCGTGGGCCTGGCCACCTTCGGCGGCAACCCGATCTCCATGGCCGCCGCCAACGCCACGCTCGACTATGTGCTCGACCACGATCTCCAGGCCAACGCCGCCAGGACCGGCAAGATCATCACCGATGGCCTGCGCGCGGCGGCCGAGCGGCTGCCGATCATGAAGGCCGTGCGCGGCAAGGGCCTGATGTTCGCCGTCGAGCTGGAGAATCCCGCGCAGGCCGCGCGGTTCATGGAGGAGACCAAGAAGGCGGGCCTGCTCGCGGGCAAGGGCGGCCTGTACGGCACCGCCATCCGCATGGCCCCGCCGCTCACCCTCACGGTCGACGAGGCCATGGAGGGCTTGAGCATCATCGTGCACGCACTGGAAGTCATCAACGCAGAGGCAGCGACGCAGTGAAGTTCGTCAAGCACTGGATCAACGGAGCTCTGGCCGACGGCGACAGCCGTACCCAGGAGATCTTCGACCCGTCGACCGGCGAGGTCAGCGGGCACGTCGCGCTGGCCTCGGCCGCCGACGTCGACGCGGCCGTGGCCGCCGGCGTGGCGGCCTTCCCCGCCTGGCGGGACGCCTCGCTGACCAAGCGGGCGCAGGTGCTGTTCCGCTTCCGCGAGCTGATGTACGCCCACCGCGACGAACTGGCCGCGCTCATCTCGGCCGAGCACGGGAAGGTGCACTCCGACGCGCTCGGCGAGGTCGCCCGCGGCCTGGAGGTCGTGGAGTTCGCCTGCGGGATCCCGCACCTGCTCAAGGGCGGCTTCTCCGAGGGCGTCTCGACCCGGGTCGACTCCTACTCGCTGCGCCAGCCGCTCGGGGTGGTGGCCGGCATCACGCCGTTCAACTTCCCGGCCATGGTGCCGATGTGGATGTACCCGATCGCGATCGCCTGCGGCAACGCGTTCGTGCTCAAGCCGTCGGAGAAGGACCCGTCCGCGTCGCTGCTCATGGCGCGGCTCTGGCAGGAGGCCGGGCTGCCCGACGGCGTCTTCAACGTCGTCCAGGGGGACAAGGTCGCCGTCGACCGGCTGCTGGAGCACCCCGACGTGCGCGGCGTCTCCTTCGTCGGCTCGACGCCCATCGCCAAGTACGTCTACGAGAGCGGCACCAGCCACGGCAAGCGGGTGCAGGCGCTCGGCGGCGCCAAGAACCACATGCTCGTCCTGCCCGACGCCGACCTCGACCTGGTCGCCGACTCGGCCGTGTCGGCGGGCTTCGGCTCGGCCGGCGAGCGGTGCATGGCGATCTCCGTCGTGCTGGCCGTCGACCCGGTGGGCGACGAGCTCGTCCAGAAGATCGTCGAGCGGGTCGACAAGCTGGTGATCGGCCCGGGCTCCGACCCCAGGTCCGAGATGGGGCCGCTGGTCACCGAGGCGCACCGCGACAAGGTCGCCTCCTACCTCGACCTGGGCGTCGAGGAGGGCGCCAAGCTGGTCGTGGACGGCCGGGACACGCGTGTCGAAGGCGGCGGCAAGGCGTCGGAGACGCCCGGCTTCTGGCTCGGCCCGACCGTGCTCGACCACGTGCCGGCCGGCTCGCGAGTGCACACCGAGGAGATCTTCGGCCCGGTTCTGACGATCGTCCGCGTCGGCTCGTACGAGGAGGGCCTGCAGCTCATCAACGGCGGCGCGTACGGCAACGGCACCGCGATCTTCACCAACGACGGCGGCGCGGCCCGGCGCTTCCAGAACGAGGTCGAGGTCGGCATGATCGGCATCAACGTGCCGATCCCGGTGCCGATGGCGTTCTACAGCTTCGGCGGCTGGAAGGCGTCGCTGTTCGGTGACACGCACGTGCACGGCACCGAGGGCGTGCACTTCTACACCCGCGGCAAGGTCGTCACCTCGCGCTGGCTCGACCCGTCGCACGGCGGCGTGAACCTGGGCTTCCCCACCAACGGGTGATCGATCTCCACCGGGGAGGGACGCGCCAGGCGTCCCTCCCCGTCGTGTGCCCGATAAACTCCAGCACACGGACGAGGGAGGAACGTGGATCGCCGCATACCTGCCATGGCGCTGGCCATGACGGCTCTGATCGCCAGCATGGGGGCGGCGGCCCCGTCGCCGAAGAAGACCCCGACCCCCACGCCGTCGGCCAGTCCGACGCAGGGCGACGGCACGCTGCAGATCCTCACCTACCGCGGCTACGCCGAATACGGCGGCACCAGCCCCAGGGTCAACTGGGTGGGCGACTTCGAGAAGACGACCGGCTGCCGCATCGCCCGCCTCGACACCGTGCAGACCGCCGACGACATGAAGAGGGCCGTCGACCAGCGCTCATACGACGTGATCTCGGCGGGCCCGGTGCTGGCCGCCTCGATGATCGAGGCCAAGCAGGTACAGCCCATCGATCCGGCCAAGGTCACCGGTTACGACGACCTGACCAAGCGCTTTCGCGACATGACCAAGGTGTCGGGCAAGGTCTACGGCGTGCCGTACCTGTGGGGGTACCACGAGTTCCTCTACGACTCGACCAGGGTCAAGGGCGGCGGCCTCAAGCAGGTCTTCCAGTCGGACCGGGTCTCGCTCAAGGAGGGCCCGCTGACCATCGCCGACGCGGCGCTCACCGACAGCAGTGTGGACGACCCCTTCGAGCTGACCAAGAGCCAGCTGGACCGGGCGATGGCGCTGCTGGGCGAGCACAAGGGCCGCACCTACTGGAAGAACCCGCTCGACCTGGTCAAAGGCTTCGCCACGGGCTCGCTCGACTACGCCCAGGCCACGCCGTACTATCGCCTGCTCCTGCAGAAGGCCGGCAAGCCGATCAAGGCGGTCAGCGAGCGCAAGACGACCGGCTGGCTCGACTCCTGGATGCTCGGCGCCAACATCCCCAACCCCGACTGCGCCTACCGCTGGCTGAGCTGGATGGCGGCGGCGTCGGCGCAGCGTGACGCGGCCGCCTGGGTCGGGCTGGCGCCGGCCAACCCCAAGGCGTGCAAAGGGCGGGCCAAGCAGATGTGCGACGCGTACGGGGCCGACAAGCCGAAGTGGCTCGACCGGGTCGCCTTCGCCGCCCGGCCGCCGGGGGGTTGCCGGGGATCTGAGGGGGAATGCACTGATTACGCCACATGGACCGAACAGTGGGGCACACTGGTGAATTGAGCGGGGGCTGCTTTACCCACACATGACTTTTGCCGCAGGCTCGCCCCGTCCCCCCGCTGGGCCGTGCCTGCAGAGACGCCCCGGGCCTCCCCCCGCTCCGGGGCGTCTCGCTTTTCCGGACGGCTGGCCAGAAATTCGACTGAATGACCAGTCAGTGAGTATGTTCTGGTCATGAGAATCCTTCTGGTCGGCGCCGGCGGCGTCGGCTCCGCTGTCGTGCCCATCGCCGCGCGCCGAGATTTCTTCGAACACATCGTGGTCGCCGACTCCCAACAGAGCCGGGCGGCGCGAGCCGTCGCCGGCGTGGACGATCCGCGCTTCAGCGCGATCAGCCTCGACGCCGCCGACCGGGTGGCGGTGGCGGCCGCGCTCCGGGAACATCGGTGCGACGTGCTGTTCAACGCTGTCGATCCGCGGTTCACGATGCCGCTGTTCGAGGCGGCGCTGGCGGCCGGGGCGGACTACCTGGACATGGCGATGTCGCTGTCCAGGCCGCACTCCAGCCGGCCGTACGAGATGCCGGGGGTGAAGCTGGGCGACGAGCAGTTCGCGCGCGACGACGAGTGGCGGGCGCGGGACCGGCTCGCGCTCGTCGGGATGGGCGTGGAGCCGGGGCTGGCCGACGTGTTCGCCCGCTACGCCGCCGACCACCTGTTCGACGGCATCGACGAGATCGGCGTCAGGGACGGCTCGAACCTGGTCGTGGACGGCTACGACTTCGCGCCGACGTTCTCCATCTGGACGACGATCGAGGAGTGCCTCAACCCGCCCGTCGTCTGGGAGGACGGGCGCTGGCACACGACCGAGCCGTTCAGCGAGCCCGAGGTGTTCGACTTCCCCGAGGGCATCGGTCCGGTGGAGTGCGTGAACGTGGAGCACGAGGAGGTGCTGCTCGTGCCCCGCTGGATCTCGGCCAGGCGGGTGACGTTCAAGTACGGGCTGGGCGAGGAGTTCATCGGCGTGCTCAAGACCCTCCACAAGCTCGGGCTGGACAGCGCCGACAAGATCAGGGTGGGCGGTGCCGACGTGGCGCCGCGTGACCTGGTGGCGGCGAGCCTGCCCGACCCGGCCACCCTCGGCGACCGGATGCACGGCAAGACGTGCGCGGGCACCTGGGTGAAGGGCACCGGCAAGGACGGCGGGCCCCGCGAGGTCTACCTCTATCACGTGGTCGACAACGCCTGGTCGATGCGCGAGTACGGCTCGCAGGCCGTCGTCTGGCAGACCGCGGTCCACCCCGTGGTCGCGCTGGAACTGCTGGCTCGCGGCGCCTGGAAGGGCGCGGGCGTGCTGGGGCCGGAGGCGTTCGACGCGGTGCCGTTCCTCGACCTGCTGACCGAGTACGGCTCGCCCTGGCGGATCCGCGAGGCGGCAAGGGCCGGAGCTCGCGAGGGGTGATCCCACGCACCCCATGCGTTCGGCATGCGGCCCGTGGCGAGACTGGAGCCGTTCACTGTTCCTCCTACATCCAGCGGATGCCGAACCATGGAGATGCCATGACAGCGATCATGCCCGAGCACAATCTCGACGAGATCGTCGAGCAGATTCGCGCCGAAGAGGCGGACGCGGACTTCGACACGTCCGAAACCGCGTTCAGCGAGCTGGCCGGGGTCTCCCCGGAGGACCTGCAGCAGTTCCTGGAAGAGAAGGTCGGTCTGTCACCCGACGAGGGCATCCAGGGCAGCTTCACCAGCATTGTCGTCACCGTCGGGGTGCACTGCTAGATGGTCCCGAATCCAGGGGCTGACGAGCTCCTGCGCGCCCGGACGCTGGGTTTCCACACCCCGCGTCCGGGCCGGCGGATCGCACCCCGCCGGACGCAGCAGTTCGATCACCGCAGCGCGGAGCTCGCCCCGGTATTCACGGCGCTGCGCATAGATCCGGATTCCGTGGTTCGGGTCAGTCCGCGCGTCTCACGGCGGCTCGTGCTGATGGTCGAACTCGCCGACGGGAGCGCCCGGCTCTTGAAGTGGCCGGACACCGACACCGAGCACGACAACGACTACGAGTACGTGATGCTGAGCCTGTTCGACCGGCTCGATCTTCCAGCGCGGACCCGGGCCGCGCTGCCGCGCCTGCTCGCCGCGGACCGCCAGACCGGGACCATCGCATTGGACGTGATGCAGGACTGCGTACGCCTCAGCGACGTGATCCGGGACACGCGCGTCGTGGACACCGCGTACCTGGTCCATCTCGCCGCGGCGATGGCAGGACTGCACCGCGCGTCGATCGAAGAAGCGTACGCCGAGTATCCCGACTGGCTACTGCGGCCGCCGGTGCCGAAGTCGACGATCCCCACGCCGCACGAATACGCCCACGGCTGCGGCATCGACTTCGACGTATACCTGCGGACGATGCAGGAGCTCAAGCACGACTTCCTGGAGATTCACGCGGAGTGGAGGCCGGACAGCCTGATCCACTGCGACCTGCGTGATGACAACGTCCTCCTGGCCCGGGACCCGCAGGCGCCCACACCCGTCCGCGTCATCGACTGGGAGGCCGCCGGGTTCGGCGACCCGTATTTCGACCTCGGCACCCTGGTGGGCCAGTTCCTCGCTGCCGCCCTGCGCCGCCACGGTGATCCGGACGGACCTCGCGCGGCGCGGCACAACATCCGCACTTTCCTCATCGCCTACCGCCGGTTGGCCGAGCTCGAGCACTCCCACGAGGAGCAGATCTTCCGCTACGCGGGCGTCCTCCTGCTGGTCCAGGCGGCGAGCCGACTGCAACTCCTGGGCGCTCTCGGCCGGATCGGCCACCTCTGCCTGCTGTACGGAAAGCAGCTGATCCAGAATCCCACCCCGGAGGCGATCCTGCGATGACGGGCGAGACGGACAACCCCTATCTCCGCTTCTTCCGTGAGATCGCGGAAGAGGTGGTGATCGAGGACGCCTTCACCTTCACTCATGCACGATTCGGGACCCTCGAGCCGCCGCGCGACATGGCGGCCAGCGCCGACCACCCGGTCGTCACCTATCTTGCGAAGCTCATCTATCTGTCCTATTACGCGGGGGACGACGCGGCCGCACAGATCCTCATGGACGGCGGCAAGGCCGTAGCCACCATCCCTGACTACGAGGACTACACGTTCAGCGAGCAGCTTCACGGGCACAACACCGGACGCGGCCATCTCACCCCTGGCTGGCGGATCACCGGGCACGACGGGCAGCGCTTCCTGGTGCACGGGGAGGGCATCACGCTCAGCGCCGCCCCGCGGGAGCTGGTCGCGGCCGAACCGGACGGCGAGGTGAAGGTAGGCGCACTGGTGTCGGTGCGTTTCCCGCCGAGCATGCGGTACGCCCTGCTCGGCTGGTACATGGCCATCGGCGACCAGGGTGTAGCCGAACGCGAGGACGGCCTGGTCCGCGTCTATTTCAGCCTGGACGGACACCTCGGGGCCCCGGTCCTGATGAAGGCGGTCACCTCGACGCTCAACGCGCTGGAGGTCCCCTTCCAGTTCAAGATGGCCAACCACCCGGCCGCCTACCACCGGCGCGACGCTGGAGTGCTCTTCCTGAGCGCGGAGGCATGGTCGGACCATCGGACGGCCCTGCTGGAGATGTGCGCGAAGGTACGCGCCGTCCTGCGTGACGACTACCCGCGGCTGGCGCTGCCGCTCGCGTTCGGGGTTTCCTTCGCCGTTGAGCCCCAGGTGCCCGGACGCCTCCTGAGCTTCGGCGAACACCGGTGCCTGCTCGTCGCCGAAGCGCTGGTCCAGGCGCACGAGCAGGGGGTGAGCGACGCCGCCGGCCGCTTGGCCGTCATCCGCGACCGCTACGCGCGGGAGGGACTGAGCATGGAGGCGCCGTACGACGAGCCGGTACTGGTGCCGTGAGCAGGACAACCGACGCCGTCGGCCGGCCGGGCGAACCTGCGGGGAGTGCCACCGGCGTCACGCCCCCGGCCGTCAAAGGTCTCGTACGAAGCATGGACGGGCCGTTTCTGCTCCGGGCTTGCGTGCGCACCCCGGCCGGTTACCGCTGGGCGGAACGGGACAAGCGGCGGAACGCGGGATACCTGGACGCGCGGCAGCTCGAAGCGCTGCGCACCGTGTTGCCCCAGGACGCCGCCGTGCTCGCCGCCGTCCCCACGCTCTCCACCCCCAGCCTGGCCATATGGCCCACGCTGCCCACCCCCGCGCTGCTCTGCGACCGGGCGTACGTCACCGAGCGCGGTAACGTGGAACACGTCTGCCGGGCACTGGGCGGTTTCCTCTCCCGGCTGCACGCCGCGCCGCCGGCCGACCTGCCCCGCCGGGACGGCCCAGCCTGGCTGCCTGAAGGATCGGGGGCGGCCCGGGCGGTCGAGGCCGCACGGCGTCGGCTGAAGGGCGGAGAGCTCGCGCGCGGCGCGGCGGCCGTCGACCCGTTCACTGGTGACCCGGTAGTCGTGCACGGCCGGTTCTCGACGGGCGTGTGCGCCGACACCGACCGGCCGGTGGTGCTTGGCTGGCGGGAAGCGGGGCTCGGCGACTCACAGCGTGACCTGGCCTTCTTCCTGGCTGAGCTGGTCGAAGCGGCTGCGCTCATCGAGCTGGCGGATGACCCGGCGGCAATGGCGTTCCTCGACGGCTATGGCGCGGTGGCCGATGCCGGCCGACTGGTGGGCCTCGTCGCCGACCGTCTGCTGGAGCACTGCGCCCAGAGCACGTTGTGGCGGCCCGCGGGGGGCGACCCGGACGTGGCGCTTCCGCGTCTGGAGGCGCAGTGGCGGCGGTTCGCGGCGGCGGTGACGGCGTGACACGGCCTCGGATCGGGCCCGCTGTCGGCGCCGGCGCCCACGTCGATCTGAGTGAGGTGCGGCTGCTGGTCTGCGTCTCCGGCTCGGTCGCGGCGCTCGCGGTGCCGCACATCCTGCTCTGGCTGACAGGTCGGCTCGGGCTGAAACAGATCAGGGTGTTGCTGACGCCGATGGCGCTGCGGCTGGTCACCAAGGACTCGTTCCGACGCGTTGTCGGCTGCGAGGTGATGTGCGACTGGGACGACCTTCCCCTTGAGGACCGCTCCCACGTGTCCGTCGCCCGGTGGGCGCAGGTGGGTCTGGTGATGCCGGCCACCGCGGACCTGGTCGGCAAGCTCGCCCATGGCATCGCGGACGACCTCGTCAGCTCCACGCTCATGGCCGTGTCATGCCCGACCGTCGTCGTGCCCTCCACCAGCGAGACGACCTGGAACAAGCCCGTCATGCGGCGCAACGTCGCGCAGCTCAGAGCCGACGGTTTCGACGTGGTGGAGCCGCGGACGGGTCACTCGCTCGCCACCGGTGCGGACGAGCAGGGTTCGATGGGCGACTACCGGCCCCCGCTGATCGCCGCTCTGGCCCGCGCCGCGGGACACCTCGAGCCTGTCCCGTCCGCGGAAGACGCATCCACATCCGCCCCCGTCGCGGATGCCGCAAGCAGTGAGATCAGGAGGAAGCTTTGACCCTGACACCCGACGTGACGCTCCGTCGCGTCCCCGAACTGCTGGTCGAGGTGGAGAGCTCCCATCGGGTCCGGGTGCACCACGACCGGCGGATCTGGGAGCTCGGCCCCCACGCGCTGTCTCTCCTGGACGTGTTCTACGAGCCCGTGACCGTCGCCGAGGCCCTCCAGCGTCTTCGCCCGCGGCTCAAGGGCAGGCGAGCCGTCGACGAGCTGCTCACGACGCTCACCACCATGACCGGAGCCGGGCTGCTCACCCCCGACCCGGCTGAGGGCCACTCGGAGCTGATGTTCCCCATCGGCGGGTACGGACAGGCGTATCCGGATATCACGATGCTCGAGGACCCGGTGCGCAAGCCGCTGTTCCTCAAGGCCATCGACGAGGTGGTCGGCCCGGACGACGTGGTCCTGGACCTCGGCACCGGCTGCGGCGTCCTGGCCGTCGCGGCGGCCCGCGCCGGTGCCCGGCACGTGTACGCCGTCGAGCCCGCACGCACCGGCGACATCGCCGCCCGCGTGGTGGAGCGCAACGGCTTCGCCGACCGGGTCACGCTCATACGCGGCTGGTCCAGCGCCACCGAACTGCCCGAGAAGGCGACCGTCCTCACCACCGACATCATCGGTAACGACGGCCTGGACATGGTCATCTGGGAGAACCTGCAGGACGCCCGGCGGCGCCTGCTCACCGACGACGCGCGCCTGATCCCCGGCTCGCTGCGCGGCAAGGTCTACCTCGCCCACATGCCGGACGACTTCCGCTCCCGGCACCGGATCCTGCCCTCGCACATCGCGCGCTGGCAGAGCCGGTACGGGATCGACTTCTCACCGATGC
Organism: Nonomuraea sp. NPDC049158; assembly: GCF_040648335.1. Taxonomy (NCBI): domain Bacteria; kingdom Bacillati; phylum Actinomycetota; class Actinomycetes; order Streptosporangiales; family Streptosporangiaceae; genus Nonomuraea; species Nonomuraea sp. NPDC049158. Next base: position 27,860 of record NZ_JBEZDM010000023.1, read on the forward strand.
TGGAGGGCAACCTCTCCCGCTCCGCGGGCTTCTACGAACGGCCCGAGCACGTGCGTACCTGGGAGCGGCTCTCGGAGCCGGTACCCCTGTTCACGGTCGACCTGCACCAGGACGTACGGCACTTCGAGAACCGGGTGACCGTGCCCGTCACCCGACCGGGCCTGCTCAACACCGCCCTCGTCTACTTCGAGGCACAGCTCGGTCCTACCACCGTGCTCTCCACCGCTCCCTGGGACGGCGGTGAGAAGAGCCACTGGTACTGCGCCGGCTGGGCCTTCCCCGAGGAGCTCAAGATCGCACCCGGAGACATGATCACGCTGAGCTACCGATACGAGGGCGACGGCCGGGCTCGTGTCGAACTCGTTCAGGAACGGGGGGAATCATGAAGTTGCGCACTCAGGTGCCCAAAGTCAACGGCCGTGGTGCGCACCGAGAGGTCAAGGCTGAGGAGACCTGGTCGCGCGTGGAGCCGCATCTCTTGCGTGCGGGCATCACCCGGGTCGCCGACATCACGTGGCTGGACCGTATCGGCATCCCTGTCTACAACGCGATCTCCCCGCGCTCCAACGACATCATCTCTGTCTACAACGGCAAGGGCATGACCCCGCTGCAGGCCAAGACCTCGGCCGTGATGGAGGCCATGGAGCGCTTCTCCGCGTGGCTGCCACGCATGCCCGCCGCCATCGCCTCCTACGCGGAGTTGCGCGCCGAGGGGCGGAGCGTGATGCACCCCACCGAGTACTTGTTGGAGCTGGCCCCGCACTATTCCGACAACCGGCCCATCTCCTGGGCGCAGGGCCACGACCTGCTCTCGGACGAACCGGTGCTGGTTCCCCAGGACGCGGCCGGCTACGTGGCCAATTACCACGAGGCGCCCTGCTACCGCATCACCACCACCAATGGGCTCGCCTCCGGCAACAGCCTCGAGGAAGCGGTGTGCCACGCGCTGTGCGAGGTGATCGAGCGCGACGCCATTACCATCTCCGAACTGCTGAGCACGAAGCTCGGCCAGGCGCTGCAGCGGGATGACCGCGCGGGGCACGCTGCCGCGATCACCGGCTGGCTCAAGGAGCAGCACCCGCACCTGGACGTCGACACGCTGCCGCCGCGAGCCCAGGACCTGGTCGCCCGTGTCCACGACGCGCGGCTGGAGATGCGGGTGGTCCAGCTGACCAATGACATCGGCGTGCCGACTTTTGTGGCGGCGACCACCGAGGAGATGACGGCCACCTCATCACACAACCACGCCGGCTTCGGCACCCACCCGGACGCCGAGGTCGCGATCGCGCGGGCGATCAGCGAGTGTGCTCAGGGACGTGCGGTGGACATCCAGGCGATGCGCGAGGACATCTCCTTGCCGGGCACGCAGGTGCCCAAGCACATGCTGCACGTGCACCGGTCCGCGACCGTGGACAAGGGCGGCTGGCTCTGGAAGCCGGTGAACAAGGTCCTCGACGCCCGAAAGATCACCTCCTATCAGCACGGCGACGTCATGGACGACGTGCGCTTCATGCTCGACCGCCTTCGGGCGATCGGGATGACCCGGGCCATCGTGGTCGACCTGTCCCCACCGCAGCTCCCGGTCTCCGTGGTCCGGCTGCTGGTGCCCGGGCTGGAGTCCTGGGGCGTCGATCACAGCAGGCTCGGCCACCGGGCCGCCGCCGCGTGGAACCGTGCCGTCCGCACGGCCGCCGAGCTCGACCGCCGTCTGTCCCTCGCCGAGGCGGGCTGACCACCGTGAACGCAGAAAGGAACGCCATGCGCGCAGCGGTCTTTCTCGGACCGAGCCTGTCCCCGGCCCTGGCGCTGAGGGAACTGGAGGCGGAGTACCTGCCGCCGATCCAGCGCGGCGACATCGACGCGCTGCTACGTCGGTCTGAGCCGCCCGAGGTGATCGGTATCGTGGACGGCCGGTTCCTGTCGTCGCTGTCGATCTCGCCGAAGGAGGTCCTCGCCGCCGTCGACCAGGGCGTACGCGTCTATGGGTCCTCCAGCATGGGCGCCCTGCGCGCCGCGGAGTGCGCTCCCTGGGGAATGATCGGCATCGGGAGGATCTACGAGGCGTACGCGTCCGGGGCCGTCGACGCCGACGACGAAGTGGCGATCATCTACGACGAGGAGACCGGGGCTGCCGCGTCCGATCCCATGATCAACCTTCGGTTCGCCGTCGACGCGGCGGTGGAACGCGGGCTGGTCACGGCCGAGACCGGAGCGACCTTCGTCGACGCGGCAAAGAAGTTGTACTTCCCCGAGCGCACCGCGCGCAACACTTTGCGGGTCGTCGAACCCGAGCTGCCCACCGACGAACATGAGGCACTCGCCAGGTTCTTCGCCTTCGAGGCGCCCGACACCAAGGCCGAGGACGCCCTGCTGCTGCTCGCCGCGATCAGGGAGTATCTGGGATGAGGAACCACACCGCGACGCGAGAGGAGCGACGCACCCGCTTCCATGCCGACGGGTTCCTCTTCCCGGTCGAACTGCTGGATCGGGAGCAGGCGCAAGAGTACGCCACCGCGCTCAGGACCTACCGCGAGATCGCCCGGCGGGCCGGTGGGCTGCTGAGGGCACGCTGGAACTACCCCAAGATCCACCTGCTGACGCGATGGGCCGATGCGCTGGTCCACCACGAGGCGGCGTTGGACCTCGCCGAAAGCCTGATCGGCCCCGACCTCCTGGTGTGGTCCACCAACATCTTCGAGCGGTCCGAGCACAGCCCGGACCGCCTCGCCTGGCACCAGGACGCCCCCTATTACGGATGGGAGGGCTTCGAGGGGCGCGCGATACGGATCTGGATCGCTCTCACCCCCACGAGCAGAGCGAACGGAACGATGCTGTACTGCCGCGGTTCGCACGCCGGCGGGCTGGTGCCGCATGGCTTCACCGGCACCTCCATGAGCGATCTCCTGCAAGGCGAGCGTGCCGAATACGAGATCGCGCAAGAGGACATTCTCAGCGTGGACCTCGAACCCGGGCAGTGTGCCGTGCACACCCCCGCCACCATCCACAGCTCAGGACCCAGCAAGGGCGAAGCGGAGCGGCTCTGCTTCGCCGTCGACTACATCACCCCCGCCGTGCGGCCCACCCATGGAGCCGACAGCGCACTGCTGGTGCGCGGCGAGGACCGTCACGGGTACTACGCCTCCGAGCAGCGCCCTATCTCGGACTTCACCCCCGAAGCGCTGCGTGCCTTTCGCGCCGCGGTGACGATGCGGGAGGCCCGGCTGGTCGCGGTCATGCGCGAGGCGCACGCCAGGCGGGCCGGGTGACCGGCTGGCAGATCGCGGTCAAGGACGGCTTCCTCACCACGGGAAGCGTCCTCGCGCCTCCGTGGTCGGCGGGCGGCCCGACGGGAACGGGGCTCCCGCCGGCGACGGATTCCATCGAGCGATGGTTTCCCGCCGTCATCGACCAAGGGGAACAGCCGCTGTGCACCTCAGCGGTGATCACCGCTATGGCCTCCTATTACGCGAGGCGGGCCGAGGGGCGGGAGCTGGAGCCCTCTCTGCTCTTCAACTACCGCCTCTCCCGCAGGCTCGGCGGGGATCCCGACCGCAACGGCTCGCACATCCTCTTCAGCCTTGCCGCATGGACGCGCTACGGCCTGGCCGACGAGGCGAGCTGGCCGCTGGATCTGAACCGCGTCAACGACGACCCACCCGAGGAGGCGTACCCGGCGAGCGCGCCGCGGCTGCAGTTCCGGCGGCTCCCGGGCGACGCGATGCAGCCGGATAGACTCCTCACGCCCCTGAAGACGCCGCTCGCGGTGGGCGTTCCGGTCGTCTTCGAGGTCACGCTGCACCTCTCGACGGCCAGGTCGTTCGCCGACGGGATCTTTCCGGTTCCGCATCTCGGGGAAGCGCTCCTCGGTACACATGTGGTGCTGCTCGTCGGCTACGACGACAACCAGCCATGCGGTCCCGGGCTCACTGGTGCGTTCCGGGTGCGCAACAGTTGGGGGACGAGGTGGGGTGATGCCGGCTACGGGTGGCTGCCGTTCGCGTTCCTCCGTCAAGGGCCGGTCCGCGACAGCTGGCTGGCGATCGAGCCTGGCTGGGTGGCCCCGCGGGGCCGCGGCCCGGCCGATGATCGCGTTCCGGCACCGAGCCGGATCGACTCCCCGGTCGCCGGCGGGTCACGGTCCGTCATCGCACAGCGAGGCGGTCCGACTCCGGCCAGATGACGCCGCGTGCCCTGGCGTCGTCGCGGTCGAGGAGGGCGCGATGCAGCCGGTTCAGCTCGTCCCCCGGCTCCACCCCTAGCTCCTTGTCCAGGATGTCCCGAATCTCATGGTAGGTGCGCAGGGCCTTCCCGACATCCCCGGAGCAGTGGTAGGCGTAGATCAACTGCGCCCAGGCGCCCTCACGGTAGGGGTGGTCGGCCAGCAGCGTCCTCAGCTCGGGAATGACGAGCCGGTGCTCCCCACGCTGAAGCCGGACCGCGATCAGATCCTCCTGCGTGATCAACCGCAGGTCGTTGAACGCGTCAAGCTGGGCGAGCAGCCGGCTGGACCCGGCGATGTCACCACCGCCGGCCGGCCCATGCCAAAGCTCTAAGGCCAGCTTCAGCAGTTGGATGGCCGACTCGTAGTCGTCGTTGCGCCTCAGGGTCTGCGCACGGGCGATCAGCCGAAGGAATACGTCGGCGTCCAGTTCCATCTTCTCGACACGCAGGAGGTACGCGCCGCCCCCGCCGCTCCCTCTCAGCGACTCCAGCCGTACCTTCGAGGGGTCCACGGCGTTGAGACAACGACGCAGACCGGAAGCGTACGTGCGCAGGTTGGAACGGTATCCGGCCGGCGGATCGTCCCAGAGCAGGCCGGCCAGCGTGGTGTGGGCCACGAACCTGTTGGGCCGCAGCAGCAGGGCGGCCAGCAAGCCTCGTACCCGATGTTCAGAAAGCTGCTTGTCGGCCGCCTTCCGCGCGGCGTCCTGCTGTGCCAGCAAACCGACAGGACCCAGTATCGTGAAGATCACGGTGTGACACGCGTAGGCGTCGCCGACTGCCGCGGAAACCCATTGCTCGGCCACGCTGATATTACCGTGCCATGATCAGCTGTCTGGGCATCGCCGATCGATAACGTCTTCGCCGTTACAAGCGTCATCGATGCCGGGAGACGCCTCTCCCTTGTTCTTGGCATGCTGATTTCTCCAGTTCGATGCCCACCGGATCCTCGAAGTGACCCCATTGAGCGTGCGAGTTCACCGTCTCGCAGCGACTGGTCGCGTATCCGTTGATGCGAATATCGTCTACCATCGCGGCCACCAACAGGAAACGGAAGCCGACTTCCTCATTCGGACCTCCGGACTCGGTGTCGAAAGACCCCGCTGGGGTTGCTGGCCGCACGGGACGATAGACGAACTTTTCGTATCGTGACGGATCCTCGGTGCGACCCGGACTCTTATCGACATGAGCCTATCGTCGTTGTACGGGGCGAACTATCCGAATAATGCTCATGCGCATGCGCTCGCTGGACATCTCGCCCGGTTTCCTGCCAAGAACAGTCTTTGGCCGGCGGCACCCTGGTGATGACGCTCGGACTCTCCCGGTTCATGTCCGCCGTGATGATTCCGAGCCGCCAAGGCGGCGACATCTACTCGGGCATGTGGTCGTTGATCCGCGGGATCGGCCGCGTGCCCAAGACCCTCGTCTGGCATCAAGATGCGTCCTGCGCCCCACATGTGGGGTGCGGGACGCAGCCGTTCACCTGGGCGGTACCAGCTAGCAAAGCCACTTTCGCGCGGATTCTCTGTCGCCGACCGGTGTCCTGGCCAGCGTGTAGTAGTTTCCGGAGCCGGTCCTGCTGCAGTAGGCGTATGCGGTGACCGGGCTGACGGATCGAGTGCAGCAGCCTGCTCTTACGTCGGGCCCAGGCACGTCGATCCAGATCTCCACCGTGACGGCTTGGTTGCCGCATCCGCCGATTCCGGAGATCACATCTCCGTTCTGGCCCGGAGGATAGGAGTACGGCTCGTACCCGTTGCAGTCAGCTGCAGCCGAGGCGGTCGATGTATCCGGTGCTGCCGACGCCGCCGAGGCCCATGGTATGAGGAGCCCTAGTGCCACTGCGAGAATCATAATAGTTCGCCGGAACCGCATCCTTTTCTCCCATCTATGGTCTCCTCGTACGATTCTGGTGAGCTGCCGGATCGGCGGCTATCCCGTATCCGCCGATGTTCAGAGGTTCAATGGATCGACGGAATCACCGCAGGCTGCTTACCCAATGCCGTTTAGCTGGCCGCACACAGCGGCCGGCAATATCCGCTGATCCTCTGCGCTTTTTGGATAGCGGGGGCATCACCGGCGACGCTTTAGGGTGCAGCTCCTTCTGAGAGAGTGGCTGAGCTGGGGGTTCGTGATTCGGGCCTGGGTTGTGTGAGGGATCACGTCCTACCGTCCGAGGCAGGGCGGTGGTGGCGGTGGGCTCGTTGCTGGAGGAGCTGGCGTGGTGCCCCGAGCGGCCCGCTCATGACCGGGATCGGGCGTGGTGGTGCGGATCGGCTCGACGCCGAACGCGTCGGCGTGCTGGTCGATGTGCGAGAGGGCGTCTCTAGCGCGATGGGAAGGCGACCACCGTGGCCATCGGCGCCGGGGTGAGTGCTTCGGCGCAGTCGGCGCAGGCCAGCACGGGAGAGTCGTCGGGGAAGCGCCCGACGCGGACGCGCGGCCTGGGCCATCTCTTGTGGCAGACCACGCAGGCTTCGCCCTCGAGCTGTGCCCGGCTCAAACCATCAGGGTCGAACGTCAACATTCTCTGTGCCGTTCCTGTCGGACCCCAGTTCATCATGCTCCCAGCAGCGGTAGGCCACTCGTATACCGGATCCGTTATAAGCCCGGGCGTGCTCCTGATCGTCTAGGGCAGCGTCAAGCCCGGGTGAATTCTCTACCCGGCTCGCACGCCTTACACCTACAAAAACGGGCATCCAGCCACAAGCTGGATGCCCGTTTCGCGCGTTTCCTACAGTTCAGCGAAAGCTTTCTCCAGGATGCCGAGACCCTCCTCAAGGAGGTGCTCGGGCATGACCAGTGGCGGCAGGAAGCGCAGCACGTTGCCGTACGTGCCCGCGGTGAGCACCAGCAGGCCCTCCGCGTGGCAGCGCCGGACGACCTCGGCGAGTGCGGCCGGGTTCGGCTCCTTCGTGCCCGGCTGGACCAGCTCGACGGCGATCATCGCGCCACGGCCGCGCACGTCGCCGATCACGTCGAAGCGCTCACGCAGCGCGTGCAGCCGGGGGAGCATGATCTCGCCGATGCGGCGGGCCTTGGCGACCAGGTCCTCCTCGGCGATGGTCTCCAGCACGCCCAGCGCGGCCGCGCAGGCGACCGGGTTGCCGCCGTACGTGCCACCGAGACCGCCGGAGTGCACCTTGTCCATGATCTCCGCGCGGCCGGTGACGGCGGCGAGCGGGAGGCCGCCCGCGATGCCCTTGGCGGTGGTGATGAGGTCGGGCACGATGCCCTCGTCCTCGCAGGCGAACATCTGCCCGGTACGGGCGAAGCCGGTCTGCACCTCGTCGGCGACGAACACGATGCCGTTGTCCCGGCAGAACTCGGCGATCCTCGGCAGGAAGCCCTTGGCCGGCTCGATGAACCCGCCTTCGCCGGCGATCGGCTCGATCACCACGGCGGCGACGTTCTCCGCGCCGATCTGCTTGACGATCATGTCGATGGCCTGCGCGGCGGCCTCCTCCGCGCAGTTCTCCGGACCCGTCGGCCAGCGGAACGGGTAGGCCAGCGGCACCCGGTACACCTCTGGCGCGAACGGGCCGAAGCCCTGCTTGTAGGGCATGTTCTTGGCCGTCAGCGTCATGGTCAGCAGCGTGCGGCCGTGGTAGCCGTGGTCGAACACGACGACCGCCGGGCGGCCCGTGGCGTGCCTGGCGATCTTGACGGCGTTCTCGACGGCCTCGGCTCCGGTGTTCAGCAGGACCGTGCGCTTGTCGTGGTCGCCGGGGGTCAGCTCGTTGAGCTTCTCGCAGACCTCCACGTACGACTCGTACGGGGTGACCATGAAACAGGTGTGGGTGAAGTCGGCGACCTGCTCCTGGACCCGCTCGACCACCTTGGGCGCGGCATTGCCGACGCTGGTCACGGCGATGCCGGAGCCGAAGTCGATCAGCGAGTTGCCGTCGGCGTCCTGGACGACGCCGCCGCCGGCGCGCGTCACGAAGACCGGCAGCGCGGTGCCGATGCCCGGGGGCACGGCGGCCTGCTTGCGGGCCAGCAACTCCTGCGATTTCGGGCCTGGGATCGCGGTGACGAGACGACGCTCCTGCGGAATGCTCATAGGCCCGACGGTACGCCGGGCGCTCACCTGGCCCGATGCGTCGATATGTCACACTGGGGTGCCCGTCTTTGCCGGAATGGACAACTCGTATGGCGCCTTCGCTGCGGACCGTGGTGCGACGGACCGGGCTGCGGCCGCTGGTCGGCACCTTGGACTCGGTCGTGCGCTGGGTGGCCGTCAGCGAGCTGGAGGATCCCACACCCTACCTGGAGGGCGACGAGCTCCTCCTGACCACGGGTATGCGCCTGGAAGGCGACTTTTCGCCATATGTCGCCCGCCTCGTGGCACGGGGCGTGGCCGGGCTCGCCCTCGGCGTCGGGCTCTCGCACCAAGAGGTGCCGCCCGCCCTCCTGGAGGCGGCCACCGCGGCCGGGCTGCCGCTGCTGGAGGTGCCACGCGAGACGCCGTTCATCGCGATCGGCAAGGCGGTCAGCGACCTGCTCGCCGCCGAGCAGTACGACGAGATCACCCGCGCCTTCGCCGCCCAGGGCCGCCTCACGCGGGCCGCCCTGCGGACCGAGGGCCCGTACGCGGTCATCGACCGGCTGGCCAAGGAGGTCGGCGGCTGGGCCGCGCTGCTGGACGAGCACGGCGAGGTACGCCACGCCACCCGCGCCGCCAAGGCCGAGGCGGCGGCCCGCGAACTGGCCCGGCTGCGCGGCGAGCACGGTGTCTGGCGGGGCGGTGGCGCGAACGGGCGGCCACCCGCGAGCCTGGCGCTCTCCGGGCCGGACGAGCACGTCGTCCTGCAGCCGCTGGGCGGTGGGCCGAGGCCGCGCGGGTTCTTCGTGGTCGGGGCGTCCCGGGCGTTCTCGCCCGTCACGCAGACGGTCATCAACGCGGCCGGATCGCTGCTCACCCTGGCCGTCGAACAGGGCGGCGCGCAGCGGGAGGCCGAGCGGCGGGTGCGCGCGGCCGTACTGGGGCTCCTGCTGGACGGGGGGAAGGGGCAGGGGCGCGCGGAGCGGGCAGGTATGGAGCCGGCATTTGTGGAGCGGGCGCGCGCGGTGCTGGCGCCGCTCGGTGGGCGGCTGCCGGAGGAGCCGGTGGTGGTGCTGGCGGTGGCGGGCGACGCGCTCGACGCGGTGGAGCCGCACGCCTTCACCGCCTGCCTGCCCGAAGCGGCCCCGCTCACCGCTCGCCTGCCCGAAGCGGCCCCGCTCGCTGGCCGCGGCCCTTACGCCGCTCCGCCCGGATCGCCGGTCGTGGTGCTCGTGGCCGCGGCGGAGGCCGAGAAAGTGGCCGCGCTCGCCGAGGGGACCGTCGGGATGAGCGGGCCCAGCGCGTACGCTGAGCTGCCCGGCGCGCTCGACCAGGCCAGGCGGGCCTTCGAGAGCGGCCGTGACGGCCTCGTCAGGTTCGCCGACCTCGCCGGCCAGGGGCTGCTGACCCTGCTCGACCCCGCCGCCGCCCAGGCGTTCGCGTCGGCGCTGCTCGCGCCCCTCAGCAGGTACGGTTCGCGGGCCGACCTGATCGAGTCGCTGCGCGCCTACATCGGCAGCAACGGCCACTGGGACGCGGCGGCCCAGCGGCTCGGCATCCACCGCCACACGCTCCGCTACCGCATGAAGCGGGTCACCGAACTGCTGGGCCGGGACCTGGACGATCCCGGCGTGCGTGCCGAGCTCTGGATCGCGCTGGCGGCTATTTCTTCGGCTTGTCCACCAGATAGCAGCAGATCGTCGCCGTCGTGACCGCCTCGTAGGTGCGGCCGTCACGCAGGTGACCGGCCCGCTCCAGGCTGATCGCGCCCTGGGCGGCGGCCCACAGCGCGTCGGCGATCTTACGTGGCTGGGTCGGGACGAGGTATCCGGCGGAGATGCAGTCGGCGATCACCCGGTCGAGGATGTTGAGCGCCGCGCGGGCCAATGTCCTGGCCCGCTCGCTGGGTTCGAAACCGGGGATCGCCCGCTCGAACATCAAGCTGTAGTAACCGGGCTCGGCCAGACACGCCTGACGGTAGGCGGGGCCGAGCGCGGTGAGGTTCTCGAGGGCGTCCCGCCGCTGCGGGACCGCGTCCAGAAAGCGCCGGAAGCGCTCGAATCCCTCCAGGTAGAGGGCCTCCGCCAGCCCTTCCCTGTTGCCGAACATCGTGTAGATGACGGTCGTCGTGCAACCGGCCTCCGTGGCGATCCTGCGCATGGTCAAGCTCTCGGGGCCGTCGCTGAGCAGCAGATTGACCGCGACGTCGAGAAGCCGGGAACGCAGTTCGTCATGGGTGGCCCGCTCACCGAGCAAGTAGGCGCCTTGGAGCCCGAGAGGCGCCGAGGAGGTCATGGGGCCACGCCTTTCTGCGTCGGGGGCCCGCCGCGCTGAGGACCCGCACACGGTGACTTAGCCAGCCGGGAGAAAGTTCAAACCGCCCTGCATGGTAAACATCCCGAATTAGGTCTACTTCTGTTACATCCTGGGTAGGCAAGGGAGGTTGTACGTAACGGTGAGGTCTGGTGGGGGTCTTGTGCACGGTGGTGTACGTCCCCGATCGTGGGCTTGGCATAACGTCGGGAACATGGACGTGCGTACCTTCTGGCTCGCGGGCCGGCCAGCCACCGGCGACTCCCAGCTCACCGTGACCAACCCCCATGACGGTCGCGACGTCGGCCGCTATTCCGTGCCGACAGAAGCGCAGGTCGAGGAGGCCATCGCGGCCGCCCACGCGGTCGCCGGGCAGGCCGCCGCGCTCCCCGCGCACGTACGCGCCGAAGCGCTGGCCCACGTCTCGCGCCGCATCGCGGAGCGGGCCGACGAGATCGCCCACCTGATCACCGCCGAGAACGGCAAGCCGATCTTCTGGGCCCGGGGCGAGGTCACCCGCGCGATCGCCACCTTCCGCTTCGCCGCCGAGGAGACCCGCCGCTGGTCGGGGGGCGTGCAGCGGCTCGACACCGAGCCCGCCGCCGCCGGGCGCCTGGCGTACGTGTCCCGTCTGCCGTACGGGCCGGTGCTCGCGATCACGCCGTTCAACTTCCCGCTGAACCTGGTCGCCCACAAGGTCGCGCCCGCCATCGCCGTCGGCGCGCCCATCATCGTCAAGCCGGCGCCCGCCACGCCGCTCACCTCGCTGCTGCTCGGCGAGATTCTGGCCGAGACCGACCTGCCCGCCGGGATGTTCTCCGTGCTGCCGGTCGAGAACGAGCGCGCCTCCGTCCTGGTGGACGATCCCCGGCTGCCGGTGGTGTCGTTCACCGGCTCGGCACCGGTCGGCTACGCGATCGCCGACCAGATCCCGCGCAAGCACGTGACGCTCGAACTCGGCGGCAACGCCGCGGCCGTCGTGCTGACCGACGCCGACCTCGACTGGGCGGCCCAGCGCGTCGCCCTGTTCTCCAACTACCAGGCCGGTCAGAGCTGCATCGCCGTGCAGCGGGTGATCGTCGAGCAGCCGGTCTACGACGCGTTCGTCGAGCGCCTGCTCCCGGCCGTCGCCGGGCTCGTCACCGGCGATCCGGCCGACGAGAAGACGCAGGTCGGACCGCTGGTCTCGGTCCACGCCGCCGAACGCGTCGAGCAGTGGGTCCAGGAGGCCGTCGACGGGGGCGCCCGCGTGCTCGCGGGCGGCACCCGTGAGGGGGCCACGTACGCGCCCACCGTCCTGGCCGACGTGCCGGCCGACGCCAAAGTGCTGCGCGAGGAAGTGTTCGGGCCGGTCATGGTCCTGCAGCCCGCCGCGGACATCGACGAGGCGTACGCGATGGTCAACGCCTCCCGGTACGGCCTGCAGGCCGGGGTGTTCACGCGGTCGCTGGACGCGGCCTTCCGGGCCAACCGGGAGCTGGAGGTGGGCGGCGTGATCATCGGCGACGTGCCGTCGTACCGGGCCGACCAGATGCCGTACGGCGGCGTGAAGGACTCCGGCATCGGCCGCGAGGGTCTGCACTCGGCGATGACGGACTACACCTACGAGAAGGTCATGGTGCTGACCGGCCTGTCGCTCTGACTACGCCCGCTGGGCCGTGTCGAACAGGGCCTTGGCGGCGTCGCCGAAGTAGGGGCCGTACATGGTGCGCTGGTCGTCGCTGTACTTGAAGCTGCTCAGCGACGTGATCTCGCCGGTGCCCGTGGCGGGGTCGAAGCCGGACAGCCACGGGCCGCCGCTGGAGCCCGCTGTCATGTCGCAGCCCAGGCCCTGGTCGCGGGTCTGCTTGTAGGGGTCGCCGTGCAGGCGGCCCGCGCAGTAGACCAGGTGCTCGCCGTCGTAGGGCGGGTCGGCCGGGAAGCCGAAGCCGAACGTCTGGCCGCCGCGCGCGGCGTTGAAGGCGATCTGCTGGGCGCCGACCACGTCGGTGACATGCCGGCTCTCCGCGGTCGTCAAAGCCACCATGCCCACGTCGTAGCTGTCGTCGGCGGAGTGCGCCCACGGGCCGGTGACGAACATGCGGCGGGCGGCGTACTGGCCGTAGGGGTGGCCGCCGCCGTCGCGGTAGCCGGGCACGAACTGCCAGTTGGCCGCCCACTCGCCGGTGCCGTCCTTGACGCAGTGGCCGGCCGTGACCACGAGGTCCCTGCTCGCGCTCTTGACCGTGCTGGCGGAGCACACGAAGTCGATCCCGCTGACGGTCAGGAAGACGCGGCCGGTGGTGCGGGTCACCGCGCCGCCGGTCAGCCAGCGGGAGCCGGACGTGGTGGTCAGGGGCCGGGCCGACTGGAGGCGGGGGACGGGGATCCTGGCCTTCTCGCTCTCGCGGGTCACCTTCTCGCCGGTCACTTTCTCGCCGGTCAAGCCGGGTGCGGCGGCGATCCCCGTCTTCTTGGCGAGGCCGCCCAGCAGGCCGTCACGCTTGGTCACGATGCCGAGCATGTCGATCGGCAGGGCGTCGGCCATCCGGGCCGGGGTCCAGTAGTCGAGCACGCGCCGCTGCTCGGCGGGGCTGCGGGCGGCCACGTGCTCGACCACCTCCGTCCGCTTGGCCGGGTGCACGACCCGCTTGGCGATGGTATGGGCGGAGTCGTGGTGCTGGACGGGCATGGCGCCGATGAGCGCGGGGCCCATCAGCCCCGTGACGAGCGGCACGGCTGTCAGCAAGGGGGTGCTCAGGCTCATGACCCCCGAGTGTGCACCACAAGATGTGTTCTTGTGACTACTTTCGGTGAATGGCTTCAGAGGGCGTTGGTGCTCTGGGCGGCTTGGTAGACGGCTTGGGCCTCTGACCCGAAATAAGGGCCGAACATCCATTTAGCGGCGAAGTTGTATTTGAAGCTGTTGACGGAGTTTTGCGTGCCGAGGCCGGTCGTTTCATTGAAATTCTGGAACCATGGACCACCGCTCGAACCACCGGTCATGTCGCAGGTCAGACCCTGATCCTTGGACATCAGGAAATCGTCGAACGCGCGTCCGCCGCAGTAGGTCAGCTTCGAGCCGTCGTACGGGGCCGCCGCCGGGTAGCCGAAGGCGTACATCTGCTGGCGCCGCGCCTGGTTGAACGCCACACCCTGGCCGCCCACGACGTCGGTCAGCGACTTGCCCTGCAGCGGCGCCACCACGGCGGCGGCGACGTCGAAGTCCATGTCCTCGCCGGCGTTCCACTGCGGGGTGGTCAGGAGCTTGGTGGCCGCCCAGGTGCCGTACGGGCGGCTGCCGCTGTCGTAGCCGGGGACGAACACCCAGTTGGTGTGGAAGGCGCCGCCCATCTTGACGCAGTGGCCCGCGGTGAGCACCACGCTCTTGTTGGCGCTGGTGACGGCCGAGCCGGAGCAGGAGGCGTTGCGTCCCTGATAGGTGAAGAAGACGCGGCCGGTCGTCTTCGTGATCGCGCCGCCGCGGGTCCAGGCGGAGCCGCCGCTGTTGGCGGCCTGCGCCGTGTTGCCCGGCGCGCTGGTGGGCGGGACCGCGGTGGGCTCGCCGGGGGCGCCCATGGCCGGTTTGGCCTGCTTCTTGGGCGCGGGGGCGTCGAGTGGCTGGGCCGCCTCCATCTTCTGCGGGGTCCAGTACCGGAGCACGGCCTTCTGTTCGGAGGTGGAGTCGGCGGCCGCCTTCTGGGCGGGCTTGGGCCCCGGTTGGGCCTGCGCGAGCCCGGCCGGGAGCAGGGTGCCCCCGGCGGCGAGGGTGAGGATGGAAAGCAGAGCGACTCTGCGGTGCATTACGTACCTCCCGAAATCCCGGATCTGAGGTCGGAAGGTAGTGGCCCCAATCTCCGGATTTCTCGGGATTTGCTCATACGGATATGGGGAAATTTGGGCATTGATGTAGATGAATATCTGGTGTCACAGGCGTTGCCATATTCAGGGACGGGGGAGCCGCGTGCCGGGTCGCTTCCGGCAGCGGGGACAATGGACGGGTGCACGCAGACACCCTCCGCTCCGTCGTCGTCCTCGGCTCCACCGGCTCGATCGGCACCCAGGCACTCGATGTCATCGGCGCCGACCCGGGCAGGTTCAGGGTCGCCGGGCTCGCGGCCGGTGGCGGGAAGGTCGAGCTGCTGGCCGAGCAGGCGGCCGAGCACGGCGCCGAGGTGGTGGCCGTGGCCGACGCCGACGCCGTGCCGGCGCTGAAGGAGGCGCTCGCGGCGCGCGGCGCGAGCCCGGTGGTGCTCGCGGGCCCAGAAGGGGTCGCGGAGGCGGCGGCCTGGCCGTGCGACACGGTGCTCAACGGCATCACCGGCGCGCTCGGCCTGACCTCCACGCTGGTCGCGCTGGAGGCGGGGCGGACACTCGCCCTGGCCAACAAGGAGTCGCTGATCATCGGCGGGCCGCTGGTCAAGCGGCTGGCCGCGCCGGGGCAGATCCTGCCGGTCGACTCCGAGCACTCGGCCGTCCAGCAGTGCCTGTGGGCCGGCGGCCCCGACGGTCACCGGCCCGAGGCGGTCAAGCGGCTGGTCATCACCGCGAGCGGCGGGCCGTTCAGGGGGCGCAAGCGCGCCGACCTGTTCGACGTCACGCCCGAGATGGCCCTGGCGCACCCCACCTGGTCCATGGGTCCCATGATCACCATCAACTCGGCCACCCTGGTCAACAAGGGGCTGGAGGTGATCGAGGCGCATCTGCTGTTCGACATCGGCTTCGATCGGATCGAGGTCGTGGTGCATCCTCAGTCGATCATCCACTCCATGGTCGAGTACATCGACGGCTCCACCATCGCCCAGGCCAGCCCGCCCGACATGCGGCTGCCCATCGCGCTCGCGCTCGGCCACCCCGAGCGGATCGCGGGCGCCGCGGCCCCCATCGACTGGACCCGGGCCCAGCAGTGGACCTTCGAGCCGCTCGACAACGAGGCTTTCCCCGCCGTCGCGCTGGCCAGGCACGTCGGCACCGAGGGCGGCACCGCGCCCGCCGTCTACAACGCGGCCAACGAGGCGTGCCTGGAGGCGTTCATCGGCGGCGGGCTGCCGTTCCCGGCGATCGTCGACACGGTCGCCAAGGTCGTCGAAGAGCACCGGGTGACCCCCGCGGACTCGGTCGAGGAGGTGCTCGCCGCCGACGCCTGGGCCCGTGCCCGGGCGAGCGAGCTCGTACGGAGCGTGGCCGGCGGATGAGACCTGGGACGGAGCTCACAGCCCGGCAGTCCCACGGGCTACCTACACTGGATACCGTTACCGAAACTCAAGGGTTGAAATGTCTTCTGTAGCACTCGGCATCCCCACGGTCCGTCCCAAGCCGCTCGCCCAACGCCGGCACTCCCGCCAGATCATGGTCGGCGGCGTCCCGGTCGGTGGCGACGCGCCGGTCTCCGTGCAGTCGATGACCACCACGGTGACCGCCGACATCAACGCCACCTTGCAGCAGATCGCCGAGCTGACCGCCTCGGGCTGCCAGATCGTGCGGGTGGCCGTGCCGTCGCAGGACGACGCCGACGCGCTGCCCGTCATCGCCCGCAAGTCGCAGATCCCGGTCATCGCCGACATTCACTTCCAGCCGAAGTACGTGTTCGCGGCCATCGAGGCGGGCTGCGCGGCAGTGCGCGTCAACCCCGGCAACATCAAGAAATTTGACGACAAGGTGGGCGAGATCGCGCGGGCCGCGGCCGATCACGGCGTGCCGATCCGCATCGGCGTCAACGCCGGCTCGCTCGACCCCCGGTTGCTGCAGAAGTACGGCAAGGCGACGCCCGAGGCGCTGACCGAGTCGGCGCTGTGGGAGTGCTCCCTGTTCGAGGAGCACGGGTTCCGCGACATCAAGATCTCGGTCAAGCACAACGACCCCGTCGTCATGATCAACGCGTACCGGCTGCTGGCCGCCCAGTGCGACTACCCGCTGCACCTGGGCGTGACCGAGGCCGGTCCGGCCTTCCAGGGCACGATCAAGTCGGCGGTCGCGTTCGGCGCGCTGCTGGCGGAGGGCATCGGCGACACCATCCGCGTCTCGCTGTCGGCGCCACCGGTCGAGGAGGTCAAGGTCGGCACGCAGATCCTGGAGTCGCTCGGGCTGCGCGAGCGCGGGCTGGAGATCGTCTCGTGCCCGTCGTGCGGGCGGGCGCAGGTCGACGTCTACACGCTGGCGGAGCAGGTGCAGGCGGGGCTCGAGGGCCTGAAGGTGCCCCTGCGGGTGGCCGTGATGGGCTGCGTCGTCAACGGGCCGGGCGAGGCTCGCGAGGCCGACCTGGGCGTGGCGTCGGGCAACGGCAAGGGCCAGATCTTCGTCAAGGGCGAGGTCGTGAAGACGGTCCCCGAGTCGCAGATCGTGGAGACGCTGATCGACGAGGCCCTGCGCATCGCCGACTCGATGGGCATCGAGCTCGACGGCGAGCCTGAGGTTGTCGTCGGCTGATTTAAGACTCATATTTTTTTACGGCTCAGCCCGGTCGGCCCCAGACGCCGACCGGGCTGAGCCCTGTCCAGGGACACGCTCCTCCGGTGGAGGTGGTGCGGCGCCGTGACGTGCGCACTCTTGGCCAGTCGCGGGGCAAACCGGGCACCCTGGCCGCCCGCGACAGCGTTACGGCGGGCAATTGGGCGATTACAGAATGGTAAGCGTTCTTCCATACCCAGCGTCATGACTCGGCTACTCAGAGACCATCGGTCTGCCAATCGAATGGGAGGCCGTGTGAAGCGGGTCGTAAGAGTGATCGTCGGGATGGCGATGCTGGTGCCGGTGCTCGGCGGAGCGAGTAGCGCCGTGGCCGCCGGGAGCGCCGTGGGTTCGGAACTGGACTGGGGGGCCTGCCCGGCGGCGACGCCATCATCATCGAAGACGGAGACGGCCGATTCCGGGACGGTCATCAGTCGGTCCGCGGCCCCGGTGAGCGGTGTGGAGTGCGCTTCCGTGCGAGTGCCGCTCGACTACAACGCGCCGACGGGGCAGTCGATCACGCTGGCGCTCAACCGGATCAAGGCCAAGGTGCCGCGCGACGGCGACTACCTGGGCCCGCTGCTGGTCAACCCCGGCGGGCCGGGCGCCTCGGGCCGGTCGCTGGCCGAGTACGTGTCGGCGACGCTCTCGCAGAAGGCCGCCGACCGTTACGACATCATCGGCTTCGACCCGCGCGGCGTGGGCAACAGCGAGCCCGCCATGCACTGCGTCGATCCCGCCGTCTACTACGCCGCGCCCAGGGCCGACGCGGTGCCGCGCGATGAGGAAGACGAGAAGGTCCTGCTCGGCCGGGCCAGCGAATACGCCAGCCGGTGCGGCGACCAGTACGCGTGGCTGCTGCCCCACCTGACCACCGAGAACACCGCCCGCGACATGGACAGCATCCGCGCCGCCCTCGGCGAGCCGCAGATCAGCTTCCTCGGCTACTCCTACGGCACCTACATCGGCGCCGTCTACGCCACGCTGTTCCCCGACCGGGTCAAGCACCTCGTCCTGGACAGCACGGTCGACCCGGACGGCGTCTGGTACAAGGCCAACCTGGCCCAGGACCGCGCCTTCGAGCGCAGGCACCGCGCCTTCCTGGCCTGGACCGCCAAGAACAACGCCGTCTACAAGCTCGGCGGCTCGCTCACCCAGACCTCGTTCGCCTGGTACGCGATGCGCTCCAGGCTGCACGACCGCCCGGCCGCCGGGGTGGTCGGCCCGAGCGAACTCGATGACACGTTCACCGTGGCCGGCTACACCGACAGGATCTGGCCCGACCTGGCCGCCGCCTGGTCCAGGTACGTGCGGCAGGGCGACGGGAAGGCACTGGTCGACGTCTACAACAAGTACGGCAAGCCGGACGCCGACGAGGAGAACGGCTACGCCATCTACCTGAGCGTGCAGTGCCGCGACGTCCAGTGGCCCAAGTCCTGGGACAAGTGGCGGACGGACATGACCCGGGTGTACCGGCAGGCGCCGTTCCTCACCTGGTCCAACGCCTGGTACAACGCGCCGTGCGCGTTCTGGTCCGTGCCGGGCGGCACTCCGGTCAAGATCAACGCGTCCAAGCGGCTGCCCCCGATCCTGATGATCCAGTCGAAGGACGACGCGGCGACGCCGTACCAAGGTGCCCTGAACATGCGCAAACTGTTCCCGAGCGCCCGCATGGTCGTCGACGCGGGCGGCAACCACGGCTCCTCGCTGTCGGGGAACCAGTGCGTGGACCGCCACCTGGTCGCGTACCTGGTCGACGGCACGGTGCCGCGGCACACCGCCAACTGCGACAAACTGCCGGCGCCCAAGCCAACGGCCCATATGGCGGCCCTTAGCCCTCTAGGTCACGAAAGGCGCACCGAGCTCCTCGCCAGATGAGCTATTCGGTGGTCGTTCGCGTAGTCTGACCATGTGATGCTGCGTACATCGGCGTCGCGTGTGCTCGATGACAGCGACCGGGACGAAGCTCTTGCCTTGCTCGACTTCGATCCGGTCGCGAACGTCTTCGTCTCCTCCCGGGTGCGGACCGTCGGACTCAATCCGGCGCGGCTGGGCGGGCAGATGTGGGGGTTCGGGCCGCGCGGCGGGCTCGTCTCGCTCTGCTACGCGGGGGCGAACATGGTGCCGGTCAACGCCGGCCCCGAAGCCGTGCACGCGTTCGCCGACCGCGCCCGCAAGCAGGGCCGCCGCTGCTCGTCCATCGTGGGTCCCGCCGACGCGGTGTCACTGCTGTGGGAGCGCCTGGAGCCGTACTGGGGCCGGGCCCGCACCATCCGCTGGGCGCAGCCGGTCATGGCCACCTCGCGCAGGTCGCCCGTGCCCGCCGACCCGCTGGTCCGGCGGGTCCGCCCGGACCAGTTCGAGACGCTGTTGCCCGCCTGCGTCTCGATGTTCACCGAGGAGGTGGGGGTCTCACCCAACCTCGGCGATGGTGGCGCCCTCTACCGGACCAGGGTGGCCGAGCTGATCCGCATCGGCAGGTCGTACGCGCGCATCGACGACGGGCGCGTGGTGTTCAAGGCCGAGGTCGGCGCGGTCACTCCCCATGCCTGCCAGATCCAGGGGGTGTGGGTCGACCCCGCGCTGCGCGGCCAGGGACACGCGGTGGCCGGGATGGCCGCGGTGGTGGACGCCGCCCTGGATTGCTTCGCTCCGGTGGTCTCGCTGTACGTCAACGACTTCAACCACTCGGCCCGGGCGGTCTACCGGAAGGTGGGCTTCCACGAGGTCGACACGTTCATGTCCGTGCTGTTCTAGCCATGATCTTGGTGATGGGGATCTGGGAGTCGCTGGTCAAGGTGTGACCGCGGGTGACGGTGACTCGGTCAGTGCAATGGCGCCTTCGCCCTTGCCGCCGCGGGGCTCGGCGGCGGGCTCGACCTGTGACCGCACCTGGTCCGCCGTGACCGCGGCGCGCATGTGGCCAACCAGCTCGCCCGCCGTCTGGTAGTCCCCGCCCGCCCGGCCGGGCGGGGAGCACGTTCGAGTGGTGCGGGTTGGGGCTGCTATCCGCCGATGTGCGGTGCGCGCGCGGCGGCGGAGCCGTCCCGGATCACCTCGCCGGTGAGGTTGCCGTTGGCTCCCGAGCCCAGGAAGACGATGAGGTTGGCCACGTCGTCGGAGTGAGAGAGCCTGCGGGTGGGGGTGGCGGCGGCGAGGGCGTCGGTGACGAAAGCCGGGATGTCGGGGCGGCTGTCGGTCAGGGTGAAGCCCGGTGCCACGACGTTGACCAGGATCCCGTCCGGGCCGCCGTTCCAGGCCAGGCTACGGGCGAGCCCGTACAGGCCCGATTTGGCGGTGCCGTAGGGGCCCGGGCCGGGCAGGCCCTCCTCGGCGACGCTCGAGGAGATCAGCACGATACGGCCCCAGCCCTTGGCGCGCATGCTGGACAGGACCGCGCGGACCGTGGCCGCGGTTCCGATCAGATTGGCGCCGATCATCGCGTCCCACTCCTGCAGCGGGACGTCCTCGAAGCGGAGGCTGGGGTCGGGCGGGCCGTCGCCGCCCCAGCGCACGGCATTGGCGATGAGGACGTCGATGCCTCCCCAGCGCTCTATGACGCTAGCGACGGCTTGGTCGATGGTGGGCAGGTCTTCGAGGTCGAGTCGGACGACGTGCGCCTGCCCGCCGGAGGACTCCACGTCAGCGGCCACCTTCTCGGCGCTGTCGGGGTTGTTGCGGTAGGTGATCGCCACCCGGGCGCCTTCGCGCCCGAAGGCGCGGGCGGTCGCGGCTCCGATGCCGGTCGACGCGCCGGTGATCAGGACCACGCGGCCGTTGAGATCTGTGTTCATGATGCGATTTCCTCTCGAGTCAGGTTGCGGACGGGATCTCGGCGCGGGCTCGGGTCGCCAGGGCGTGCACCGCGTCGAGCGCCGCGGTATGGGAGGCCTCGTGCTGGTCGCGGAACTGGGCGAGGAAGGGCATGACCGTGGCATGCGTGAGCTCGGCATGGACGAACTCCACGTCGTCCAGCCCGAGCACGGAGAAGTAGGCGCGCAGGTAGGGCTCCTGGAAGTCGAACTGCTCGCGGGGCGTGCCCGGGCCGTAGCCCCCGCCGCGCGCGCTCAGCACCACGGCCGACTTGCCCTTGAGCGGCAGCCAGGGCAGGGTCACGCGGTCGATCCACGCCTTGAGCGCGGCGGGCACCGTGAAGTTGTACATCGGCACGCCCAGCAGCAGGACGTCGGCCGCGAGGAGCTGTTCCACCAGCGGACGGGTGGCCGCCCAGCTCCTGGCCAGTTCGGGGGCGGTCGCGGCCACCTTGTCCATGGCCTCGATGTCGCGCACCCCGTTCACGGATGACTGGGTGGCGAGGTGGACCCGGTTCTCGTCGATGGGTGGCACCGGGTCCGCCACGAGGTCGCGGTAGGTGTAGATGCCGTCGGGATGGGTGGCCCGCCAGCCGGTCACGAAGGTCCTGCCGAGCCTGCGCGAGAACGAGTCGCCGCGTCCGCTGGCGTCCAGATGCAGGAGATGCGTCACAAGACTGCCTCACATTCAAGATGGTCTGTAATCGCAATCAATATAAAGCAAGATAGTTGTAAGTCAAGAACATATGGGTTTGGTATCATGCTGGACATGGCCAACGCTCCCGCCCCGGAAGGCTCGCCCGGCAGCTGGTTGCACCAGGACCTGCACTGGCTGTTCGCGCGGCTGAAGCAGGGCCTGGCCACAGCCGAGAGCGCGGCCGTACGTGAGCACGGCATGACCCTGTGGGGCTACACGGTCTTGATGGCCATCGTTGAAGCCCCTGCCAGCTCCCAGCTCGCTCTCGCCCAGGCCGTATCGGTCGACAAGAGCAAGCTGGTCCTTATCCTCGACGAACTGGAAAGCGCTGGCCTGGTGCGCCGCCGGCCGGACCCCGCCGACCGCAGGGCCCGCATCATCGAGGTCACCACCGAAGGCAGCCACGCCCTCAAAGCCGCCCGCGCCGACATAGAGGCGATCGAGGACCGGCTCTTGGCCGACCTCGCCCCCTCGGCGCGGAACTCTCTGCAGAGCGCGCTACAACATCTCGTCGGCGAGCCCATCGCGAGGGTCGAGGACGGACGGCCACACGAAACCGCCTGCGCCCCCGACCCAGCCTGACCGCGGCCGGAGCCCATTCTCGGCGTCCTCGACGCCGCACTCCCGAAATCCGGTGAGGCGCGGATATCGGTCCGGTGTACCTTGCTGGTGCGGCCGTCTGGGGTCAGGGCCGTCTGGGGTCAGGGCCGGACCAGTTTGTCGAAGAGTCTGGCCAGCTCGGTGTCGGGGTCGGCGGTGAGGCCGGCGTGGACCGGGCCGGTCTGCACGATCGTGCTGCGCGGTGCCGTCAGCCAGCGGAACCTTCCGCCGAGCGACTCCTTGCCCAGCGGTCCGGCCTCCTCGCCGCAGGCCAGTTCATAGGCGCTGAGCGCCTGCCGCACACCGTCGATGTCCACCGCCGGGTCGAGGGCGCGCAGCCGGGTCGCGTCGAGATCGACCCGCGCGCAGAGGTAGTCGCGCGGCTGGCAGTAGAGCAGCACGCCCGCGTTGATCAGCTCGCCGCGCTCGACGCGCGGCATCACGCGGATCACCGCGTACTCGTAGACGTCCCTGCTCATCGGTCGCCTCCCCGCCAGAACTCGCCGACGGAGGCCGGCCCCGTGGGTTCGCCGACCGTGGGCTCGGGCGGTCTCAGCCACTCGTACGGTGCCTGCGCGCGCTGGAGCAGGTGGTCGGCATAGGCGTCGCGGACGGCCTGCGCCGAGTCGAAGCCGGGTTCGTCGTCGAGCCATTCGTCGGGTACCAGCGCGGTGACGGTCTCCAGGAGCTCGGGAGTGATCTTCGCGGCCAGCTCGGCCCCCGCGCTCTCGAGGTGGGCGGCGAACGGCGCCAGCACATGGTCTCCCACGTCGAACGGCCGTCGCGGGTCGGCGGTCCGCCAGTTGTGGTGGAACCAGAGCGCCGCGCCATGATCGATCAGCCAGATGTCGCGGTGCCAGACGAGCAGGTTGGGGTTGCGCCAGCTGCGGTCGACGTTGTGGATCAGGCCGTCGAACCAGACCACCCGTGAGGCGAACATCCGGTCGGGCGTCCACGTCAGCGGCTCGAACCCGAGGGAGCCGGGCAGGAAGTCGATCGCCAGGTTGAGGCCGGTGCTCGCCTTGAGCAGGTCCTGCACCTCCTCGTCGGGCTCCCGGATGGCGATCTGCGGGTCGAGGTCGATCAGCTTGATCTCGGGAGTACGGAATCCGAGCCGCCTGGCCAGCTCGCCCGAGATGATCTCCGCCACGAGCACCCGACGGCCCTGGCCCGCTCCCCGGAACTTCACCACGTAGGTGCCGAGATCATCCGCCTCGACAACGCCCGGCAGCGACCCGCCCTCGCGCAACGGCGTCACATAACGGGTCGCCGCGATCTTATCCAGCACGACACGAGGCTATCGCCCTGTGTGAGCGCTTCCGCCCCGCCCACCTCACCGACCGGCGCGCCCGGCCATGGTCGTGCGCGTGTCCTCGCACGGGCGGTCAGGCGCGGGCTCGGTTGGCGGACAGTATGGCGTGGAGTGTCGGGTGCGGGCCCGGATGGCGGAGAGCATGACGTGGTGGGTCAGACGCGGGCCCGGATGGCGGAGAGCATGACGCGGCGGATCAGGCCGCTGCCGAGGCGGATGACGATCCAGTAGCGGCGGAAGGCGCGGCGGGCGTCCGGGCTGGTGGCCAGGACCCTGGTCTCGGTGACCAGGCGGATGCGTCCCGGGCCCGCGTCGTCCAGCAGGAAGCTGAACGTCGCCTTCGCGTACCCGGGCCGGTCGAAGGCGCGGAACGCGGCCACGTCGCCGATCGCCGGGGTGCGCTCGGCGCGGCCCAGGCGCCACCACTGGCCGACCGTCCCGACGACGAGCTCCCGCATCGGGTCCTCGGCCAGCGGGGTGAAGTTGGGCAGGTTCCGCTTCGGCTGGTCAGTGGGGGAGCGGTCGATCAGCCGCCGGAGGGCGATCAGCGGCTTGGCCAGGCGGACGTCCTGCGGGTCCGGGTGCGTGATCGCCTGCCAGACGCGGTCGCGGGAGGCGTTGATCACGATCGAGTGCCGCTCCGCCGCGTCCGGGCGGGGGATGAAGTCGTCTACCAGCGTCGGCATGGGGGCTCCTCGTGTCCGGGGCCTGCTCGCGGCCTCCATACGGTTGCGTATGGAGGCGACTATACGCCGCCGTATGGCAGGCTGTCGGAGCGGAGTGGGGCGGTCCGTGCGGGGCGGTCCGTGCGGCAGGGCAGGTGGTTCCGCGCGCCGGGTGACAGTTCCGTGCGGAGCGGGGGGCGGCGTCCGTCCGACGAGGACGGTTCAGGGCGGCACCGGGACGGCGTCCGTCAGCGGGGCGCGGTTCGAGCGAAGGAGGCGCGGGTGGTTGAGCGAGGAAAGCGCGGAGTGGCGGAGCGGTTGGGGCCGGACGACTGGGCGAGAGCCGCGCTGGCGGCGCTCGCGGAGGGTGGCCTGGGCGCGGTGGCGGTGGAGCCCGTCGCGGTACGGCTCGGGGTCTCGAAGGGCAGCTTCTACTGGCACTTCGCCAACCGCCGAGCCCTGGTCGAGGCGGCCCTGGCGCAGTGGGAGGCCGGGACCGAGCGGGTCATCGCCCGGCTGGAGTCGCTCGACGGGCCGGTGGCGCGTATGCGGACCCTGCTGGACCTGGCCTTCGGTGACGCGGAGAACGCGGCGATCTCGTTCCGGCTGATCAGCGAGGTGGACGATCCGCTGGTCGGCGAGGTGGTGCGGCGGGTGAGCCGGCGTCGCCTGGAATTCATGCAGGAGGTACTGCGGGAGCTCGGCCAGTCGGAGGAGGAGGCGCGCAGGCGGGTGCTGGCGGCCTACGGCGGCTACCTCGGACTGGCCGCCCTGGTACGCATCGGGGCGGTCGACGAGGTGTCGGGCTCCCTGGTCGACCTGGCCATGGCCGAGCTGGGCCTGCCTCCAGCCGCCCCCTCATGACAACGCCTGGAACGCCACCATGGTCATGACGTCGTTGATCGGCCGACGAGATCGTCTTGGTTGTCGGCGGCCCACTGTGCGAGGTGTGCGAGGGGCCCATTGGCGAACGAATCCCCCAGCGTGGAGAGCCGGTAGATCGCGCCTGTGTGCGCTGACGCTGGGTCGGCGCTGCTGACTTTCACGACGAGCCCGCGTGCCTGGAGACGATCCAGCGCCTGAGTCAGCACCTTGTCGCTGACTCCCGCGATCCTTGTGAGCAGGTCCTTGCGTCGCGTCGGCCCCAGGCGCAGCGCCGAGAGCACGACAGGATCCCAAACGTGGCTGATGAGTTCGGCCGCCGCGCGCACCTGGCAGTCGGAGATGAATGTCTGGCAGGACTCTTCGAGCACGAAACCCAGTATCGCCTCGCTCTCCCACCAAACGGTAGGAGCGCCCTTCGTAGCGTCTCAAGGGCACAGCTTCGAGACAGAGGAGATCGCTGTGAACGTAGGAATCTTGGGCACTGGAAACCTCGCCGTGACGCTTGGCCGCGCCTGGGCTCCGGCAGGCCACTCGCTTCTGGTGACAGGGCGCGACCCCCTGCACGCCAAAGCGGCCGCCGACCAGATCGGTCCGGTGGCGAAGGCTGTCGACCCCGCAGGCCTCGCGACTCAGATCGACGTGCTCGTGGTCGCGGTCGCTTGGGAGGGGTTGCGGGCGGCGTTGTCTCTCGTCGGCGCTCCCGAGGGGTCACTGGCCGGCAAGGCCGTGATCGACTGCACCAACCCCGTCGACTACACAACCTGTGAGCTGAAGCCGGCGGCCGGCTCGGCGGCGACACTCGTGGCGGACACGGCTCCCGAGGCGCACGTGGTCAAGGGGCTGCACCTGTTCGCAGGAGCCTCATGGCCTTACGTGGGTCCGCGGGAGTCGGCGCCGGTCGTGGCGATCTGCGGCGACGACTCACGTGCTCTCGATCGCGCTGCGGCGCTTATCCAAGATCTTGGTGCCCGGCCCGCGGTGGTCGGTGGACTCAACTGCGCCCGGCAACTGGAGGAGGCCGCCGGATTCGTCATGAGAGTCGTCGCGGCGGGTCACAACCCGAGGCTCGCCGTTCCCGATGTGGATCCGGCACTCCTTCGAGCAGCACAGACGGTCGGCTAAGCCGGCAGACGCCAGCAGGCCGGGCCGTGCTTTCACAGACAGCCGCCGCGCCGCGGGTCACATCTTCGCGATGACCTCCTCCGCGAAGCGTTCCATGGTGGCGATCTTGAGTTCCAGGGTGCCCTCGCCGTACCGCTGCTTCTCCTCGGGGGTGGCCAGCCACCACGGGGCGGCCATCGTCCCGGTGACGCCCTTGGCGGCGAAGTGCCGGTAGGTGTCGGCGTCCGGTAGCACCGCCAGCGGGGCGATGATCTCGAACGGCCCGGTCCTGCCGTACTCGTCCAGCCACCCCCGTAAGGAGTCGAGCACGGTGTCGAGCTGCTCCTCCGTGTAGATGCGGTTGCCGATCCAGCCGTCGCCCAGTTTGGCCGCCCGGCGCAGCGCCGCGTCGCTGTCGCCGCCCACCATGACCGGGATCGGCTCGGCGGGGGTGGGTGAGATGGACAGCTCGGGCAGGCCGTCGATCGTGACGGCGCCGCCGGTCCAGAGGTCCCGGAGCACCGGGATCATCTCGTTGAGCCGCCGCCCACGCGTGTGGAAGTCCTGGCCGGTGGCGGCGAACTCCTCCGCGCACCACCCGACGCCCACCCCGAACGAAACGCGGTCCCGCGACAGCACCGCCGCCGTGGACACCTGCTTGGCCACGGTGAACAGGTCGCGGGCCGGGGCGATGTAGACGTTGGGGGCGAAGCGCAGCGTGGTGGTCACCGCGGCCATCGCGCCGATCGTCACCCACACGTCCGGCCAGTGCGTCTCGGCGGTCCAGCGGGGCTTGCCGGACTTGGAGTAGGGGTACGGGGTCGCGAAGTCGGCGTAGAAGAGGTGGTCCGACAGGGTGAGCGTGTCGAACCCGCACCTTTCAGCCGTCCTGGCCAGCTCCAGGAACTGGTCGGTGTCCGCGAACGAGGCTCCCAGCCAGAATCTCACTGGAACTCCGGGATGACCTTGGTGGCGAACATCTCCAGGTTCCGCTTGACCGTGTCGAGTGGCAACACGCCCTGCTGTCCCTGCATGTAGAGGCCGAACCATTCCAGGTCGGGCATCCGGTCGAGCATCCGCTGGATGCCGCGCTTGACGTCGTCGGGGGTGCCGAACAGCGCCATCTCCACGTCGTTCATGCGCTTGGCGTCGCCCTTCTCGGGGGAGATGGGCTTGTGTTTCTCATCTTCCTTCTTCCGCAGCACCTCCAGGTAACCGAAGGGGCCGAAGAAGGCGGCGAAGTCCTTGGGGATGCTCCGGCCGAAGGTGTTGATCGCCTCCTCGGTCGTGTCCGCGATGCCGACGATCTTGAGGATGCCGGTGTGCTCGCCCAGCTTGTACTCGCGGCCCTGCCGGGCGGACTCTTCCTGGTAGAGCTTGGCCTTGGCGGCGTGGTCGTCGGGGTTCGGGGTGAACATCCACGGCAGGATGTTCTCCTGCGCGGCCCTGATGACCGAGCGGTCGGAGATCGTGAACGGCTGCCACAGCTCGGGATGCGGGTTCTGGTACGGCCGCGGGCAGACCGAGATGGCCTGCACCTTGTCGTCGTCCGAGATCTCACCGGGGGCGCCGAATGTCTTGGTCCACTCCAAGGCGGGCCAGCCCTCGATGCCGTCGAACGGATAGGGCACCTCGTAGTCCAGTACGTCGGACTTGTAGCGGAGTGTCTCCTGGGTCCAGGCCATCTTCATGATCTTCAGCACCTCGCCGAAGACGTCGAAGTTCCGGGTGTCGGAGGCCGAGCCGTCGGAGCGGGCGGCCGCCGCGTGCCAGCGCTGGCCCAGGACGTTCATCCACCGGTTCTGGTAGCCCCTGGCCACGCCCAGCCGGAGCCGTCCCTTGCAGAACTGGTCGAGCAGCGCCACGTCCTCCGCCGCCCGGATGGGGTCCCAGGCCGGCAGGACCATGCCGAGCGGGGCGAGCAGGATGCGTTCGGTCCTGGCCGCGAGGTCGGTGAGGAACATCAGCGGGTTGACCGAGAACTCCATGCCTTCCGAGTGGAAGTGGTGCTCGGTCATCATCAGCGCGTCGAAGCCGATCTGGTCGGCGTGGACGGCTATCTCCCGTACCTCGTGCAGCAGGTTCTGGTACGACTCCGTGTCACGTCCGATGGGCCGCTTGGCCTTGGCGTTCTCCTCGGCCGCGTATCCGGAGCCTGGAATCTGCGGATTCAGGAAGATGGAAAACTTCACCGGGAGACCTCTTTCCGCGGGGCGCTTCTCTGACCGGCAAGCTACTCTAGAAATCTTAGCCGAGCAATCGCTTGGTTGACGTCAAGGAGAGTCGTATGCGGCTTGGTGTCACCATGTTCACCACCGATCTGGGCATGCCGGTCGTGGATCTGGCCAAGGCAGCCGAGGAGCGTGGCTTCCACTCGCTCTACGTACCGGAGCACACCCATATCCCGGTCTCGCGGCGCACACCGCACCCGATGGGGCTGGACGAACTGCCCGAGGAGTACAAGCGCGTACTGGACCCGCTCATCGCGCTGTCGTTCGCCGCCGCCGCCACCGAGCGGCTGGTCGTCGGCACCGGCATCCTGCTCGCCGCCCAGCGCGACCCCATCGTGACCGCCAAGGCGATCGCCACCCTCGACCACCTCTCCGGCGGGCGTGTGGTGGTCGGCGTCGGCTTCGGCTGGAACGTGGAGGAGATCGAGAACCACGGCGTGCCGTACGACCAGCGACGCGAGGTCGCGCGGGCCAACGTCCTGGCCATGCGGAAGCTGTGGCGGGACGAGGTGGCCGAGTTCGAGGGGTTCGAGCCGTCGTGGTCGTGGCCCAAGCCGATCTCCGAGCCGCCCGTCTACATCGGCGGCGCGGCGGGTCCGAAGCTGTTCGCGCACGTCGCCGAGTGGGCCGACGGCTGGATCCCGATCGGCGGCAAGGGGATCAAGGCCGCCCTGCCCGCCCTGCGCGACGCCTGCGAGAAGGCCGGGCGGCCGATGGCCAAGGTCATCCCCTTCGGGACGTTGCCGACCAGGGAGAAGCTCGACTACTACGCCGAGCTGGGCATCGAGGAGTCGGTGGCCAGTCTGCCCAGCGGAACGGCCGACGAGATCCTGCCGCTGCTCGACCAGTACGCCCAGCTGATCTGAGACTGCCGTACTGTCGGAGGCTTCCCGGATCCCCGGAGGAGGTCGAGGCGATGCGGCGGGCACGGGTACGGGCGTTGCAGGTCATCGTGGCCGGTGTCGGGTTGGCCATGGGTGTGGCCGGGTTCGTGCTCTGGGTGCGGGGGGCACAAAGTCCCGGGCTGGCCGGACAGTGGACGGGGTCGGCCGACACGGGGGCCGGTTTCCCGGTGGTGATGGAGTTGGCGGACGGCGGCTCGGGTCTGCGGTGGGGGGCGGGGTTGCGTTGTTCGGGGCGGCTGAGTCCGATCAGGAGCCGGCTCGTGTTCGCGCTCGATCGGGTCAAGGGTGAGGGGTGCGTTCCGGGGACGCTGCGGGTGTTCCCGACGCCGGAGCCCGACCAGGTGGTCATCAAGATGACACGTCAGGGTGACACGGACATTACCTATTCAGGCACGCTCTCCCGACATTCTTGACGGGATGTGTCACGGTCAGGCGGCATTGCGTCGATCACCGTTGACTGTCCGGCGTCCGTTGCCTTCAGTTGGATGCAGAGTGGATGCAGAAGGTGGGTGGCGGCGAGGGGAGGCAACCCCGTGCCAACGGCACAGCCACTCAGAACGGGGGATCCGCGGCGGCTCGGCGCCTACGAGCTGTCCGGGCGTCTGGGCGAGGGCGGCCAGGGCGTGGTGTACCTCGGGACGAGGGCCGAGGACGTCTACGCGGTCAAGCTGCTGCACGGGCCCGTGGGGGACGAGAAGGTGGCGTTCCTGCGGGAGGTGGAGCTGGCCAAGCACGTGGCGCGGTTCTGCACGGCCCAGGTGATGGACGCCGGGTTCGACGACGGCCGGCCGTACATCGTGAGCGAGTACGTGGACGGGCCGTCGCTGCAGCGCGAGGTGGCGCTCACCGGGCCGCGCCGTGGCGCGGCGCTCGAACGGCTCGCCGTGAGCACGGTCACCGCGCTGGCGGCGATCCACCGGGCGGGCATCGTGCACCGCGACTTCAAGCCCCAGAACGTGCTGCTCGGCTCGGACGGGCCACGGGTGATCGACTTCGGGCTGGCCAGGGCGTTGGACGCGGCGGCCACGGTGAGCGGGCGGGGGGTGGGCACGCCCGCGTACATGGCGCCTGAGCAGATCACCGCGTCGGCGCTCACGGGAGCGGCGGACGTGTTCTCGTGGGCCGCCACGATGTGCTTCGCGGCGAACGCGTCGGCCCCGTTCGGGCAGGACTCGGTGGCGCCGGTGCTGCACCGCATCCTGACCGCGCCGCCGGAGCTCGGGCGGCTGGACGGGTCGTTGCGGGAGCTGGTGGTGGCGTGCCTGGACAAGGACGCCAGGAACCGGCCGACCAGCCGGGAACTGCTGCTGGCGCTGCTGGGCGACGCCGGCTCCGCGCCGCCGGAGGTGCTGCGCTCGCCGCCGTCGCACATCCTGCGGGTGACGCCCGCCCCGTCGGTGCCGCATGGAGGGCCGGACCGGCTGCCGCCGCCCTACCCGATGGCCGCGCCGGAGCCGACGGGGGCGGCCGGTGGCTACCGGTGGCCGGGTTCCTCACCGGAGGGTGTCGCGTCCTGGTCGCCGACGGTCCCGCGGCAGGGCGCCGGGGAGCCGGACGCCCAGCCGAACGCTGCCGGGGAACCTGACGTCCGGCCGCACGGCGTCGCGGAGTCGGACGTCCGGCGGAATGGTGCCGGGGTGGCCGGTCCGTCCCACGACGGCGCCATCTCTCCCGGCGACGGCGCCGTCTCTTCCGGTGGCGGTCCTGTGGGGCTGTCGGGCGAGCGAGGGAAGAGCACTCGTCAGGCGGTGGGACGGGCGGCGCTCGCGGTCACCGCCGCGCTCCTCGTGAGCGGCGCCGTGCTGGTCAGCGTGCTGGTGCCGACGTTCAGGGACGAGAAGGAGGCGCGTCCGCAGGCGGCGGCCGTCCGGCCGTCGGTCGTGACGACCCAGCCGCCCGCGACCACGTCCCCGCCCGATCGGGCCGGGACCAAGCGGGGAGAGCAGCCGGGGCAGAGCCATGTGCCTTCCACCCAGGGACCGTCCGTCGGACTCGCCGGGGTACGGGTGCCGGTGGTGGCCGGGATGGGGCGGTCGGCGGCGGTCGCGGCGATCAAGCGGGCCGGGTTCGTGGTGGGGGAGGTCACGGAGGTCGACTCGCGGCGGAAGATCGGCCAGGTGCTGGGCAGCAGTCCCAGCGGTGGGACCACGGTGGCGCGGGGGAGCACGGTCTCGCTTCAGGTGTCGGCGGGGCTGGCGGTGCCGGCGGTCGTCGGGGTGGAGCTCAAGCAGGCTGAGGCGGCCCTGGCCAAGGCCGGGTTGGTGGTCGGCGCGACGAAGAGCACCTGCTCGGACAAGCCGGAGGGGCAGGTGCTGTCCAGCGAGCCGGGGGCGGGGAGCCGGGTTTCGGGCGGTGCGACGGTGACGCTGGTCGTCGCCCGTAACGGGGCTACGGTGCCGTCCGTCGTCGGGCAGCCCAAGGCGGCGGCTCGGGCGGCGCTGCGGGGCGCCGGGTTCGTCGTGAGCTTCAAGACCCAGGTGGTCACGGACGACGCGCAGGTGGACGTGGCGATCGCGCAGAGCGTCGCGGCCGGGAGTTGCGCCAAGGCTGGGGGCGCCGTGGTCGTGACCGTCGGTGTCGCGGGCCAGGACGGTCCCGATCCGACCGAGCCCACGCCGACGGTCACCGTGGAGACCCCTCCGCCTACGGACTGACGGCCCCGGGTGTGACGTCCGCGATCTCGCCACGCAGGCGGGACCGCTCGGCCGCCCAGGCGATGAGATGGCTGTGCAGGCTCTCGCTCGGAGAGGAGAGGATCGGGGCGCGGTCGCGGGTGCGTACCGCCGTCAGGAACGCCTCCACCAGCGCCTCGTCACCGCCGCCGTGCCCACCGCCGGCGGTGCCGTCGCCCGTGGGGCGGGTGTCGACCGTGTCGGTGCCGCCGGTCAGGAAGTCGGTGACGGTGAGGCGGTCGCCGTCGCCCTCGATCGAGCCGCGGGTGCCGAAGATCCGGGTCTGCCGGTGCGCGGCGGGGGTGAAGGCGGTCATGGTGAACGCGACGGTGACGCCGCCCTCGAACTCCAGGTTCACCACCTGGTGGTCGACCACGTCGTTGTCGCAGGCGTACACGCACCTGCCGTACGGGCCGGTCCTGAGCGCTTCGAGGACGCCGCGCTCGGAGACGTCGTCGGTGACCACGTTCAGCGGCCACGCCTCCTTGCCCGCCAGCGGCAGGTAGATGCGCTTGGCCGAGTAGGGGCAGGTGTCCTCGACGGCGCAGTCGAGGCAGCGGTCGGCCGCGCCCTCGGGCCGGTGCTCCGGCCGGAAGTGCTGGAGGCCGCCGAATGACGACACCTTGGTGACCTGCCGGCCGGTGAGGTGTACGAGCCAGTCGAGGTCGTGGCAGGACTTGGCGAGCAGCATGAACGTCGACTCGTCGGACCTGCGCCAGTTGCCCCGTACGTACGAGTGCGCCTGGTGCCACCAGCCGACCGGCTCCAGGTGCTGGATGCTGACGATCTCGCCGATCCGACCGGCGTCGAGCAGCGCCTTCAGCGCGCGGGTATAGGGCGTGTAGCGCAGCACGTGACAGACCGCGAAGATCGCGTCGGAACGCTCGGCGGCGGCCACGATCGCCCGGCAGTCCTCCTCGGAGACGGCCATCGGCTTCTCCAGCAGGATGTCGTAGCCCAGCTCGGCGAACCGCACCGCGGGCTCGACGTGATCGGCGTCCTGCGTCGCGATGATCACGGCGTCGGCCTGCCGGGGGAGCGCCGCCAGCTCGCGCCAGTCCGCGTACGGCGTCGCGCCGGGGTGCCTGGCCCGGCGGCTCTCGAGCGGATCCGCCACCGCGACCACCCGCGCCCCGCCGGACTCGACGGCATGGCGAGCGTAGGAGGTGCCCCGAGAACCCGCGCCGACGATGGCGAGAGTCACCATGTACGCCTCCACTTATGTAACCAGTTACCGTATGTCGGCTGATGCTAGGATCCGCGGAGTCGGTCGTCAAGAGGAAAGTTATGAGAGAGGGTCACGAAAGTTGACCGAACTCCGGCCGGGAGACGCTTCGCTGTTGCGCAAGGTCAACACCCAGGCGACGCTCAGCGCCCTGCGGCGCGAGGGCGTGTCCACGCTGACCCGGCTCGGCCGGATCACCGGGCTGTCCAGGCAGACCGTCGAGGCGGTGCTCGACGAGCTGAAGGACCGTGGCTGGGTCCGGGAAGTACCGCCCGACGAGGGGGTCATGGGACGGCCCGCCCGCCGGTTCGAGTTCCGGGCGGACGCCGGCTACGTGGTGGGCGTCGACGTGGGCGGCGAGCGGATCGTCGTCTCGGTGGCCGACCTCAACGGCGAGGTCGTCGCCTGTGAGCGGGTCGCCGTCTCCGAGGAGGCCGCCGCGCCCGAGCGGCTGGCGGCGGCCCGCCGCGCCGCGCTGGCCTGCGTCGACGGCGCGGGCGTCTCGCGGGCGCGGGTGCTGGCCGTGTCGGTGGGCACATCGGGCATCGTCGATCGCTCGGGGCGGGTGTCGCTGTCGATCACGCTGCCGGGGTGGACGGGCGTGGACCTGGCGGGGGTGGCCGGGCGGTGGTTCGGCTGTACGGCGCTGGCCGCCAACGACGCGAACCTGGCGGCGCTCGCCGAGCACTGGCGGGGCAGCGCCCAGCACGCCTCCGACGTCGTCTACATCCTGGTCGGCCACCGGCCGGGCGCGGGCATCCTCATCGGCGGGCGCCTGCACCGGGGCCGGTCGGGAGCCGCGGGCGAGATCGGCACGCTGCGCCAGGTCGGCTGGGAGGACGCCGCGAAGGAGCTGGGCGCGAAGGAGCTGGGCGCGAAGGAGTTGGGCGCGAAGGAGTTGGGCGCGAAGGAGTTGGGCAAGGAGGGCGGCGCGGCGGAGGTGTTCGTGGCGGCGGGCGCGGGTGACGCGCTCGCGGCGCGCCGGGTGGACCGGTACGCCGAGAACCTGGCCATCGGCGCCGCGGCGCTCGTGCTGGCCGTGGATCCCGACCTGCTGGTGATCGGCGGCGGCTACTCGCGGGCGGGCGACGTGCTGCTCGGCCCGCTCCGCCGCCACCTGGCCGAGCTCTGCCTGAGCGCGCCCGAGGTGGTCGCCTCGACGTTCGGCGACGAGTCCGTCGCCCTGGGCGGGGTACGGCTGGCGCTCGATCACGTCGAACGCGAGGTGCTGGGCCTCTAGCCGGTGACCCGTCGCTGATCGTCGAACGAGGCATCATGAAATAGCGGGATAACAGCCGACAAAGGAGAGAACCCTTGGCAAATGGATCGCTGGCCATGCTGACCGAGTGCCTGGACCGCGTCAGTGCCGATCAGGACGTCTCCCGCACTCTTGATCCGGCGCTGCTCGAGCACGCCCGCCGCCTGTTCGCGGCCCACGATGACGGACAGCCCGACATCGCGGTTCTCTCAACGGTGGGCTGGTTCCACTGGTTCCGGTTTCTGGCGCTCGACGGGAAGAGCCCGGATGAGAAGGAAATGGCGGTCGAGGCGTTCGCCCGCTGTCAGATCTATGACGACAGCCCCTTGCCGCAGCGGATCCTTCCTCATGTGCTCGACGAGGCCATGGATCTGGCCACCGACCTTTTGCACCGGACAGCGGCCTCTGACGATCCGCTCCTCGCCGACCAGGCCGTGGACGCGTGGCGACGCATCGTGGCCGTCATGGCCGCCGACAACCCCAACCGGGCCTCGGCACTGAACAACCTCAGGGTCGCGCTGTTGATGCGGTTCGGGGACACGCTGGAACTGGCGGATCTGGAGGAGGCGGTCGCCGTCGGAAGGCAGGCGGTGCGGGCCGCGTCCGCAGACGACCCCGACCGGGCCATGTACCTGATCTACCTCAGTGACACGCTGCAGATGTGGTCCCGGCAGGCTGGGGAACCCGCGCACGCGGAGGAAGCGATCGCCGTCAGGGAGCAGGCGGGGCGGGCCGCCGAGGACGCGGCGGGCCGCTAAATGGCCAGGGCGGTGCGGACCAGCAGGTCGCGTACCGTCGCCTCGGGAAGGTCCATCGTCTGCACGACGCCCCACTGCAGGGCGCCGATCACGGCCCAGCCACGGATCCTGGCAGCGGCGTCGGGGTCAGGGCCGGCGAGCCGGGCGAAGATCTCGTCCCTGAACGGCCTGATGGCCTCGCCCCGCGAGCCCGGCAGCGCGTCGTCGGCGCCGACGATGTCCTCCATCAGCAGGCGGATCACTGTGCGGTGACGTACCACGAAGGTCGCCAGCGCCTCGACGAACGCCTGCCTGTCACCCGCGAAGTCGGTGTCCAGCAGGACGAGGACGTCGTCGCCGGCGGGTGCGGTGAGCTCGGCGGCCAGCCGGTCCTTGGGATGGAAGTGGTAGGCCACGGCCGTCTTGGTCAGGCCCACGGCGGCGGCGATGTCGGCCAGCGAGGTGGCCGCGTAGCCATGGGTCGCGAACAGCTCCCTGGCGGCGGCCAGAATCCGGGAACGCGTGTCGTCGGGTGTGTTCATCATCTCATTTCCCCGTGATCTACAGCCTTCCGGATATTTCGTGTTTAACGTAGTCCTGTACGACCGTACAGGACGGCCGTCGAGTTGGGGGATCTGGCGATGACGCGCTTTCTTGGACGACTGGGTGGCTGGTGCGCGCGGCACGGGCGGATCGTGCTGGCGTTATGGGTGATCGCGGCAGTCGGACTGATGGGCGGCAGCCTGGCGCTCGGCCGTCCGGTGAGCAGCGACGTGACGATCCCCGGCACCGACGCGCAGCGGGCGCACGACCTGATGCTCACGGGCTTCGGCCCCGGCCTCGCGCCGGGCGGGACCGTGCAGCTCGTCCTCTATTCGGACAAGGGCACGCTCATCGACCAGCCCAGGAAGCGGGCCGTGGAGCAGGCCGCGGACCGCATTCGTACGATGCCGCACGTGGTGGCGGTCGATACGCCGGGCCGGAGCGGCGGCCTCACCCCGAACCTGCGCATCGGCCTCATCACCGTGCGCATGGAGGGGCACGACAACACCAAGCTCGCCGAGACCACGCAGGCGCTGTCCAAGGCCGCGGACCCGGCTCGGGCCGCCGGGCTGGAGGTCGTGCCCGCGGACGCCTCGACCCCGGCCGACAAGGAGATCAAGACCGGGCCCAGCGAGATCATCGGCGTGGTGTGCGCGCTGCTGGTGCTGGTGTTCGCGTTCGGGACGCTGACGGCGGCGCTGGTGCCGATCTTCACCGCGCTGGTCAGCGTCACGGCGGGACTGGGCGTGATCGGCCTGCTCGGGTACGTCGTGGACGTGCCGAAGCAGGCGGGCATCATGGCCACGATGATCGGGCTGGGCGTGGGCATCGACTACGCGCTGTTCCTGCTGTCGCGCCATCGCCGGCTGCTGGAGACCGGTGTGGGCGTGGCGGAGTCGGTCCGGCGTACCGTGGCGAGCTCGGGCGGCGCGGTCGTGTTCGCGGGCGGCACGGTGATCATCGCGCTGAGCGCGCTGATGTTCGGCGGCTTCCCGCTGCTCAGCACGCTCGGGTGGATCACCGGTGTCTCCGTGGTGAGCGCCGTGCTCACCTCCGTCACGCTGGTGCCCGCCCTGCTGGGACTGCTCGGGCACCGCGTCAACTCGCTGCGGATCCCGTTCCTCGGCAGGAAGCGGCCCGAGGGGTCCGGGTGGGCCGGTCTGGGCTCGTGGGTGGCGCGGCGGCCGTGGCGGGCGCTGCTGTCGAGCGTGCTCGTGCTGGGCGCCCTCGCCGCGCCCGCCCTGGCGCTCAAGCTCGGGCCCCTCGACGCGGGGTACGGCGCGCAGGGGTCGGACTCGCGGCGCGCGTATGAGCTCATGGCCACCGGGTTCGGCCCTGGCGGCAACGGCCCGCTGATCGTCATCGCCACGCTGCCCGGCAAGGTCGCGCAGGCCACCGATCCCGTCGTGGACCGGATCTCGCGGGAGATCGACGCGGTGGACGGCATCGCGCACGTCGCCCCGGCCAAGGTGAACACCTCGGGCCGCTCGGTGATGATTCAGGCCATCCCCGACTACTCTCCGAGCGACACCCGATCCGCCCAGGTGGTGCGGGACGTCCGGGCCATCTCCGTGCCCGGCGTCGAGCTGCACGTGGGTGGGAAGGTGGCCGCCATGGTGGACGCGGGCGACCTCATGGCCGAGCGGACGCCGCTGGTCATCGGGGTGGTCGTGCTGTTCAGCGCGCTGTTGCTGCTGCTGGCCTTCCGCGCTCCGGTGGTCGCGATCAAGGCGGCGCTGATGAACCTCGTCTCCCTGGGGGCCGCCTTCGGCGCGCTGGCGCTGGTCTTCTCCTTCGGCCTGGGGAGCGGGCTGGTCGGCATGGACGCGCCGTCCAACGCCTCGTACCTCCAGACGATCTTCTTCAGTGTGCCGATCGAGAGCTATGTGCCGCTGATGCTGTTCGCGGTGCTGTTCGGGCTCTCGATGGACTATGAGGTCTTTCTGCTGACGTCTGTACGGCAGGCGTACCTCAAGCATGGTGACAACAGCCGCGCGGTCGCCGAGGGGCTGGGTGCGACGGGACGGGTGATCACCTCGGCGGCGCTCATCATGGTGGCGGTGTTCGTCGCGTTCATCGCCTATCCGGATCCGATGGTCAAGACGTTCGGCGTGGGGCTGGCCGTGGCCGTCGCGGTGGACGCCACGATCATCCGTGGCTTCCTCGTCCCGGCCACCATGGTGCTGCTCGGCCGCCTGAACTGGTGGTGCCCCCGCTGGCTGGACCGCCTCCTGCCGAACCTGTCGGTCGAGGGGCATGAGGAGGAGGCTGCCGCCGAGGCGCCGGCCAAGGATCTCGTCACCGCTGGTTAGAGCGTTCGTGGTGGCTGGGGTCCTTTTGGGGGAGAGGGCTAGCGGATCCACAGGCAGAACGGGTGGCCGGCGGGGTCGAGGAAGACGCGGACGTCCTCCTGTGGCTGGTAGTCGGCCAAGGTCGCGCCTGACGCCACCGCGTGGGCGCCGGCCTCGTCCAGGTCGTCCACCTCGAGGTCGAGGTGCATCATCATCTGCTGGTCGCCGGGTCCGGCCGGCCAGACGGGTGGCACGTGCGCCTCGTCGGTGCTGAACGACAGCCCGGCGCCGCCACCGTGCGGAGGGCGGAGGGTCACCCAGCCGGGTTCGTCCTCTCCGATGCGCCAGCCGAGGAGGCGCTGGTAGAAGATCGCCAGGGCCTTGGCGTCCCTGGACTCCAGCACGGTGGCCGAGAGGGTGAAATGCGGCGTCACGGGACCATGTACTGGTCGTGGCGCAGGTACAGGTCCGTCCACTCCTCGTCGGTCAGCTGCCTGCCGGTGCTGACGATGTCGGCCAGCTCCTCGAAGTACGCCTCGCGCGGCGCCCCCGGCGTGAACAGGATCAGCATCGAGACGGGCGCGCCGGACTCGTTGCGGAACCCGTGCACGCCGCCCTCCGGAACGTGCAGGAAGTCCCCGGCGTTGCCCTCCGCCCATTCCTTGCCGTTGTAGAGCTTGACGGTGCCGGACAGGACGTAGAACGACTCGGTGATCGTCCGGTGGAAGTGCGCTGCGGCGCCGCCGGGGCGCGGGCCCATCTCCCAGCGGTACAGGCCGAAGGCGCCGTTGGTCGACGCGCCGGTGCCCAGGTAGTGGACGTCGGTGCCCCGGGGGTCGGCACCGGGGGCGTACATGCGGAGGTCGGGTGGCGTGTCGGCCGGGCGCAGAACGCCGCTGGCCTCACCGGTGTCGGCCAGGTATCGCGCGTCAGGGTATGACATGTCGTGACTCCTCGCTGTTCCTTATGGAATGCGAGGTTAGAAGACGACCACCGTTCTGGCCACCGCGCCCCGCCGTACCTGCTCGACGGCCTCGTTGATCTGCTCCAACGCCACCCGTTCCGTGATCAGCCCATGCAGGTCGAGCCGGCCGCGCAGGAACTGACCGGCCAGCATCGGCAGGTCCCGGTGCGGGGCGGCGTCGCCGCCCTGGGTGCCCATCAGGCGGCGTGAGGAGAACAGCAGAGCCGGGTCGATCTCGACGGGCTGACCGGCGGGCGGGCTGCCGACCATGACCGTGGTGCCGCCCGGCGCGGTCGCCGCGAACGCGCTCGCCAGCACGCCGGGGACGCCGGTGACGTCGAAGGCGTACTCGACGCCGCCCCTGACCAGCTCGCCGACCTGGGCGGGGAGGTCGCCGGGCACCAGGGTGTGGGTGGCGCCGAACCGCTCGGCCAGCTTGAGCTTCTGGTCGGCCACGTCGGCGGCGATGATCGTGGTCGCGCCCGCCAGCACCGCGCCCTGGATGACGTTGAGCCCGACGCCGCCGCAACCCACCACGAGGACGCTGGAGCCGGGCGCGACCTGGGCGACGTTCATGACGGCGCCGACGCCCGTGACCACGCCGCAGGCCAGCAGGCACATGGCGTCGAACGGCGCGTCCTTGGGGATCTTCACGCAGGTGGCCTCGCGGACCACGGCGTACTCGGCGAACGAGCCGATGCCGATGAACCGCCGGGTCTCCTGGCCGTCGAGCGTGATCCGCGGCTCGCCACCCATGATCGCGGTCATCCTGGCCGGGCCGGAGCACAGGGGGAAGCGGCCGGCGCCGCAGTTGCGGCACTTGCCGCAGGGCCCGCTCATGGAAATGATCACATGGTCGCCCGGCTTGACGGCGGTCACGCCGGTGCCGACGCTCTCGACGA
Source organism: Nonomuraea sp. NPDC049158 (assembly GCF_040648335.1). Taxonomy (NCBI): domain Bacteria; kingdom Bacillati; phylum Actinomycetota; class Actinomycetes; order Streptosporangiales; family Streptosporangiaceae; genus Nonomuraea; species Nonomuraea sp. NPDC049158. The sequence goes on from NZ_JBEZDM010000023.1 coordinate 67,665, forward strand.
CGCCGGCGCTCTCGTGGCCGAGGACGAACGGGAGCTTGTGGACGACCGGGCTCTTGCCGTCGATGGCCTTGAGGTCGGAGCCGCAGACGCCGGAGGCCTTGATCTGTACGCGTACCTCTCCGGGGCCGGGATCGGCGATCTCCACCTCGCGGATCTCCATGGGCTGGTGGAAATCGGTCAGTACGGCCGCGCGCATCAGCATGGGGCTCACGCTAGCCGGGCCGTTGATTGTGAGCAAGCGATTGCTCGGCACCGTTGACACCCCTCGCGGGCAAATTTACGCTGACCAAAAACCAAGCGAGCGCTAGGCCAAAGCGGCTGCGCGCCTTGCCGTACAAAGGTGAGAACGATGGTGCGACGACATCAACGGCGGGCCGCGGCGGTGATGCTGGCGGTAGCGCTGCTGGCAGGGTGCGCGGCCCAGCAGAAGAGCGCCGCCGGTGGCACGGCGGGCGTGACCGACACGAGCGTGAAGGTCGGCGGGGTGCTCACGAAGACCAGCGCCAGCGGCTACTCCACCAAGGACGCCGAGATCGGGGCGAAGGCCAGGTTCGAGCGGGCCAACGCCGAAGGCGGCGTCAACGGACGCAAGATCGAGTTCGTCGGCGCGGAGGACGACGGGCAGGACGCGGCCAAGGGCGACGCCGCGGCCAAGAAGCTCGTGCAGAAGGACCAGGTGTTCGCGCTGGTGCCGGTGCACGCGCCCAACTTCGGCGGGGCCGCCTTCCTGGAGCAGCAGGGCGTGCCGTGGTTCGGCTGGGCGACCGGGCCGCAGTGGTGCGGCACGAAGACCGGGTTCGGCTACAGCGGCTGCCTGGCGCCCAAGAAGGGCGCGGGCTCGCAGACCTGGTGGGGCAGCCAGATGGCCGACCTGCTCGGCGGCGCGAGCGGCAAGACCGTGTACGTGCAGACCACCGACTCCAGCGGCAGCAAGTACGGCGGCACCACGATCTCGCAGTCGTTCCAGGCGGCGGGGTTCAAGCTGGTCGGGCTCAACTCCGGCCTGCCCGCCGCGGCGCCGCCGCCCGACTGGCTGCCGTACGTCAACAAGATCATGACGTCCAACGGCGGCAAGGCGCCCGACGTCCTGGTGTCGATCATCGCCGGCACCAAGTTCAACGTGGGCCTCTACTCGGCGCTGAAACGGGCCGGCTACAAGGGCGTGCTGACCGACGCCACCAGCTACGACCCGGCCATCCTGAAGGACCCGGCCAGCGCGCAGGCGCTGGAGGGCGTGGTGGCCGCGCCGATGTTCGAGCCGTTCGAGTCGACCGCGCCGGAGATCGCCGCGTTCAAGGCCGACGTCGAGAAGGTGTCGCCCGGCGCCACGCTGACCCAGCACATGGCCATCGGCTACTGGGCGGCCGACATCTTCCTCGACATGCTGAAGAAGACCGGCAAGGACCTGACCAGGGAGAAGTTCCTGGCCACGGGCAACGGCTCGTACACCTACGAGAACGCCGGCTTCGGCCGGGTCCAGTACCCCAAGGACCACAGTGAGCCGAACGGCTGTGGCGCCCTGGTCAGGCTGGAGGGCGGCGCCTTCCAGGTGGCCAAGAGCATGAAGTGCTTCGACAACGTGCCGCTCAAATGATCCTTGGCTACCTGCTCAGCGGCCTGGTCACCGGGGCGATCTTCGCCGTCATGGGGTCCGGCCTGACGCTGTCGTACGCGGCGACCGGGGTGTTCAACTTCGCCCACGGCGCCGTCGGGTTCCTGACCGCGCTGGTGTTCTACCAGCTCAACCTGGCCGCCGGGCTGCCCGCGTGGCTGGCGGCGCTGCTGGCCGCCGGGGTGTTCGCGCCCGCGCTGGGCTACCTGCTGCACCTGGCCATGTTCAGGGGGCTGGCCCAGGCGGGGGAGACCGCGCAGATCGTCGGCACGATCGGCCTGACGATCGCGCTGCCCGCGCTCGGCCTGTTCGTCGTGGACCTGCTGGGGCTGCCGAGCGCCGACGGCACGACGCTGCCGCGCGGCCTCGGGCCGCATCCGGCGCTCGGCGTCGAGGTGCTCGGCGCGCGGCTCGACACCGACCAGCTCATCACGTTCTGCTTCTCGGCCGTGGCCGCGCTCGGGCTGTGGGCGTTCATGCGGCACACGCCGTACGGGCTGCGCATGCGGGCCTCCGTCGACCGGCGGCGGCTGGCCACGCTGCGTGGCATCGACGTGGACGCCACCTCGGCCCTGGCCTGGATGCTCGGGTCGGCACTGGCGGGGCTCGCCGGGGTGCTGGCCGTACCGATGCTCGGGCTGGACGCCACCGCCTACACCGTGCTGCTGTTCGCCTCGGCGACGGCCGCGGTGTTCGGGCGGCTGCGGTCGATCCCGTGGACGTTCGCCGCCGGGCTGGCACTCGGCGTGGTGCAGAACCTGGTCGCCGGATACACCGACTTCCTCCAGGAGATCACCGGGCTGCGGACGGCGGTGCCGGTCATCCTGCTGTTCGCCGGGCTGGTGCTGCTGAACAGGTCGCGCGAACGGGTGGCCGGGAGCGCTGCTGAGGACGCGCCGCCGCCCGACCACCTGGCGGGCGTGCCGTTGTGGCGACGGCGGCTGCCGTGGGTGATCGGGTTGGTGGCGCTGCTCGGCTTCACCTTCGCCGGTTCCGAGTACTACGTGGGCCTGGCCGCCCAGGGCCTCGTGCTGGCATTGATCTTCTGCTCGTTCGTGGTGGTGACCGGGATCGGCGGCATGGTGAACCTGGCCCAGGCCGCCTTCGCCTCCATGGCGGCGCTGACCTGCGGGTGGGCGTTCTCGGCCGGGTGGCCGCTGATCGTGGCGATCGTGGTCGGGGTGCTGGCGGCCAGCGCGGTGGGCATGCTGGTGGCGCTGCCCGCGCTCCGGCTGGGCGGGCGGGTCCTCACGCTGGCCACGCTGGCGCTGGCCCTGCTGGCCGACCAGGTGCTGTTCCAGGTGGACGCGTTCAGCAACGGGACGATCGGCTGGGCACTCCCGGCGCTCGGCTTCGGGTTCGCCGACACCTCCGATCCACGGGTGCGGGTGGTGCTGCTGCTCGCGCTGATCGGGCTGGTCGGGGTGCTGGTGCGCAACCTGGAAAGATCGGCGTCCGGGCGGGCGATCCTGGCGGTCCGCTCGGCTCCCGCCGCGGCGACCACCTCGGGGCTGTCGGGGCCGCGGGCCAAGATCGTGCTGTTCGCGCTGGCCTCGGCCATCGCGGGGCTGGGCGGGGTGCTGTTCGCCGTGTCCAAGGGGTCCATCACCGCCACCGATCTGCCAGCCTTCTCCGGGTTCGTCTGGCTGGCCGTGGTGGTGTTGCAGGGGGTACGGCGGATCGGCGGGGCCGTGCTGGGCGGGCTGGTGGCCGTGGCTGTGCCCGAGCTGCTGGCCACGTGGGGGGTGTCGGCGCAGGTGGGGGCCATTCTGTTCGGGGCCGGGGGGATGATCCTGGCCAAGCATCCGGACGGGGTGCTGGCCCAGCTCGCCGAGTCCCGTCACCGGCGGCGTCAGGGACGAGCGCGGTCCGCCGTCCCGACACAACCCGTGGCCGCCGCCACCCCGGTACGGGCCACCTCCGCCGTGCCCGTCACCCAGAGCATGCCCGTCACCCCAAGCGTGCCCATCACTCCGAGCGCGTCCGTCACCACGAGTGTGCCCGCCACCTCCGCCGTGCCCGTCGCCCCGAGCGCGTCCGGTGCGCCCGTCGCGGAGGTGTTGTTCCGGCTCGATGGGGTGGTGGCGGGGTACGCCGACTGTACGGTCCTGCGGGGCGTGGATCTCGACGTGCGGCCCGGCGAGGTGGTGGCGCTGCTGGGCGCCATCGGCGCGGGCAAGTCGACCACCTGCGCCGTCGCGGCCGGCGACCGGCCGGTGTCCGCCGGACGGGTGCTGCTCGACGGCATCGACATCACCGCCTGGCCGGCCCACCGCCGGGCCCGGGCGGGTGTGCTGCTGGCTCCCGAGGGGCGCGGGGTGTTCCCGGGTCTCACGGTGGAGGAGAACCTGCGTACCTGGCTGGCCGAGCCCGACGCCGTCTACGAGCGGATGCCGCAGCTCGCGGCCCGTCGTACGGTGCTCGCCGGCGCGCTGTCCGGCGGCGAGCAGCAGCTGCTCACCCTCGCCCCCGCGCTGGCCCGGCCGCCCAGGGTGCTGATCGCCGACGAGCCGTCGCTGGGTCTGGCGCCGCTGATCGTGCGGCAGGTGTTCGAGGTGTTCGCCGAGCTGCGTGCGCGCGGGGTGGCGCTGCTGCTGGTCGAGGAGAAGGCCACCGAGGCGCTGGCGATCGCCGACCGGGTCGCCTTCATGCGGCTCGGCCGCGTCGTGTGGGCCGGGCCGCGCGCCGAGGTGGACAGCGACCGCCTGACCGCCGCCTACCTGGGAGTGACGTGATGTCCGTTTACTTGGGGGTGACGTGATGTCCGTCGTGCGGGACGCCGAGCGTGCCGACGTGATGCTGGCCGTGCGGGACGTGTCCGTGGCGTTCGGCGGGGTCACGGCGCTGGACGCGGTGTCGTTCGAGGTGCCCGAGGGGCAGGTCTGCGGGGTGATCGGGCCGAACGGGGCGGGCAAGACGACATTGTTCGACGTGGTGTCGGGCCTGCGCTGGCCGAGCGGCGGCCGGGTACGCGTGGCGGGCGATGACGTGACCGTGATGCCGCCGGTCAGGCGGGCTCGCGCGGGCGTTCGCCGTACCTTCCAGCGGACGCAGGTCTTCGGGCGGCTCACCGTGGCCGACAACGTGCTGGCGGCGCTCGACTGGCACGGCGGCGGGGGCGGCCTGATGGCCGACCTGACCGGCCTGCCCGCGCGACGGCGGCTCGAACGCGAGCGGCGGGCGCGCGTGGCCGAGGTGCTGGAGCTGTGCGGGCTGGCCGCGCTGCGCGACGCCTACGCCGCCGCGCTGCCCGTCGGCCAGCGCAGGCTGGTCGAGCTGGCCCGCGCCATCGCCGACCGGCCGCGCCTGCTGCTGCTCGACGAGCCGACCTCGGGCCTGGACGCGGACCAGACGGTACGGCTGCGCGCGGTCGTCGCCGCGCTGGACACCACGGTGCTGCTGGTCGAGCACGACATGGGCTTCGTCATGGACACCTGTGACCGGCTCGTCGTCCTGGACCTCGGCCGGGTCATCGCCACCGGCACCCCGGCGGAAGTCCGTGACGACCCCGTGGTGCGGGCCGCCTACCTCGGCTGAAGGGAATCTGTCCGCCGGGAATATTGACAGTTAAACCGTTCAGGTCTGTCGTTCGCCTAGGAAGAAAGGTGACCGGCATGAACCAATGGGACGCCACCTCGTACGAAGGCAAAGACACCATCCTGCGGGTCGTCGGCGACGAGGCCGAGCGGCTGTTCGCGCTCGCCGAGCCGGAGGAGGCATGGGAGGCGCCGACGGCGTGCGTCGGCTGGACGACGCGCGACGTGGTCGCGCACATCGTCGACACGACCGAGGGCTACCTCGCCGCGTTCGACCTCGTACGCTCGGGCGGGAACCCGGACGCCGCCTTCGGGCTGCCCGGCATGGGTGAGCGGGTCAACGAGCAGGCCATGGCGCTGCGCGGGGTCCCGCAGAAGGAACTGCTCGACCGGCTCAAGACGGACTTCGAGCAGATGATGGCGATCCTGCGCGACCTCGGCCCGGACGACTGGGCCGGGCTGACCGTCCCGCACTTCTACATGGGCCCGCTGCCCGCCTACTTCTACGCGGCGGGCCAGCTCATGGACTACGCCGTGCACTCCTGGGACATCCGCCAGGGCACCGGCCGGGCGCACGGACTGTCGGGAGAGGCGGCGGACCTGCTGGTGCCGTTCATGCTCGTGCTCTGGCAGTCGACGGTCAAGGAGGGCGCGGACCTGACGCCGTTCCGGATCGGCGTACGCGTGGGCGGCGTCAACGGGGGCGACTTCCGGGTGGAGGTCGGGCCGCAGGGCATGAGCTACACCCCCGGCGACCTGGGCGACCTGCCCACGCTCATCGAGTTCGACGCCGGGAGTATGGTGCTCACCACGTTCGGCAGGAGCAACGCCGGAACCGTCAGGGGTGACCTGTCCATCGCCGACCGCTACCTGAACTTGTTCTTTCGGATCTGAGGAATCCTCGTAGCGAGCCGCCTTGACCACGGCGCCGCGCCCTGTGGTCAAGGCTCCAGCGTGATTCCCTCCCGCCGGAGGTCTTCGATGATTCCGTCCACCAGCCGCGTACTCACCATGTGGTCCAGCCGCCCGTTCTCGCGCAGCTCCCGTACGGCCGGCACCGGGTCGGGGTCGGCGAACAGGCGCTCGTCCGCGTAGTCGACCGGCCGGCCGGTGGGGTCGATCGTCCACCAGGAGGCTTCCAGCGCGATGCCGTTGGGGTCGCTGAAGTAGATCGACCGCAGGAAGCCGTGGTCGATCACGTCGGTGACCTCGCAGGCGTGCGCCTTGAGCCGGTCACGCAGCCGGACCAGGGCGTCCTCGTCGGGCAGGTGCAGCGACAGGTGGTCGAACTGGGCGGCCTTGGCGTAGGGGACGCCGGCGGGCTTGGCGAAGCTGTCGAGCTCCTGACCGGTGTATTCGAAGAAGGCGACGGTGTTACCCGGCGCCACCTCGAAGAAGTAGTGCTTGAACGCGGGGATCGCCAGCGTGGTGACCAGGCGGGCGTCGAGTACGCCGTGCCAGAAGCGCACAGTGGCGTCCATGTCCGCAGTGACCAGGGCGAGGTGGTGCACACCCCGCCAGTGCACCGTTTCGGGGGTTTCAGCCATACGTTGACCGTACGCCTTTCAACTATCGCTGGCTATGAGGCCTCGTGTCAGTAAGCGGGGGCTGATTTGAGTGCCGCCAGCAGATGCGCGTGCACCCTGGCGACGGCGGCCCTGGCCAGCCCGCCCGAGCGGACCGCGAGGTAGCCGGTGTTGATCGGCGCCAGCTCCGGCTGCGCGAGCGTGACCAGCCGGCCCGCCGCCACATCGGCCCGGCACAGGTACGCGGGCAGGACGGAGACGCCCATCCCGGCCCGCACCGCGTTCAGGACGCCTCGCAGATCGGGGATCACCACCTGCGCGGCCATCGCCGGCCGCTTGCCGAAGACCGTCCGCCAGTAGCGGCGCACGATGGGCAGGTCCTCGGCGTAGGCGATCAGCGGCCTGGTCCCGCAATCCTCCCGCGCGGCCAGTTCGGGACTGGCCACCAGCAGGAACTCCTCGTCGTACGCGGGCTCCGCCTGAACGCCCCGGACGCGCGGCCGGATCGTGGACACCACCAGGTCGAGCCGCCCGGCCGCCAGATCGGCGAGCAGGCCGTCGGACAGCCCGAACGTGGTGCGCAGCCGCAACCCGTCGCGCACCAGCGGCGCGAGCAGCGGGATCACCACCTCCGAGAGGAACTCGGCAGGGCCTCCCAGATGGACCGCCCCGCCGGACGGCAGCTCGCTGTCCACGACCGCGTCCAGCGCGTCCAGCGAGGCGGCCACCCGGCGGGCCAGCTCGTCGGCGGCGGTCGTGGGCGCGACGCCACGCGGCAGCCGGTCGAACAGCGGCCGGTCCAGCGCCGCCTCCAGCGCCTTGACCTGCGCGGTCACCGCTGGCTGCGACAGCCCGAGCGTATGCGCGGCGGCCGTGATGGAGCCGGTCCTGTGGACCGTGAGAAAGGTTCTGAGCAGGTCGAGCGAGAGGGACATATCAATATCTTGATGGTTGCTACGTGCCCGAGGCCGCAGCGGAGGTCCTCTACCAGCTGATTCTGCTGGGCGAGGAAACCTTAATGGCGCTGATTAGCGCATACGAGAAAAACGGCCTTTATGGGATTCCATGCGCCGCCATCGGGCGTTCTTCGCGGGCCCAGCACTCACTTCCGGCACTCAGACAACTCAGTACCCGTAGGGCGCTTGCCCGCCGGGTCGTACACCCACATACTGGCTCACAAACCCAATCCTTTCCTAGGAGGAGGGACGTCATTTGCGAGACCTCTTCACGGGCGCTAATATCCTGACTATCATTTTCGGCATTATCAGCGTCTTGACATCAATAGCCGCAGTGCATTATGCGCGCAGAACTTATCACCTTGAACGGAAGTCCGTCTCCAAGAACTCCGATCGATCGGTGGTGGTGTTCTGGAGCCGGGAAGACATGATCGACTCACTCCTCGAGCAGTACAAGCGCGCCGGCGACGGCGATGATATATGGGCGCAGACCGTCGGCCTGCAGAACTTTCCCGGCCAGGTGCACGATCGGATCATGACGGCGGCGTCCCGTGGCGTGACGTTCCGCTATCTGGTCACGCTGGATCATCCGGCGGTCCCCGAGTTCCTCGCCTTGTTCAAGAATATCGCGTCGGCTTCCGTGGCCGGCTTGCGCGACAATCGCCTGCGCTTGCAGGGGCTGTCGAGAAGAGAGGTCGTCATAGCTTTCCCGACACTGACCACCTACACCGCGATAAAATTCACCGATGCGGTTTTTGTCGGGCTGGTGCGCGATTGGTTCGACCACAGATGGGCGGATGCCGCAAAGACGGCACCGCTGTCGATGAGCAGATCCTTGACCCAAGGAGAAAACATTGCCGAGCCATGAAGAGATCATCGAGTACTATCGTTGGAAACAGGCAGAATACCTCGGCAAGTACGGAGTGAACGGCCGGGTCCACGCGCATGTCGGCTGCCATGATTCGGAAACCGAGCAGAACCTCTTCGCCCCGGGCTGGATCCGCCCGGAAATGGGTGCCGACCGATTACGGGCAACGATGCACGATGGGCAGGAGCGTAACGTTCACGTGCTGTTGAGAAGGGCTCGCCGGTGGCATGGAAACATATCCAAGGCGCTTGACTGTGGAGCCGGGCTCGGCGGAACGTCGTTTCTCCTGGCGGACCAGTACGGAATCGACGTGACGTCGCTCACCATAGTGCCGGAGCAGGTGGACTTCATCGCGGCACAGACCGCGAAACTAGCCCTGCAGGGCAAGGTCGTCCCGGTGGTCGGCGACGCGCACTCTGACACCTGGTGGAACGGCACGGCATATGACCTCGTCATCGCGCTGGACGCGGTTTGTCAGATAGGCGACCCGGCGACCCTCTTCCCTTCGCTTGCGGCCATGCAACCGGCAGGCGGCGTACTCGCGATCGCAGACCACTTCGTCAGCAGTAGTAGTAGCTCGATCGCGCGCTATTACAACACCTACTGGGTGAGCGCGATCGGGGACCTGCAAACCTGTCTGTCGGCGATCGAACAGGCGGGCTACCGGATCAGATTGGTCGTCGACGCATCCGAGAGTCAGCTTCCCTACTGGCAGCTCAGCCTCGCCTATTCATCCCTTGCCGAGAAGGACCGTACCGAGATTCGTCGGCGGGAAACGGCGCACTTTCATTCCGCCATGCTGAGTGCGTACCGAGCGGGGGAGGTCCAGTATTTCCACGTGATCGCGTCGCGTTCGAAAACCGCGGCGCCCCCGAAGCGATGAGGAAGGTACAGCAATGGCACCCGTAGTTCCGCCCGTCCGGCACATCGCCATATCGGCCGACGGTAACGGCAGATGGGCGACGAGTCGCGGACTGCCCAGATCCGCGGGACACGATGCCAGCCGGGAAGCCTTCGCGTCAGTCCTTTCCGCCTGCGTCGAGCTGAACATACCTTATCTCTCGATTCATGTGTTCTCGTCCGAGAATTGGGGACGCCCCGAGCCGGAGGTCCGCAAGCTCATAGAACTGTTCAGCCGCGTGCTTGAGTTGTCACTGCACGACTTCAACGAGCTAGGTGTGCGATTCCGGCTCACCGGGAGCAGGCTGGAGGTTCCCGCTGACCTGCGTCGGACGGTGGAAGCGATCGAGAAGACCACCTCCGCGAACGGCCACGTCACGCTGCAGTTCGGGCTCAATTATGGCGGCCGCAAGGAATTGGTCGATGCCGCGGTCGGCCTGGCGAGAGCCGCGATGGCAGGAGAGATACGTCCTGAAGAGTTCGACGAGGAGACGTTCCGCAGGCACCTCTACTGGCCGGATACTCCCGACGTGGATCTCTTCATCAGGACGGGCGGACATTTCCGCCTGTCGAACTTCTTTCTCTGGCAGACCGCGTACGCGGAGCTGGTATTCACCGACGTACTGTGGCCGGATTTCCGCAAGCCTGACCTAATGAGCGCATTGGAGCTGTACGCCCGAGCGGGGCGGTCATTCGGGAATGTCGAGTAAGCACACCGACGACGACCCGGCTCTGCCGGCCGAACGGGTCGTGGAGCTGCTGAGCCGACCGGTTGGCGGGCAGAGGAGGGGGAAACGCCGCCGCTTGGCGGTTGTCCCCCTGTCGCCGCCCTTCCATCATCGAGACGTACGGTGAGGTCTCGTGGAGGGAAGCGACATGGCGGTTCATCCCAATCTCGACCCGGAGCTGAGGGCGGCACTCGACCAGTTGGTCATGCCGTCGACGGATCTCAGTGACCCGGCCCTCGATCTCAGCGGGCACCGGGCGCAGATCAACGCCATGCTCGCGGCCGCGCCCAGGCCGGACACCGAGGTGGTCATCGAGGACCGGTACGTGCCCGGGCCCGAAGGCGCGCCCGACGTGCGGGTGCGGATCTACCGGAAGCCGGGGACGGACACCGGCCGGCCCGGCCTGTACTGGATCCACGGCGGCGGCATGATCGTCGGCACGCCGGACATGGACGACCTCATGATGATCGGGTTCGTCGAGCAGCTCGGCGTCGTGATCGTCTCCGTGGACTACCGGCTCGCGCCCGACCACCCGCACCCGGCGCCGGTCGAGGACTGCTACGCCGGACTGGTGTGGACCGCCAAGAACACCGGCGACCTCGGCATCGACCCGGCCCGGCTGGCCGTGGGCGGGGCGAGCGCGGGCGGCGGGCTCGCGGGGGCCACCGTGCTGCTGGCCCGTGACCGGGGCGGCCCCGACATCTCGTTCCAGCTGCTGGTCTGCCCGATGCTCGACGACCGCAACATCACGCCGTCCAGCCACGAGTTCGCCGAGGCGGTGGTCTGGAACCGGGCCGCGAACCTGTTCGGGTGGAAGGCCCTGCTCGGTGACAAGGCCGGGACCGAGGACGTCTCTCCCTACGCCGCTCCGGCCCGGGCCACGGACCTGTCCGGGTTGCCGCCGACGTTCGTGGACGTGGGCGAGCTGGAGGTGTTCAGGGACGAGTGCATCGACTATGTGCAGCGGCTGGTGCAGGCCGGGGTGTCAACGGAGTTCCACCTCTATCCGGGTGCCTTCCATGGGTCTGACGGGCTGATCCCGGACACGGAGTTGAGCAGGCGGGCGCGGGCGGCTCGGCTGGCGGCGCTTCAGCGGGCGTACCGGCTGGACGGCTCGCAGAGCAGCTGACCGCGGCGCGGCGTTCGGGTCGGGCGGTTCGCGCGGGTGAGCGCTGGGCGGCTACGGAGTCGGAGTCGGGCGTCGGTGGAGTTTCAGGTCGGAGGGCAGGCCGTGGCGGGCACGGTAGTCCTCCGCGCCGATCTGGTGCTTGGCCTTGGCGTGTGCGGCCAGGCCGCGGGTCCACGTGCCGCACTCCAGGCACACGAGCTGGCCGTCGCGTTCGGGTTGCCGGCCGTACGGCACCGCCGCCAGCTCGGCCGCCGACAGCCGTGGATGGGGGCGCGGCGTCCGGGGCACGAAGCCGACCGGCCGCGCTCCCCTGGGCGGGGTGAAGCCGTGCCGGTGGCGCAGCTCACGGGTCTTGCGCTGGGTGACGCCCAGCAGTTCGGCCAGGTCGGTGCCGTTCCAGTCGGCGGTGGCGGTGAGCAGGTCGGTGAGCGAGGCGTACCCGAGCTCACGGGCCCGTGTCTCATGCGGGTCGATGCCGTGCCGGGCCAGGTAGTCGGCCATCTTGGCCCCGTGCATCACCGACACGTGCTGGACCAGGGTCTTGAACCAGCGCCCGCATTCCAGGCACAGCAGGTGACCGTTGCGGGTGGGCTGCGTGCCGTGCGGCACGGCCGCGAGCTCGTCGGCCGGGATCGCCGGGAGCAGCGCCGGATTTTTCACGACATAGTCTTTGGCCCAGCGGCCGGGCGCCTCGAATCCCAGCCGCCGTCGCATCTTGTCGACCCGGCCCTTCGAGAAGCCCAGCATGGAGGCGATCTCCTGGTTGGTCAGCTCCGGGTGGCGGGTGAAGAGCTGCTCGATGCTGACGTACCCCGCCGCCTGGCACCGCTCGGCGACCTCGGCCGCGAGCTTGGCCTTGCGCGCCGCGGTCCCCAGATGGCCGTACTTGGCCACGGTTCCGCCGGTGCGGCGAGCGGCCCGTACACCCGCGCGAGTCAGAGAGTCCCGCCCGGCCGCCTTCGACAGCTCGGCCAGCTCTTGCCGGGAGCGTTTGGGGCGCAGCGTGGCCCGGAACTCCGGATCGGTGTCCCACTTGGCGCGCTGCGTCTCCCTGCGGACCGCCTTGACCGGGGTGGAGTGCAGGCCGAAGCCGCGCGGCAGTTCGTGGTCGCGCCGGTAGTCATCGGCTGACATGTCGTGTTTCGCCACGACATGTTGGCCGAGCTGCTTGAACCACAAGCCGCATTCCAGGCAGAGGAGCTTGCCTCCGGACTCCGGCTGTACGCCCGGCGGGACATCGGTGGGCTTGCCCGGTGGGATCCAGTGTCCTGGCCGGCCGTTCTGGTTCTCGGTCACCCGATCCCGCTCCTGAGAGTCGCCCGATCCGCTTTTGGAGAGTTACTCGGTCCCTGCCCTGAAGATCATCCAGTATCACCATTGGCGCGCAGCCGTACAAGAGCCAGGGCCAGGTGGGCGCGGAGCCGCCCAGCGGAGTCGGCGAGGGAGAAGCCCAGGGCCGACTCCGCCCGTGCGATCCGTACGGCCATCGAGCTGTGGTGCAGGTGCAGGACGGTGGCGGCCCGGCGTACCGAGCCCTCGGCGCACAGCGCCCGCACGGCCGTGCGACCCTCGTCGCCGAGCCGTTCCATCGACCGCACATCGGCCAGCTCGGCGATCGCCGCGTCCGGTACGTCGGCGTAGAGGGCCAGCGCGCCCAGCTCGGTCCAGCGCACCACGCGGTCCTGCGGGCCGGTGAAGCGCAGCGCCGTACGCGCGCCCGCCCACGACTCGGCCACCCGCGAACCGGGCAGCTCGGGACCGATGCCGACCCGCGCCGAGTCGGGCAGCCATGGCAGCGCGGAGGCCACCAGCACCGCCTCCGTGTCGCCGATCCGGGTCGCGCGTACGTGGTGCCCCATCGTTCGCAGGCCGGGCACCAGGGCGAAGCCCTCGTCCGCGGGGACCGCGATGGCCAGCGCCTGCAGCGGCGTCGCGGGATCGAACCCCAGCAGTCGCAGCGCCCGTGCCCGCTCCGCCTCGCCGGTCTCCGCCGACAGGGCCAGCTCCACCAGCGCCGGGTCCCTGCCCTCCCGGGCCAGCGCGGCAGCGCGCTCCAGCGTGACCTCGGCCGCGGCCGCGAACCGTTCGAGGACGATCTCGTCCAGTCCGTGCGGGGTGCCCTCGCGCTCCACCCAAACCGTGCCGAGACCGGCGGCCAGTTCCCTTACCGTGCCGGGCTGGTCGATGTGGTCGTCGTGGTCGACCTGACCGCCGGGGTGCCTGCGGGTGGCCCTGCCGGTGGCCGCGTCGAGCAGGCCCACCGGGCACTGGGTCAGGTGGGCGGTCGCCGAGAGCAGCACCGGGACGCTCACGTGGTCGCGTACCAGCGAGTCGAAGTAGGCGATGACGCGCACGGCGCTCTCCGCGTCGGTGTCCAGTGTCGACAGGCGGAGCAGCAGTCCTTGCACCGCTTCAGGGTATGTCCGGATACCGCTATCTGGCGACGTGACCAAGCGTGCGCTAGGTTGGTGTCTGTGGATCTCGACTTCTCCGCGGCCGAGCAGGATTTCCGTGCCGAGGTTCGCGACTGGCTGGCCCGGCACGTACCCGGCGGGCTGCCGTCGATGGACACTCCCGAGGGTTTCGAGGCGCATCGCGCGTGGGAGGCGCTGCTCGCCTCCGCCCGGCTGTCCGCCGTCTCCTGGCCGGAGGAGTACGGCGGGCGGAACGCCTCACTGATCGAGTGGCTGATCTTCGAGGAGGAGTACTGGGCCGCGGGCGCCCCCGGCCGGGTCACCCAGAACGGGATCTTCCTGCTGGCCCCGACCCTGATGGCGTACGGCACTGAGGAGCAGCGGCGGCGCTGGCTCCCCGGGATGGCTCGCGCCGACGAGGTCTGGGCACAGGCGTGGTCCGAGCCGGAGGCGGGCAGTGACCTGGCCGCGCTGAAGTCCCGCGCGACGCGGGTGGATGGGGGCTGGCGGCTGTACGGGCAGAAGACGTGGAGTTCCCGCGCGGCCTACGCCTCACATGGGTTCGGCCTCTTCCGTACCTCGGAGGAGGGTCGGCATCGGGGGCTGACGTACTTCATGTTCCCGCTCGACCTCGACGAGGTGACGGTCCGGCCGATCGCGCAGCTCGACGGGCTGCCGGGGTTCGCCGAGCTGTTCTTCGACGGGGCCTTCGTGCCCGACTCGATGGTGCTCGGCGCGCCCGGGGAGGGCTGGCGGATCGCGATGGCCACCACCTCGTCCGAACGCGGTCTGGCCCTGCGCAGCCCCGGCCGCTTCCTGGCCACCGCCGATCGGCTCGTCCACCTGGCCCGTGACGCGGGTCCCGAACTCGCCGACCGGGCAGTTCGCTGCTGGACCGATGCCGAGGCGTACCGCCTGCACACCTTCGCCACCGCCCGCAGGCTCATGTCGGGTGCCGAGATCGGGTCCGCGTCCAGCATGGGCAAGGTCTTCTGGTCCGAGCTGGACCTGCGGATGCACACTCTGGCCATGGAGCTGCTCGGCGAGCGGGCGGGGGAGACGCCGTGGCTCGACGGGTTCCTGTTCGCGCTGGCGGGGCCCATCTACGCGGGCACGAACGAGATCCAGCGCAACATCATCGCCGAACGAGTCCTGGGGCTGCCCCGATGAAGTTCGTGTTCACCGACGAGCAACTGGCCCTGGGGGCGACGGTACGGGATGTGCTGCGCGCCCACTGCCCGCCCGCCGCGCTGCGCTCCGAGCGCCGCCCGGCATGGGAGCAGCTGGCCGAAATCGGATTCTTCGGGCTGCTATTGCCACCGGACGCCGACGGGCTCGGGCTCAGGTTGGTGGACGCGGTGCCCGCGCTGGAGGAGACCGGTCGGGCCTGCCTGCCCGGACCGATCGCGGAGACCGCCGTGGCGGCGCCGTACCTGCTGGAGGACGTCCCGAAGCTCGCCTCCGGGTCGGTCTGCGTGAGCGTGCTGCTGCCCGGCCAGGCGTACGCCCCTGACGCCGACCTGGCCGACCTGCTCGTGGTCGCGCGCGCGGACGGCCTGCACCTGGTCACCAAGGAGTCCGTACGGCTGGCGCCCCGGCCCGGTGTCGACCCGTGCCGGAGGCTGTTCGACGTCTCCTTCGACGACTCCGTACTGTTGGACCGTTCGTACATCCCAGCCCTGCGGCGGGCCACGGTGGCGACGGCGGCGCAGCTCATCGGGGTGGGCAGGCAACTGCTGGCGACCGCCGTGGCGCATGCCCAGGTCAGGACCCAGTTCGGAGCGGCCATCGGGTCGTTTCAGGCGGTCAAGCACCAGCTGGCCGACGTGGCCATCGCACTGGACTTCGCCGCCCCACTCGTCCACCGCGCGGCGCTCTCGGTAGACGAGCCGGTGGTGCCGAGCGTGGATCGGGACGTCAGTGCCGCCAAGGCCGCGGCGGGCGAGGTGGCCGCGCTGGCGGCTCGGGTGGCGCTGCAGGTGCACGGCGCGATCGGCTACACCGACGAGCTGGACCTGCGGTTCTGGCTGGCGCGGGCCTGGTCGCTGTCGGCCGCGTACGGCGGCTCCGCCGTACACCGGGCCCGTGTGCGGGAGTCGGTGATCGGCGGCGATCTGAGGCGGTACCCGTGAGGTACGGCGTCCCGCTCGGCCTCATCCACCCGGCCGCCTGGAAGGACGTCGCGGTGGCCGCCGACGAGTTGGGCTTCGAGTCCGTGTGGCTGCCCGAGCACCTCGTCTTCAGCACCGACCTGTCGCTGGCCCTCTACCCGGGCACCTCGGAGCCGGGCATCAAGCCGGCCACGCCGCTGTTCGACGCACCCGCGTACCTGTGCTGGCTGGCCGCGCTGACCTCCCGGATCAGGCTCGGCACGGCCGTACACCTCTTCGCGCTGCGCCACCCGTTCGTCTCGGCCCGCGCCTTCGCCACGCTCGATGTGGTGTCGTCGGGCCGGGCGATCTGCGGAGTGGGCGCGGGCTGGTACCGGGGGGAGTGGGACGCGGCCGACATCCCCTTCGCCTCGCGCGGGGCTCGGCTGGACGAGGCGATCGAGGTGGCCAGACGGCTGTGGAGTGAGCCGGTGGTCACGCATTCGGGGCGGTTCTACTCCTTTCCCGAGGTGGCGTTCGAGCCCAAGCCCGTACAGCACCAGCTGCCGATCCTGTGCGGCGGCGAATCACCCGCCGCCCTGCGCCGGGCGGCGACCCTGTGTGACGGCTGGATCAGCATGCCGCACACGCTGGAGTCGATCAGGCCGCAACTGTCCCGGCTGGCGGCGCTGCGGGGGGAGCGGCGTTGCTCGGTGACGGCGCACGCGTACTCGCTGGCGTCGCCGGATGAGGTGGCGGACTGGGCGGAGCTGGGGGTGGACCGGCTGATCGTCCGCCCGTGGAAACGCAGCCGCGACGCCGTCGCCGGCCTGGCCACGTTCGCGGCCGAGTACGGCGTCACGTCGCGTTAGCCGTGCATGTCTCAGGGCGTAAGGAACCGATCACGTCGCGTGGCGTCTAACCGAACATGATCGCCATGGATCGAAGCGTGCGGGCGGCCACGGCGCTGATGTGGTCGATACTCCCGTTCGGAGCCATCGTCACGGCCCTGAACATCGCCGTCTGCGCCAGCGTGGAAGCGGTCGCCAGAAAGGCCCTGTCCCAGAGCCGGGACTACCTCGACTACGGCATGGCCCACTTCGACACCGTCGCGTGGGGCAGAACGCAAGGGATCGCGGTCTTCTTTATCCTGGCCGCGCTCGCCATTGGGGCTATCGCCTGGCTGATTCGGCGACAGCGGCGATTCAACCTGGTTGCTCTGCTCGTAGGGCCGTTGAGCCTGACCTATGTGTTCTGGGTGTGGCACGTCCACATGAGCAACCCCGTTGCCGACGACGTCCTGTGGAAGATCCAGGAATTCGACCCCGCCCTTCCCCTCACCAGCGATACGTTGCTCCCCGGCTGGTACCAGCCCACCCTGACCGTGACACTCCTGGCGGCGGCCGCCGCCCAGCTGTCGGCTCTGGCGCTGCTGATCTGGTCGCGGGCGCTGAGACGGAATCCGGCGGAGGGCGGCATGTGGCGTGGCAGGATTCTGGCGCTCACCGGGCCCGCGTGCGCGGCGGCGTATGCGGCGATCAACTTCACCCTCCAGCAGAGAGCGGGCCGCCCGCCCGGTGGTTTGACGGACGCGCCGGATGTCGCAGCCCGGCCCTTGCCGTCGCATCGGCAGAGGGGCAAGAGCCAGGCCGTCTATGGGGATCGCTCGGGCCGCAGATCTGATACGTGCACGATCAGGGCCCTGGCGAGGGTGTATTCCAGCGTGTGGCGGTCGGTCAGTGAGACGTCCTGGAGAGTCGGCGGACCGGAAGGGGGGACGACGATTCCTTTCACTCCCCATGGTTTGTAGTCGGGTGAGGTGTAGACGTGGGCCTGGTGCTGGAGATGCGGGCACGCGTCCAGCGCCTCGGGGATGCACCGGACGCATGTCGGTGGCTTGCTGAGGTGGCCGGACGCGGCGTGCGTCTTGTTGTGGAAAACCCAGGAGAGGCGTCCGGTAGCGGGGTCCAGCGCGGGACCTTCGCACACCTGGCACAGCCGGTGCAGCATGCATGCCCGCTGCCGGAGGGTGTGCATCTCCTTGTAGTTGACCTTGCCACGCCGATCGCACTTCTGCCGGGCCCACAGCACGGACAGGTGCCAATCGTCTGCCCTGGGGTCGGCGTAGGACAGCCGCCGCCCGCTCGGCGCCCACACGTCGTGGATGACGGCCAGGTCGAGCGCGACGGTCTCGACCTCGTAGGCGACGACGTACGGCACCCGGGCGGCAACCGTGGTCATACCGCCTCCCACGCGTCGACCGGCCTCGCCCGTCGGCAGACCTGCTCGTGTTGCCGACGCCGGATCTGCCGGGCGGTCGCGTGGGGGTGTGGACCCGTGACTGTCCATGCCCAGGACGCTACGACTACGGCATACGCACCCTGAAGCATTATGCGCCAAGATGCTTCACTATTCAGAAGGTGGGTCGCGGCGCGCACCTTGGAGCATCAGCCTTACTGACGAGGCTCCAGCCCGTCGGCAATGTTCTCGATCAGGGCGCGAGCTTCCCGGCCGTAGATCGCCACGTCGGCCAGGCGGGCGAAGGTGCGCAGATACGTGCCGACTTCGGGGGCCTGGGTGACAGTGAGCGCCGCGGTGACGGTCTCGACCGACACCCACCGATCGTCGAAGATCCAAAAACCATGCACCGGGGCGACCGGGAAGGCCGCCGTGAAGGGAATGACGCCGAATCGCACAGTGCGCAGCGTGGAGGCGACGGCCAGCTTGTCGAGTTGGCCGGCCAGGACCTCGGGTGGACACAGCTGCAGCCGAAGCACGGATTCGGTGATGACGAAGTGGAAGCGGCGGCCTGGCGCGTAGAGGATCTGCTGGTGCGCCATCCTGGCGGCGACCGACTCATCAAGGTCATCGTGGGCCCCGTCGGAGGTGATCGCCTCCTGGAGGCGGTAACGGGCGTACTCGGGTGTCTGGAGCAGGCCAGGTACGAAGCAGGACTCGAAATTGCGGATGATGGCGGCTTCTGCCTCGGCTTCGGCGAATGTCTGCTGCTGGGCTGCCATGCCACGTCGGAACATGCGGCGGAACTCGACGTACTGGCCTTCAAGGGAGCGCAGCGCGGCGATCAGCTCGGGAGTCTGCTCGGGGACGTGGCAGGTCGCCGCCCACGCCTCCAGGTCGGCGTCCGAGGGCGTCTGCTTTCCCCCTTCGATCTTGTAGATCTTCGTGCGGTGCCAGCCGTGAGCCTCGGCGAGCTGCTGGCCAGTCAGGCGAGCGTCTCGCCGCAGCTCACGTAGGCGGATGCCGAGAGCATCACGGGCCCTCTCGTAGGTGGACATTCTGCTTGGTGTACTCCTGCCACGGGATGGCGTACTGCTGGGCCACGTCCCGGTAGTAGCAGTGCTTCACGACTACAGCGGGATCGGTGACAAGGTCGGCGCCCAGGAGAGCGTCATCGTTCCCGAATCTCAGGATGAGCAGCGTAGTGGAGTCGATCAACCAGAAGTCGTGGTCCGGCAAGTCGAGTCGAGCCGCCCGCGGACGAGACAGATATCGGATGTCCTCGCCCGCCTGGATGTTGAAGCGGGCGAGGGCCAGGCCGAAGCGGGTGTAGTCCGAGTGTGGCTCCGATACGATGCGAACCCGCTCCATGCGCTGGCCGGCCGAGAGCCGGGGTGCCAGTTCGGCGATCCAGTCGTCCATGTAGGACTCATCGATCTCTCCGCTGTCGAGGAAGCGATGGATGATGGGTTCCTCTTCGGGCTCGCTGTAGTTCTCGCGGGTTTCGAGCCGGAACGCGGTGTGCTGGAAGGCGTGAAGGGTCTCGACCCACTCGGATCGCGTCAGGAACCTTCCGCTCACTCCTGCGGTCCTCGCGCGAGCTTCAGCACCTCCGGCGGGACCTCGACATAGAACTCGTCGTCGCGTACGTCGACGAGGTCGGCTATCGCTTCTGGATCATTCAGGAGCTTGCCCTGGACGACGTAGGTGCCACGGTCGGTCTCGTAGAGAGCCGGGCAGCCGGTCTTACCGCTGGACGTGCCGAGGAGTCTGAGCCTCACGATCGCGCCTCTCGGGAGAATCGAAGCCGAATGCACTTGACGCTCAATGATGCGGAGAAGCGCGTCAAGGTGCGCGTGAGGTAGGAGGGTATAACCCCTGGCTCCCATCCGGCACGCCAGGTTCATCGACATCAGGAGCGGTCGGCGGGGTGGCGGCCTCTTCGGGAGTCTGGCTTGCGGGGCCATTTGCGGGCGGCGGCGGCAGGAGTTCCGGCCGCCGCCGCTCGCTAGGTCAGTCGCAGTGGACCGTCGAGGCGGTATATGTTCCGTTTGGACCGGTCACCGTGACGGTCGTGGTGTAGCAGACAACCTCGCTGGCGAGGCTCTTGAGCCTCATCCAGAAATCGGAATCACCGTTCCCGCCACTCCACGGCATGGCTTCGACGCCTCCGGGATATGAGGTCCAGCCGCCGCCACCCCCGTTGGGGACGGGGACATAGCGCGGCATGTCCCTTGGGTCGCACACCGCGCCCTGAGACATCAGCCTCATGCCCTTCTTGGCGCGGTTGCCGACCTGCTTCGCCCATTTCGAGTTCTGCATTTGTATCGAGGCGCCGAGGAAGTTGCCGGACTTCACGGCATTGATCACTCCCGTGAACTGCCCGAAGCGTGTGGGGCCGAGGTTGTACATCATGTCGATCAGTACGACCTGCCTGGCCGACGACAGCGAGTTGAAGTTGTCGATCACCCGGCCGACGTTCGCGACGGCGGCGCGGTAGTCGCCCTTGAACAGGGTGATGATCTGCAGGGGGGTCAGGCCCTGGGTTCCGGCACGCACCGCGGCGTAGTTGGCGCCGACGGCCGTCAGCAGGGCTTCCGCGTCGGAGCGGTCGAGGTTGAAGCCCACACCCACCGTGGGGTGCGGGGGGACGGCGCTGTCCATGTAGACGTGCGTGTCTCCGTACAGTCCGTTTCGGCTCTCGTTCTCCGCTACGTACGCCTCCATCTGCTCGGGCGTCAGCTGCGGCTCCTGACTCGGATCCTGGTCGGGGTCGTCCGGGATGCCGCCGGGGCCGCTGCCGCCGGGGCCGCCACCGGCGCTGGTGGAGCAGGGGCCGTCGGCGAAGGCGGGGGCCGCGGCGACCGTGATCGTGGTGAGGGTGGAGAGGAGGAGGGAGGTGGTGGCGAGGACGGTCGCGAGGAGTTGTCGGCGCGGAACTCTGCGAGGGGTCATGAGACCTCCTGGTCCGGGCGGGGGGTGACCAGCTCATGATCACAGCGCGGTGGAGTTCGTGAATATCCCAGAAATCTGGGATATTCCGGGCGTCCGGTTAGGCTGCCGCCGTGATCTCGCGCAGGGCAGTGGAGCGCCAGGTGATCTCCGATTTACGGGACCTGGCCGGGGCGGAATTGACCGCGGCGCAGGTGTTCCGGCAGGCCGATCCGTTGCTGCGGGACGCGCTCGGATTCGACGCCGTGTGCTGGCACACGACCGATCCCGCGACGGGGCTGGTCAACTCGGTGCTCACCGAGGACCTGAGGCTGGACGATTTCCACCAGGCGGTGCAGTTGGAGATCTGGGGCGATGACACCGCGCGCTTCCCCGAGATCCGGCTCAGCGGCCGTGGCGCCGACACGCTCAGCCGTGCCACCGGCGGGGTCCTGCGGCGCAGCCTGCGCTTCCGGGAGCAGATCGCGCCGGCGGGCTTCGGCGACGAGCTTCGCGCCGTGTTCGACGCCGGAGGCGGGATGTGGGGCTGCGGGGCGTTCATGCGCGCTCCTGACCGGGGTCCGTACCGGCCCGGAGAACTGGCGTTGGCCCAGCGCGCGGCCCGGTACCTGGGTGTCGCCCTGCAGCGCAGCCAGCTGTTGCGGTCACCTGCTCCACCGGCGCCGATGCCGCCCGCCGTGGTGCTGCTCGGGCCGGACAATCACCTGGTCAGCGCCGACGAGAGGGCTGAACGGCTGCTGGGTGAGCTCATCGATGACTCGGGCTCGATCTTCACCGTGCCGACGTCGTTCGTCATGGTGGCCGAGCAGGCCAGGGGAGCGGTGGCAGGCGGCCGGACTCCCCCTCCGCTTCGGGTACGTGGCCGCGACGGCACCTGGTTCGTGCTGCACGCCTCGCTGATGGGCGGCAGGGCGGACGGCGCCTCGGCGGTGGTGATCGCCCCGGCCTCGCCCGCCGACATCATGCCGGTGGTGTTCGCCTCCTACGGACTCACGCCGCGCGAGCGCGAGGTCGCCGTGCGCGTCGTCCAGGGCCGGGCTACCGACGACATCGCCCAGGCTCTGTGCACCACGCCCCTGACCGTGCAGGACCATCTCAAATCAATCTTCACCAAGGCGGGTGTCCGTAGCCGACGCGAGTTCGTCGCCCAGCTTCTCACGGCCCATCCCCCGGAAGTGTGGACCTGACGGGCGTCTCAGGCGCGGTGGCGGCCCCTGCGGGAGCCCGGCTTGCGGGGTTCTCGCGCCTCGGCGACGGCGATGGCTTGCGTGTGTGCGGCCGCCGTTTGCAGACGGTCGTCCCCGGTACGCCTGGCCGCCCGTACGAGGTCGTTCGCCGCGCGCTCGTCGTCGCCTCCCACAGCCAGGGAGGCGGGCGCCAAGCTCTCGTGGCTTCGGTGACGGCGGCCATGGAGGGTGGGGTCGAAAGGCTCGGTGCCGAACAGCTCGAGATGGGAGGGGGCGGCCAGCGGAGAGCGGTGGCGGCGGCCGTGGGACGAGGAGTCCTGGGTGAACCCCTCTGTGGGGTGAGGGGCGGGGGAGCGGTGGCGACGGCCGCGTAGCGGGCTCTCGGATGTGAAGGGGGCCGGTTCCTCGATCGGGTGCCCGCTGCGGCGACGCCGGCCGTAGTAGCCGCCCGTCTGAGAGCTGTGCGTCTCGCCGGGGGCGGGCCAGGGTTCGGTCGCCCTCGTGTACGGCGTGCGCCCGCCGGGGTGCTGCGACGCGGCACCGGAACGAGCCCCGGGGTGCCGTGTGGCGGCACTGGAACGAGCCCCGGAGCGGGACCCGAGGTGGTGTGGGGTGGCGGAGCGGCGGGTGGAAGGGGTGAAAGCGTCGAACGTCGGCGTCGTCTCCCGAACGGGGGAGAAGGCGTCGAAGGCCGTGGTCGCCTCTGGGATGGGGATCGAAGCGAGGGACAGCAACGCGGCGATCGGCTCGGCCGGCTCCAGGTGGACCGCCGTCGGCACCAAAAGCTCGGTCGGCTCGGGGCGGATTGCTGTCGGCACCAAAAGCTCGGACGGCTCGAGGAGGATTGCTGTCGGCACCAAAAGCTCGGCCGGGGCGGGCGTCCCCACCAGCTCCAGAGGAGTCGTCGCCGGGATGGTGACGTCCGTGGACGTACCGGCGCCTACCAGCACAGGGGCCGCGTCGGTGCGGGGCTTGCGGCGGTGGCGGTGGCGGGTGGCCGGGGCCGTGGAGCGGGCGGCCGGGGCGGCGACAGCGGCCGCGCGGGCCGGCCGTACGCGCAGCTGCCTGGTCTTGGCGACGGCGAGGACCGCGAGGGCGGCCACCAGCGCGGAGCCGATCAGCGCGGGAGAGGAGAGGGTGGGCACCGGTGCGCTGGACGACGCGTCGACGATGGTGGGAAGGGGCGCGGGGTTGCTGGTGACCGCGTTGGTGTCGGCGGTGGCCGGCTTGGCGTGCTTGCCCTTCTTGGGCGCCTGCTCGGCGGCCTTCGTGGTGGCCTTGGGCGACGACTTGCGGTCAGCCGTGGGGGCGGGGGAGACGGCCTGTTTGGGGGTGTCCGCGCTCGTGGCCTGCTTGGGGCGGGCGACCAGCGGGGCCCCGCCCTGCCCGATGCGGGGGATCATGTCGACGAGCGGGGTGCCGTCGGGGAGTTGGAGCTTGCCCACGTCGGTCGTGGAGGTGGACGCCTGGTCGTCAGCCCGGTGCTGCGCGTCCCACTCGCCCTCGACCTGGTTCTTGGCGGCCTCGTTCTCCAGGCGGGTCTTGATCTTCTCCGGGTAGCCGTACCCGACGACCTTGCTGGTGTCACGTTCCTTGCGTTTGGCGACGCCGCCGTCGATGTTGCCCTCGATCGTGAAGATCGTGTCGCCCTCGACCTTGGTCACCAGGCCGACGTGGTCGATGGCGTCGATGTCGTTCGAGCCGCTCCAGTCGTAGAAGACCAAGGCGCCGGGCTTGGGCTGGTGGCCCCAGGCGCCCTGCTCCTTGAACCACTCGGCATGGCTCACCGTCCAGGCGAACTGGCCGATCCAGTCCTGGTAGCCGAGCTTGTGAGCGGCCCACGACAGGTACATGTCACACCAAGGGGCGGAGGTGTAGTCGGCGTCGAACTCGACGTTCTTGCCGTACCAGTGGCCGAACTTGGTGTACTCGTCGGCCTTCTCGGAGTAGCCGAGCTGGCTCTCGAGCAGGTCGATGTACTTCTTCATCTCAGGCGTCATTGACGTGCGAGGGAACCTTCCGGGCAAGACCGGGTTTACCCACACAGCCCTGGGTAGAGGGACACATGTGGCAAAACCGGCGGCCTGTCGTCTTCCGTGCTGAAGGAGGCTACCGTGACGTAAGGGCAGGTCAGGTACGGGTCAACGGAGCTCCAAGAGGTCATGCGACCCTAAACCGCAGGTCAAAAGCTTGCCAGAAATGTCCCAAAGAAGACTGGTTGATAGTAAAAGATCTACCTTTGGGTGTCTAGAACGTGTTTTGGTAGAACCTGTTCTAAGATGCGGCCATGACGATCGACGTCGCCGCCGGCGAGTCCCGGACCGCCGCGCTGTGCGCCCTGGCGCAGCAGACCAGAGAACTGATGGACGCGGTGATCGGCACTGGCGTCGAGGAGGACGAGCTGGTGGCCGTGGCCGCCGAGCTCACCGCCCTGACCGAACGGCTCGAAGCGACCGTCCGCGCGTCTCCGCGGCCCTACGACATCGCGCCGGACGGCACCGTACGTCACCTGGGCAACGCCGCCATCGGCGCCGCGAACCCGTTCGCCGTGCCGCTGGTCGTGGAGCGGCTGGCGAGTGGCGGGGTACGGGCGGAGGTGTCGTTCCGGCCGTTGCACGAGGGGCCGCCCGGCGCCGTGCACGGCGGGATCACCGCGATGGCCCTCGACCACCTGCTGGGGCAGGCGGTGGCCGTCGCCGGGCTGGCGGGTATGACGGGCACACTGACCATCCGCTACCGGGCGCCTGTGCCGTACGACCGGCCGGTGGTCGTGACAGCGGAGCACACGCGTACGGAGGGGCGCAAGGCGTGGGCGGACGCCCGCGTGGCGCTGCCGGACGGCACGCTGCTGGCCGAGGCGACAGGCATCTTCATCACCCCGACCGCCTGGCTGAACGGCCCCCCGATACCGACGGCCCCCGACAGCGCTGGTCAGTAGCCCGCGCCGGTCAGCAGCCCGCCGTCCACCGTGAACTCGCTGCCGGTGCAGTAACTGGACCGGTCCGAGGCCAGGAACGCCACCACGTGCGACACCTCCACCGGCTTGGCGAAGCGCTTGATGACCATGCTGCGCAGGAAAGCGTCCGCGTCCACCTCGCTCATGATCTCCGGATCCATGGCCATCGAGGTGTTGATCGCCCCGGGATGCACCGAGTTGACGCGGATCTTGTAGCGGGCGAGCTCACGGGCGGCCGACTTGGTGACCCCCCGGATGGCGAACTTCGAGGCCGCGTACGCCGACATCCCTTCGGCGCCGACGAAGCCCTCGATCGAGGAGATGTTCACGATCGAGCCGCGCCCGGCGGCCCGCATCGGCGCGATGGCGGACTTGACGCCGAGCCAGGTGCCCCTGAGGTTCACGTTGATCACGCGGTCGAACTCCTCGACCGCCATATCGCTGATACGCCGAAATTTCAGGATCCCGGCGTTGTTGACCAGGATGTCTAACCTGTCGTGCAGGTCGGTCACAGTGGCGATCGCCCGGTCCCAGTCCTCTGGAGCGGTGACGTCGTGATGGACGAAGGTCGCGCCCGTCTCCTCAGCCAGCGCCTTGCCCTCTTCATCCAGGACGTCACCGAACACCACGCGCGCCCCCTCCGCCAGGAACAGCCGCACGTGCGCCTCGCCCATGCCGCGCGCCCCGCCGGTGATCAGTGCCACCTTGCCGTCAAGCAGTCCCATTGCGACCTCCCGCCGCGACGGCCATCGCGGCCGCCTCCATAGTTCGGTAGACGGGGATCCCGGCCGCCGCCACGATCGCCCTGACCTCGTCCTCGACCCCAGGGGGCGCGCACTCGCCGTTCCTGGTGACCAGGGTGACCCTGGTCCCCGGGAGGGCGTCCTGTGCGGCCGCCAGCGCCCGCGCGTACTCGAACAGCGGCTCGGCCCGCGTCCCATAGGTGAAGAAGCTCTGTACGTTCACATGCGCCACCACATCCGGGTACGGCCGGTGCCGCACGATCGCCTCGACGGCCCGCTGGACCAGGTCCGGCCCGCTCCGAGGGCCGACGGGCACCTCCAACGGGTTGGCCAGCGAGGACCCGGCCCCCAGCCCCAGCCCGCGCAACTCCCCGAGCACCGAGTCCGGCAGCGGCCCGAGCGGCACCCCGGCCCGGTCGAAGGCGTCGGCGGCCAGCACACTCGCCCCACCACTCGGCCCGATCACCAGCGCCCCGCCACACGACTCGACGTTCCGAGAGCCCTCACCGCCGTCCGGATCTGTCGTCCTGGAGAGCGGATCTGCCAACCGGGCGCCGTGCGCCTGGAAGAAGGCGAGGACGCCGATCAGGTCGTCCTGGGAGGTCACCAGCGTCGCCCCGGTCTGGTCGGCGAGTGCCTGCCAGATCCGCCCGTCGCTCACCAGCCCGCCGGTGTGCGAGGCCGCGGCCCGCTGCCCCTGCGCGCTGCGCCCGCCGACCAGCAGCACCACGGGCACGGGAGCGGCCGCCAGCGCCTCGTACAGCGCCCGTCCGTCACGCGGGTCCTCCAGATAGAGCCCGACGGCCCGTGTCTCGGCGTCGGCCGACAGCCAGCGGAGAAACTCGGCCGGGGTGACGTCGGCCGCGTTCCCCACGGTGACCACCCGGCTGAAGGCCAGCCCGCGGCGCTCGCCGACCTTGATCACCTCGCCGGCCAGCCCGCCGCTCTGCGAGATCAGCGCGACCGTCCCCGCCGGACCGAGCCCGCCGCCGACGAACGTCTGCCGCCCGCGCGGGCAGTACACGCCCATGCAGTTGGGGCCCAGCAGCCGCGTCCCCGCCGCCCGAGCCGCGGCGACGAGCTCCCGCTCCAGTTCCGGCCGTCCCGCCTCGCCGAAGCCGCCGCTCATGACCTGCACGTACGGCACGCCGGACGCCTCACGTACGACCTGGGCACACCGCTCCGCGGGCACCGCCACCAGCGCGTAGTCCACGTCCGCCACGGCCAGGGACGGCACGGCGGGCACGCCGCCCACTTCCCGCGCCTCGGGATGCACCGCGACCAGGGGGATGCCGGCGGCCTTGTAGAACTCAAGGAACATGTTCCCGAAGTTCGGCCGCGTGGTGGAGGCCCCGACCACGGCCACCGCCCTGGGCTCGAAGAGCGGTCCGAAGTCCATGGGCTCGGAGAGCGGTCTGATGTCCGCAGGCTCGGAGAGCGGTCTGACGTCCGTAGGGTCGGAGAGCGGCCCGAGGTCCGCGGGCTCGCCGAGCACGCCGTCCTGACCGCCGTACGAGTCGTCCTGACCACCGTGCGAGACGTCGGCGGCCGGGATATACCGCGCATCCACCGCCACCACGCCCGACTCGGTAGCGATGACCGGATTGATCTCGAACTCGCCCAGTTCGAGCCGCTCCCACAGCCCGCCAGACCCGCCGACCGTCATGAGCAGCTTCACCACCGCGTCCACGTCCACCCCTGGACGCCCGCGCAGCCCGTACAGCACCGGAGACCCGCGCAGCGAGCCCAGCATCCGCCGCGCGTCCCTCTCCGAGATCGGGCAGAGGCCCAGCGCCGTGTCCCGCAGCGTCTCGGTCCACACCCCGCCCAGCCCGGCGAGCAGCACGGGCCCGAAGCCCGGATCGCGGACCAGCCCGACGATCAGCTCCACCCCGCCGGCGGCCTGCTCTTCGACGAGAAACCCCTCGGCCGCCACGCCCGAGGCCAGCATCCTGGCGGCCTCGATCGGGACGTCGACCCGGCTCAGCCCGAGCACCACGGCCCCGGCCTCGGACTTGTGCACGATCTCGGGTCCGTACGCCTTCAGCACCAGCGGCTCGCGTAACTCCGCGACCGGGGCGAAGTCCATATCGCGGACCACCACGCCCCGCGGCACCGGCACCCCGGCCTCGCGCAGCAGTTCCTTGGCCTCGTGCTCGGCGACCACCGCTCAGCTCTCCAGCAGGTGGCCGTGCCGTTCTCTGATCTCCCTGCGTAAGAGCTTGCCGGGCCCGCCGGAGGCGTCCTCGAAGTGCGGCAGCGCGTCGGCCACCAGGATGTGGTCCGGCCGCTGGTGCGGCGCCAGGATGTCGTCCAGAGCCCGCGCGAGCTTGGCCGCGTCGAGCGAATGCCCGGAACGCGCCACCACGGCCAGCAGGATCCGCTGTTCGGCCGCGTCCTGCCCTTCAACGTGCGCGGGCACCCCGACCGCCCCGGCCTCGGCCACGCCGTCGAGCGCGGCCGCGGCCTCCTCGACCGCGACCGGCTGGGTCCAGACGCCGCCCTTGAGAATCGCGTCCTCGCGCCGCCCGAGCACACGCAGCACCCCGTCGGCGGAGACGGAGCCGAGGTCGCCGCCGACGTACCACTCGCCGCGCAGCACCTCCGCCGTCTTGTCCGGCAGGCCGTCGTAGCCGGACATCCGGTGCGGCCCGGACAGATTGATCTCGCCGACCTCGTCCACCACGCGGCGGCCCGACGGGTCGGTCACCCGGACGGCGTTGCCGGTGCGCGCCCGGCCGGACGAGCCGAGCGGCGTGGAGCCGTCGTCCACCCGGCCCATGCAGGTGTAGGGGGCCTCGGTCTGGCCGTAGTAGGAGTAGACGCCCGCGTCGGGCAGCCGGTCCTTGATCCGGCCGAGCATGGTGGCCGTCAGCGGCTCGCCGCCCAGCATGATCACCCGGATGGAGGACAGGTCCACCGTCTCGTGCTCCGACGAGCCCAGCAGCGCCGCGTAGAACGACGGGATCTGCGACACGTGCGTGACCCGCTCGCGCGGCACGACGCGCAGGAAGTTCGCCGGGCCCCAGTCCTGCTCCAGCACCAGCCGCATCCCGGCGTACAGGGCGGGCCCGACGATGGCCGGGAAGCCGATGCCCCAGATGATCGCGCCCGTGCCGAACACCGCGTCTGGCCCGCGCGGCACGTCGAGCCAGATCTGCGCGGTCGCCAGCGACGAGGCGTGCGTGTGGACGACGGGCTTGGGCAGCCCGGTCGTCCCCGAGGTGTAGTAGAGCGCGAGCGGATCGTCGTGGAAGCCCCCGAGCGGCGGCTCCTCCTCCGAACCGTCCGAGAGGTCGGACGCGTTGATCCAGGTGGTGATGGCGGGCAGCGACGGCCTGATCTCCGCGACCACCTCCTCCACGGTCGAGTCGTACACGAACGCCGTGCACCCCGACTGCTCCACCACCGCGCGCAGCGTCTCGACCGGCCAGTACGGGTTCAGCGCCGCCGTCACCGCGCCGATCTTGGCCTGCGCCAGGTACACCTCCGCCACGTGCAGCGTCTCGTTCAGCAGCGCGGCCACCCGCCGGCCCGGGGTGACGCCCGCCGCGAGCAGCGCGTGCGCGCGCCGGTTGACGGTCCTGTTCAGCTCGTCATAGGTGAAGCTCCGCTCGCCGCAGTAGGTGAGCGCCACCCGGTCGGGGGTGCTCATCGCCGCGGCGGTCAGGATCGCGTGGCCATAGTTGCCGTACGGTGATCGCGCCATGAGGAGTGCCTCCGTCGTCAGAGGGGGGAATAGAGCACGAAGACGTTTCCTGAGGGATCGCGCAGCACGGCCCGCGTCTCGTGCGGCCCGTCCTCGGGCTCGCGCACCACTTCGGCGCCGCGCGCCACCAGATCGGGTACGGCCTGCCGTACGCTGTCCACCTTGAACGACGGCGCGGCCGAGGTGGTGACATGCTCGGCGGGCCCGGCCAGCGCCACGGTGACGCCACCGCCGTTCAGCGCGGCGAACCTGTCGCCGTCGCGGAACTTCACCGGCAGCCCGTAGAAGGCGATCGCCTCGTCCAGGTCGGCCACGGGTATGAGCACGTTGCCAACGATCACGCGGGCCTCCAATGCGGTAGGTCGTCCACGAACGTCACCCGCACCGGCATCCCGATGCGGACCTCCTCCGGTGCGCACTCCACGACCTGACCGAACACGCGCGCGCCTTCGGGCAGGTCGACCCAGGCCAGCACGTACGGCTCGCGGCCCCGGTAACCGGGCGCGAACGAGCGGTGCACCACGGTGTACGTGTGCACCACGCCCGCGCCGGAGACCGGCTCGAAGACGAGGTCGCCACCGCACCGGGGACAGTCGGCCTCGGGGAGGTGGACCCGCCGATCGCAGGCCGTACAGCGCTGGACGACCAGCTCGCCGCGCCTGCAGGCGGCCCAGTAGGCGGAGGTGTCACAGGTCATCGCTAGCCAAGCTAGCGCACGCTTGGTTGCTCGACAACCCTAGTCGGCGAGTTCCTCGGCGAGCGAGGCCACGGGCTCCTCCGAGGTCAGCGAATCGTTCGGCGCAGCCGAATCGGCGCTCGGCGAGGCGAAGGCCGGGGCGTCGGCGGTGTGCGGCGGGTCGGAGGGCAGTGCGAAGGGCGGCTGGGACGGCGTCGGAGTCGGAGTGGCGTGCTCCTGGGTGGGAGTGGACGACGTCGAGGGCGAGGGGCTGGGCGCCGGGCAGGGCGGCCCGTCCACGGTCACCTCACTGACCTGCGGGCCGTTGGCCGCCGCCGGCTCGGTCGACAGCAGGAGGCCGAAGTGCGCCTGCTTGCCGCACCCGACGGCGCCCAGGTCGCGGCCCACGGCGCCGGTGTAGGCGGTCCGGCCGGTGAGCGTGCGGGTCTCCTGATGCACCGTGCGGGCCTGGCCGTCGCCGTCGCGCCGCGTGTACGTGATGCGCAGCCGCACCGGCCCCCGCCCGTCGGCGGCCACGCGCACCGCGCCCGCCGAGCCGGTCCACTGGACGATGTCCGCCGACCGCACGGCCGGACTGGGCAGCGCCCGGGAGGGTTGCCGTGAGGCGGTGGGAGGAGGGGCCGAGGGGGTGGCCGACGGTACGGGAACGGCCGTCGACGTCCTGGCCGTCGGGCGGCTGGTCTCCGAGGTCCGGCGGACCGGGGTCTTGTCGTCGACCGGGGTGGGATCCAGCTGCTCGGACGTCTTCGGCTGCGGCATGAGTACGGTGCCCGCCGGGCCGGGGGCCAGCCGCCCGTCCGAGAGCACCACCGCGATCAGCACGGCGACGGCCGTCGCGCCCGCGATCCACAGGTGCGGCGGCAGCTTGGGCACGGTGATCCGCCGGCCGCGGACCGCTCCCAGGGTGGCGGTCGGCGTGTCGGTCTTGGCCAGGGGAAAGCGGAGCGCGAGGAGCGTGGCCAGCTCGCCGAGGTGGCGGCGCCCGCGCTTCTCCCAGTCGGGCCCGTAGCCGGCGACCGCGTCCTCCTCCAGCTCCGCCGCGAACTGCCGGGCGGAGGCGTACCTGACCACCGGATCCTTGGCCAGCCCGCGCCGGAGCAGGTCGCGCAGCGAGTCGGGGGCGACCTCCAGCGGCACCGGCTCGACCAGGTGCTTGTCGCGGAGCGAGGGGATGTCCTCGGCCTTGTACGGCGGGCGCCCCTTGACGGTCTCGAACAGCAGGCACGCCGCCGCGTAGAGATCCGCGGGCGGCCCCGCGTCCCCCTGCGTCCACAGCTCGGGCGACATGTACGGCGGGCTGCCCGCCGGCACCCCCGGCTCCTCGGCGTGCACCACCACCCCGAAGTCGGTCAGTTTGCCCGTGCCGTCCGCCTGGATCAGCAGGTTCTCCGGTTTGACGTCCCGATGGGGTACGCCCTTGTCGTGGGCCGCGGCCAGGGCCAGGAGCGTGCTCTTCAACACCGCCAGCGCCGCCTCCGGGCTGGTCCTGCCGTGCTCGGCCAGGATCGTCCGCAGCGACACCCCGTCGACCAGCTCCATCACCACCGCGGCCCTGGTCGGGGTCTCCACGAACTCATAGAGCTGGACCACGTTCGGGTCGTCGAGCTCGACGAGCGAGGGGGCGTCCACCCTGAAGCGGTCCATGAACTCGGTGTCCCGGCGCAGGGTCGCGTTCAGGTATTTGATCGCGACGTAGGCTCCGGTGGCCTGGTAGGTGGCGAGGAACACGCGGCCCGTGTGCCCCGCGCCGAGCTGGCGTACTTCTCGGTAACCAGGGACCAAGGTGAACCCCCATAGCGCAGCCGTCTCTCGTTCGACGGTCTCATCCGGGGTTCCGGTTGTCACGACTCCAGATATTTCGCCAGATGTCAGGGGATTATGGCTCCGAGGCCCGGGTGATATGTTCGAAGCCAAGCAAGCGCTCGGCTAAGTGGAGGCTTCGCATGGATCGTACGGCCGTGCTGGTCATGGAGATGCAGCGGGGCGTCGTCGGCGATCTAACGAAATTTCCGGACCTGGTGGTCGCGTGCCAGCAGCGTGGCGTCGTACGCAACGCCGTCTCCGTACTCCAGGCGGCCAGGGCGGCCGGCCTCCCCGTGATCCACTGCACCGCCGCCTTCCGCGCCGACCGGGCCGGCTCCCACACTCACAACAGCCCGTTCATCACCGCCCTGCTCAAGGACCCCGGCCACATGCTGGAGGGCACGCCGGCCGTGGAGGTGCTGCCCGAGCTGCTGGCCGACGCGGATCTGGAGAGCCGGCGCCACCACGGGTTCTCCCCGTTCACCGGGACCTCGCTCGACATGACACTGCGCTCGCTGGACATCACGCACGTGGTGGCCGTCGGGCTCTCGCTCAACCTGGGCATCCCCGGGCTGGCCCTGGAGGCGGTGAACCTCGGCTACCGGGTCACCGTGGTGACCGACGCCGTCGCGGGCGTACCGGACGGGTACGCGCTGGCCGTACTGAAACACACGATCCCCCTCCTGGCCGCCCGCACCACCGCGGCCGAGCTGGTCGAGGAGTGGAAGGCGGGCGGCGAGCGGTGATGGAGGGGATGCGGCTCGACGGGCGAGTGGCCGTCGTGACCGGGGGAGCGGGCGCGATCGGCGCGGCGATCGCCGCGGACCTCGCCGCACTGGGCGCCCGGGTGGTGGTCGCGGACGTGGACCTGCCGGGGGCCGAGAAAGTCGCCGCGGGGCTGCGGGGGGCCGAGACCGCAGGGCTGCCGGGGGCCACCGCCCTTGCCGTCGACCTCGCCTCGCCCTCCTCCATCGAGCGGTTCTGTGACGCGGCTGGGCCGGTCGACATCCTCGTGCACAACGCCGGGGTGTCGATCGTCGAGCCGTTCATCGCCGGTGACCCGGCGAACTGGGATCTCATGTGGCAGGTCAACCTGCGCGGCCCGATGCTGCTGACCAAGCTGATGCTGCCGGGCATGATCGAGCGCGGGTGGGGGCGGCTGGTGTTCATCTCGTCGGACGGCGCCAGGGCGGGCTCCGGCGGCGAGGGCGCCTACGCGGCCACCAAGGCGGGGCTGTTCGGCCTGGCCAAGACGCTCGCCCGCGAGGCGGCCAGGGCGCACGTCACCGCCAACGTGGTCTGCCCGGGACCCACCGACACCCCGATGCTCCGGCGCGTCTCGGCGGCCGAGCCCGGACTGGTCGACAAGATCGTCAGGACCGTCCCGCTCCGCCGCCTCGGCACGCCCGCCGACGTGGCGGGCCTGGTCGCCTACCTGTGTACGGAACGCGCCGCCTACATCACCGGCCAGACGCTGTCGGTCAGCGGCGGCGTGACGATGCAGTGACGACCCGACGCATGACGCGAAGCACGACCCCGATGAAGCCGAGGCGATCACAGGGATCGGTAGACGGCCTCCATGAGGCGGATCGCCCGCTGGTTGCCGGCGAAGACGTCGGCCATCTTGTTCATGACATATCCGGCGGCCACGCCGTACTTGGGGTCGGCCAGGCCGATGGACCCGCCCACACCGGTATGCCCGAACGCGGTCACGGACGGCACGAAGAACGACATGGCGGGCCGCATGAAGCCCAGCCCGAACGCGCTCTCCAGCAACAGGACCTGATCGGGCCCCGACGCCCGGGGACGGATCGCGTCCGCCAGCGTCTCCGGCCGCAGCAGGTCGCCGCCGAGCAGCGAGCGGTAGAACGCCGCCAGGGACCTGGCCGTCGCGACGAGCCCCACGGCGGGCCACCCGGCACGCAGCATCACCGGGTTGTTGGCCCCGCCCGGCAGGTCCTGCATGCGCGGGTTGCCCATGGTGCGGTTCATCAGGCTGTTCGGGTCCGCGGCGGCCATGGCGATCGCGGCGATCGGATCCTTCGGCGGCCCGATGGGCGTACGGGGCGGGGTCTCGGCCGTGGGCACGCGCTGGCCGCTCTCGCTGCCGGGCGGGGGCTCCGCCGTCAGCCGGGCGGCCCTGGTGATCACGTCGTCGGGCGCGCCGACCCACAGGTCGAGGCCGAGCGGCCCGGAGATCTCCGCCGCCACCAGCTCACCCACCGACTTGCCCGTCACCCGGCGCACGACCTCGCCCACCAGGAAGCCGTACGTCAGAGCGTGATACCCGTGCGCCGACCCGGGCCGCCAGATCGGCCGCTGCCCGGCCAGGCGCGCCGCGATCGCGGGCTGGTCCTCGAACTCCGCCACCGGCACCCGCTCGTCCAGCGCGGGCAGCCCCGCCTGGTGACTGAGCAGGTGTTCGACGGTGACGCGCTGCTTGGCCCGCACGCCGAACTCCGGCCAGACCTCCGCCACCGGCGCGGCCACGTCCACCTGTCCCCGCTCGGCCAGCTGGAGCAGCACGGTCGCGGTGATCGCCTTGGTGCACGAGTAGGCGAAGGCGGGGGTGTCCTCCTCCCACGGCCGTTCCGTGCGGCGGTCGGCCACGCCGTCCCACAGGTCCACGACCAGCTCGCCGTCGAGGTAGACGGCGAAGGCGGCCCCCAGCTCGAGGCCATCGGCGAAATGGCGGTCGAACGCCTCGCGCACGCGGGAGAACCGGGGATCGCAGTGCATCAAGACCTCCGACAGGAAGGGAGCACGTACTTGGCTGCCGAGCCTAACAATTGGGGACGTTTCGGCCCAGAGGATCAACGGGGCACGCTCAATCTGCTCACTGGCAACTTGGTACTGGCCGGATTGGCCACTGCGCGGACCGGCCAAGTTCTCAGCCTGTCCATGCCGATCAGGGGTGCCACCTCCTCGCCCGCGCCCGGCACCGTGCCCCACCTG
Organism: Nonomuraea sp. NPDC049158; assembly: GCF_040648335.1. Taxonomy (NCBI): domain Bacteria; kingdom Bacillati; phylum Actinomycetota; class Actinomycetes; order Streptosporangiales; family Streptosporangiaceae; genus Nonomuraea; species Nonomuraea sp. NPDC049158. The sequence continues at coordinate 102,664 of NZ_JBEZDM010000023.1, forward strand.
AAGGGCCGCCCGCTGCCGCAGCACTTCATGTCGGTCGACGGTGGCGACTACGCGGCCGGCGCCCGGCCGGTGGGCCCCGGGCTGCGGATGGCCGATGACGCGCTGATCGTCACCCACCACGGCACGACCACGCACATGGACGCGCTCTGCCACATGTGGTCGGGCGAGGAGCTCTACAACGGCCACCCCGCCGCGCGCGTACGCTCCTACGGCGCCACCCGGTGCGGCATCGAGCAGGTGGGCGGGGTCGTCGCGCGGGGAGTCCTGTTCGACGTGCCCCGCCACCTGGGGCTCGACCACCTGCCCGCCGACTTCCGTATCTCGGCGGAGCTGCTGGCGGAGATCGCCGTGCCGCGCGCGGGTGACGTCGCGGTGATCCGTACCGGCTGGCCCGCCGTGTGGCAGCGCTCGCGTGAGGAGTACTGGTCGGGACAGCCGGGACTGTCGGCCGAGGCCGGGCGCTGGCTGGCCGAGCGGGACGTCTCGGTGGTGGCCGCCGACAACGCCGCGATCGGCGGGCTGAACGCCCACCAGCTCGCCGACGAGGCGCTCGACGACGATCTCCACCTCATCCTGCTCCACCGCCACGGCATCCACCTGATCGAGCTGCTCTGGCTGGAGGAGCTGAGCGCGGCGGGCCGTACGGAGTTCGTGTTCGTCGCGGCCCCGCTCAAGATCGAGGGTGGGACCGGGAGCCCGCTCAACCCGCTGGCGATCCTCTGAGCCCGGTCACCACGTGACAGGCAGAGCCTCGACGCCGTAGACCGCCGCGCGCTCCTTCAGCGGCACCTCGGAGGCGGGCACGGCCAGCCGCAGGCCGGGGAAGCGTTCGAAGAGCCGGCGGTAGCCGATCCGCATCTCGATCCTGGCCAGCTGCTGCCCCAGGCACTGGTGCACGCCGTGCCCGAAGGCCAGGTGCCGCCGCGCGTCCGCCCGGCCGAGCCGCAGCTCGTCCGGATCGGTGAACTGGCTCGGGTCCCGGTTGATCGCCGGCAGCGACAGCGCGACCGTCTCGCCCTTCCTGACCAGCTCGCCCGCCACCTCCACGTCCTCCAGCGCGACACGGCTCGGCCCGCCCGCGTGCAGGATCGACAGCCAGCGCATCAGCTCCTCGACCGCACCCTCGACCGCGCCCGTGCCTTCGCCCTCACCTCCGCCCGCGCCATCGACCGAGCCTGCGCCCGTGCTCTCGCCGCTGAACAGGGCTCGCTGCTCCGGGTGTTCCAGCAGCGCGAAGACGCCCAGGCCCAGCATGTTCGCGGTGGTCTCGTGGCCGGCGACGAGCAGGACGAGCGCGAGGTTCGCCAGCTCCTCGTCGTCGAGGTCGCCGGTCAGGCCGCTGATCAGGTCGTCGCCGGGCTCGGCGCGCTTGCGTCGTACCAGCTCGCCCAGATAGCCGGCGAGCGCCGCCAGCTCCGATGCGCCCTCCTCGTCGATCGCGACCAGCCGCGCGGTCTGCTCCTGGAAGAAGTCGTGGTCCTCGTACGGCACGCCGAGCAGCTCGCAGATGACCAGGGACGGGATCGGCAGCGCGTACGCCCGCACCAGGTCCACGGGCGGCCCCGCCGCGGCCATGGCGTCGAGGTGGTCGGCGGTGATCTGCTCGATCCGCGGTTCGAGCAGCCGCATCCTGCGGACCGTGAACTGGCCGGTGAGCAGGCGGCGGTAGCGGGTGTGCACGGGCGGGTCGGTCGTCACGAACATGCCGGGCGGAGCGGGCCGGTCCTGGCCGAACTGCGAGGTCAGGCGCACCGGGCTGTGCTTGAGCTCCTGGCGGGCGCTGAATCGGGGATCGCTCAGCACGGCCCGCGCGGCCTCGTAGCCCGTCGCGAGCCAGCCCGCGTGCCCGTCCGGGTAGTCCAGACGCGCCATCGGCGGCAGCTTCGCCAGCTCGGGAGGGGGGTCGAAGGGGCAGCCGGACGTTCTCTCCATGGGAAGTCGCATATTTTGAGAGTAGACTCCGATTTGAGAGTTGTATAGCGAAATTTGGGATCTTGTGAGTGGACGGGCCTGTGCCGCAACCCCGACAATCGACGACATGAGCGATCGACCGGCCCAGGGACTGCGCGAGCGGAAGAAGGCCAAGACGCGGGCGCTGATCCAGAAGGAGGCGCTGCGGCTGTTCCGCGAGCAGGGCTACAGCGCGACCACGGTCGAGCAGATCGCCGAGGCGGCGGAGGTCGCGCCCAGCACGGTGTTCCGCTACTTCGCCTCGAAGGAGGAGCTGGTGTTCGTCGACCAGTTCCCGGCCTTCGCCGAAGCCCTGGACGCCGCTCCGGCCGATCTGCACCCGATACGCGCGGTCCGCGTCGCCCTGCGGGAGGTGACGGCGGCTCAGACGGCCGAGGAGCTCGCCGAAGGGGTGGAGCGGGAGAAGCTCATGTTCACCGTGCCCGAGCTGTGGGCGGCGAGTCTGACGAACGTCTCCGGGACGCTCAGGTCCATGCAGGAGATCCTGGCCAGGCGGGCGGGGCGGGACGCGTCCGATCCGGAGATCCGCAACATCACGGGGGCGATCACCGGCGTGATGTTCGCGGTCTGGTTCGACTGGGTGAAGGACCCCGAGATGGACGGGCCCGCCGAGATCGACAAGGCCCTCGCCCATCTGGAAGAGGGCCTGCGCCTGTGAACCGTCAGGTGCCCGGATAGTTGCCGCCGCCATGAGCGGCGTCCAGGGCGTCGTAGTCCGGGGTGAAACCGCGCTTGGGGATCGCGTCGACGAACGCCACCTCGCGCGGCTTCTTGTAGGAGGCGAGAGCGCTCTTGACGTGCTCGATGAGGTCGTCGGCCGTGGCTGCGGCGCCCTCCTTGAGCGCCACCACCGCCTTGACCGCCTGGTGCCAGGTGGCGTCCGGCACGCCGATCACCGCGGCGTCGGCGACGGCCGGGTGGGCCTTGAGCGCGCGTTCGACCTCGGCCGGGTAGACGTTCTCGGCGCCGGACTTGATCATGCGCAGCCGGGGGCCGATGAAGGTGATCGTGCCGTCGGGCTCGCGACGGCCGAGGTCGCCGGTGTGATGCCAGCCGTACGCCGACTTAGACGCATTTAAGTCGGGACGGGCGAAATATCCGGAAAAGAGGGTCTTGCCGCGGGCGCAGATCTCGCCCACCTCACCCGTCGGCAGCTCGGCGCCGTCGGGGGCCAGGATGCGGACCTGGACCAGCGGCGACGGGCGACCGGCGAAGCCGGCGGCGCCCGGAGCCAGGCCCAGGAAGGTGAGCATGCCGCCGACCTCCGTCTGCCCGTATCCGCCCATCTTGGACCGGCACCAGGGGGAGTCGTCCACGGTGATCATCGCGTCCCACTCCGCGGAGTGCGAGACGAACCTCAGGGACGACAGGTCGTACTTGCCGCCGGTGTTCGCCTTCGTCACGGCGTCGATCATCGGGCCGAACAGGAACGCCTGCGTGACCCGCTCGGCGTCGATCAGGCGGCAGACCTCCTCGGCGTCGAAGGCGGGGGTGAAGACGTTCGTGCCGCCGATCTGGAGGGTGGCCAGGCAGAACATCATCGTGCCGACGTGGAAGAGCGGCCCGTTGTTGAGGAAGGTGAAGCCGGGCTCCATCTGGCGCACCATGAGCAGGGACGCGCCGTGGGCCAGCAGGGCCGCGCTGCTGAGGAGCGCCGCGTTGGGGCGGCCGTCGAAGGCGGCGGTATAGAGGGCCAGCGCCGGCTCGGTGTCCTCGACGGGCGGGAAGTCCCTGGCGGTGCCACTCTCGACCAGCCGCTCGTAGCCGGGCCCGGCCTCCACCCAGAGCGCCGTGCCCTCGCTCAGGGCCATGGTGGAGTCGGACGCCTCCCGTACGATCACGCGCGGCGTCAGATCCTCGACCACGAAGCGCAGCTCGTCCGCCGACTGCCGCCAGTTGGCCGGGCAGAAGATCGCCCCCAGCCGCGAGCAGGCCAGCAGCAGCTCCAGCACCGCGTGCGCGTTCTGGCCGAGCCAGAGCACGCGTTCGCCGGCCGTCACGCCCGCGCCGGCGAGGGCGTCCGCGAGGCGGCTGACCCGGTCGTCCAGCTCGGGGTAGGTGAGCCGCACCTCCCCGTCCACCACCGCCGTCACCTGGGGGCGGCTGCGCGCGTGCTCGGCGAGTACGTCGGACAGCGACAGGCTGTGGATCATCGCAGCTCCTGGGAACGTCAGTGGAACGCGGGCATGACCTCGGCGGCGAAGAACCGCATGACCTTCTTCATCTCCTCCAGCGGCATCGGCCGGGTGCTGCCGAAGTCGCAGAGCAGGTTGGCGAACCCGGCGTCCCGCAGCAGCGAGATCTGGTCGATGACCCGCGCCGGGTCGCCGATCACCTCCAGCTGCTCCCAGCGGAAGTCGGCCGACACGGAGCCGCCCTTGAGGTAGCGGTCCTGGTAGAACTCGAAGCCCTGCGCGGCCTTGCCCGTCTTCGGGTCGATCGGCGCGCTGCGCTCGTTGAAGATCCGCGACCGGTCGAACGACGCCTCGAACCTGGCCTGGTCCTCGCGGGCCTGTTCGACCGTCGGCGCCACGTAGACGCTGCGCGCCACCACCAGCTCGGTCCCGTTCGCGTGCCCCGCCTGGGCGGCCGTCTCCTGCCAGGTCTCGGCCGCCTTGACGACCTTGCGGAACGTCGCCGCCGGGTCGGCCAGGATGGGCAGCCCGCGCTCGCCGTACATGGTGACGGTCTCGGGGGAGACGGCGGCCACGTGGATCGGCGGGTGCGGCGCCTGGAGGGGGCGCGGCGTCAGCGAGACCTCGGCGCCGGTCTTGTAGAACTTGCCCTCGTGCTGGTACGTCTCCTGGGTCCACAGGCCCAGGATCACCTCCAGCGCCTCGTTGAACCGGTCGCGGGCCTCGGCCAGGTCGATGCCGAAGCCCTCGAACTCGAAGCTCTGGTAGCCGCGTCCGATCCCGAGATCCAGCCGGCCGCCCGAGAGCACGTCCACCAGCGCGGCCTCCTCGGCCACGTGGATCGGGTTGTGCAGGGGCAGCACCACGATGCCCGTGCCCAGGCGGATGCGCGAGGTGCGGGCGGCCGCGTGGGCGAGCATGGTGAACAGGTTCGGCGCGACGCCGTAGTCGCGGAAGTGGTGCTCGGCCAGCCGTACCCCGTCGAACCCCAGTTCCTCGGCCAGCTCGATGAGCTCCAGGTGGTAGTCGTAGACGTCCTTGAAGCTCTGCCCGTCGAACCGGTGGAAGAGGTGGAAGGTCGAGAACTTCATGCGGCGGCCCCTCAATGGTAAACCAAGCGCTCGCTTGGGAGAGTACCACGGGCCCCGTTTCCTAGGCGAGGGCGGTGAGCAGCCCCATCGTCAGGGCGGTCCGCTCGGGAATGTGCTCGATCAGCACGTGCTCGTGCCGCGCGTGCGCGCCGCCGCCGACCGCGCCCATGCCGTCGAGCACCGGCCGGCCCAGCGCGGAGACGAAGTTGCCGTCACTGGCCCCGCCGACCGCCGCCTCCTTCAGCTCCAAGCCGAACCCGGCCGCGACCGCCCGCGCCTCCTTGAACAGCCGGCGCGACGGCGGGTTGGGCGTCATCGGCGGCCGGTTCCAGTCGCCGGTGACCGTGACCGTCACGCGCGGGTCGGAGGCGCGCAGGCCGGCGAACACCTCGTTCATGCGCTCCATCTCCGGCGCCCGCGCGACCCGGACGTCGATACCGCAGGTGGCCCGGCCCGCCGCGACGTTGCGCCCGGTGCCGCCGCTGATCAGCCCGACGTTCAGGGTGGTCCCGAGCTCCCGCGCGTCGGATCCGGCGAGGTGGGTGACGAGCTCGGCCAGCGCGTGGATGGCGCTCGCGCCGGAGTCGGGGTCGAGCCCGGCATGCGCCTCGACGCCCTTGACCGCCACCTCGAACTTCCCGACGCCCTTGCGGGCCGTCTTGAGCAGGCCGTCCAGCGACGCCTCGAAGACCAGACTGGCCAGCGCGTCCGCACTGGCGGCCTCGATGTGCCGCCGGGAGAACGGGCTGCCGACCTCCTCGTCACCGTTGAACAGGTAGGTCAGGCTCGGATGCGGCAGACCGAGCTCGCGCAGGCCCCTGAGCGCCCAGACCGACTGCACGAGCCCGGTCTTCATGTCGAACACGCCCGGCCCGGTGATCCTTCCGTCCGCCATGGTGAACGGCCAATCCGCGAGCGTCCCCGTCGGCCAGACGGTGTCGTAGTGGCAGAGCATGAGCACGGTGCCGGGGGCGGTGCCCCGATAGGTCAGCTCCAGGACGTCGCCGTACTGGCCGCCGTCGTGCGCGACCGCCTGGTCCGGCACGCCGAGCCGCTCCTCCACCAGGGCGCGGACGGCGCTCAGCCCTCGGGTGAGCATGGCCTTGTCGTAGCTGTGGGTCTCCAGCTCGACGACCGTCCTGAGGTCGTCGAGCATCGCGGGCAGGACTTGGCTGGTCCAGCGTGTGATGGGCACATGAATCCCTTTTCCAGGAGACATGACCCTGACACGAGACGCGAATGTGACAGTTCCCACGCCTTTGGTGCCAAGCCTGTGGCACCTTGTGCGGTTTCCTTACGCGGCCGGAGACGCGGCGGCCGAGGCCTCGCGCAGCGGCAGCCGTACCTCGAACCACGTGTCGCCGGGCGTCGACCGCGCCTTGAGCTCGCCGCCGTGCCGGCCGGCCACGATCCGGTAGGAGATGTCCAGCCCGAGGCCGGTGCCCTGGCCGACGGTCTTCGTGGTGAAGAACGGCTCGAAGATCCGGTCCTTGATCGCGTCCGGTACCCCGGGGCCAGTGTCGCCGATCTCGATGATCGCCTCGTCCTCGTCGTACGCGGTGCGGATGGTCAGCGTGCCCTCCCCGTCCATCGCGTCGAGCGCGTTGTGAATGAGGTTCGTCCACACCTGGTTGAGCTCGCCCGCGTAGGCGGGTATGGGCGGCAGCGTCCGATCGTAGTCGGTGACCACGGTGATGCCGGGCGGGATCTTGCCGCGGAAGATGGCGATCGTACTGTCGAGCAGGTCGTGCACGTCGCAGACCTGGAACGGCGCGCGGTCCATCTGGGAGTACTGCTTGGCCGAGGCGAGCAGCGAGGTGATCCGCTCGGTCGCCTCGGTCACCTCACCGAGCATCTGCGAGATCTCGACCGCCTCGGCCAGCCAGTGCACCGCGGCGCCCGCGTGCTCCTGGCCCACCTTCTTATGCACCTTCTCCAGGTGTACGCGGCTGAATCCGGCGTTGACCAGCGCCGGGGCCAGCTCCCACGCGTCGTCCACGCCGAGCTCCTCCAGAGCCTCGCCCAGGTCGTCCTCCGCGTCGGAGATCTCCATCGGCGAGCGCGGCGGCAGGTTGCCGACGGCGGCGGTGCACTGCTCCTGCATGTCGATCAGGGCCCGCAGCCGCTCCGGCGGGATGCCGTCCTCGGCGAGCTGGGCCAGCTGCACGCGGGAGGTCCTGATGAGCTTGCGCAGCTCGCTCACCGCCCGTACGGCCGCCGCCGACGGGTTGTTCAGCTCGTGGGTGAGCCCGGCGGTGATCGTGCCGAGCGCGGTCAGCCGCTGGCGCCGGTCGATGACCTCCCGCTGCATGCGACCGCCCGACATCATGCCGTCGAGCAGGTGCATCGCCATCGGGAACCACTCGGCCACGATGTGCGCGAACTTCCTGGCCGGCAGCAGGAACATCCGGGAGGGCGCCGTGGCCCGCAGGCTGTGCTGGTAGCGCTCCGGGGCCCGGGCGCCGAGATAGGCGCTGGTGGCCCCGCCGTAGACACCCGGCTGGGCGCTGCGCGGCATGGCGACTGTCCCGGCCGTGACCGTCTCCTGGATCATCTGGATCTCGCCCTCGACCAGCACGGCGAAGCACTCCGCCGGGTCGCCCTGCTGGATGATGATCTCGTCCTGGGCGTAGTTGCGCATCTGGCCGCTGAGGGCCAGCTTGGTGAGCTGGTGGTCCGTCAGGCGCTCGAACAGGAAGAGCTTGCGGAGTTCGTCGATGTCGATCGTCATTGCTTCTCCAGGTAACGATGCACGAGCGCGACTGCCATCGCGCCTTCGCCGACGGCGGAGGCCACCCGCTTGATCGACTCGGCCCGCACGTCGCCCGCCGCGAGCACTCCCGGCACGTTCGTCTCCAGGAAGTACGGCTCGCGCCTGAGCGTCCAGTTGCGTGGCCGCTTGCCGCCCTGCACCAGGTCCGGCCCGGTCAGCACGAACCCCTTGCCGTCGCGTTCGATCGTGTCGCCGAGCCAGGAGGTGAAGGGCTCGGCGCCGATGAACACGAACAGCCACTGCGTCTCGGCCACCGACTCCTCGCCCTTCGTCGAGAGCGTGAGGCGCTCCAGGTGCCCGTCACCGGCGGCGCTGGTGATCTGCGTCTGGTAGTGCACCTCGATGTTCGGGAGCGCGTTGATCTGCTCGATGAGGTAGTGCGACATGGACTTCTCCAAACCGTCACCTCTCACCAACAAATGAACCTTGCTCGCAAATCCCGCCAGGTAGACCGCCGCCTGACCGGCCGAGTTGGCCGCGCCGACGATGTAGACCTCGTTGTCCTTGCAGGAGGGCGCCTCGGTCAGCGCCGCGCCGTAGAAGACGCCCCGGCCGACGAAGTCGTCCAGGCCGGGCGCCTCCAGGCGGCGATAGGTGACGCCGGTCGCCAGGATCACCGCGTGCGCGGCGATCTCGCCGCCCTCCTTGAACCCGACCACCCTGGCCTGGCCGCGCGGCTCCAGATGGCTGACCTTCTGCGCGCTCAGCAACTCGGCCCCGAACTTCAGGGCCTGCCTGCGCGCCCGGTCGGTCAGCTGCTGGCCGGAGACGCCGTCGGGGAAGCCCAGGTAGTTCTCGATCCTGGAGCTCTGACCCGCCTGCCCGCCGGAGGCGTGCGCCTCGATGAGCACGGTGTTGAGCCCCTCGGAGGCGCCGTAGACCGCCGCGCCCAGCCCGGCCGGGCCGCCGCCGATCACGATCAGGTCGTAGAAGTCGGTCGCCGGCGTGGTCGACAGGCCCACGGCCGAGGCGAGCGAGGCCTGGTCGGGCGACTGCATCGACACGCCGTCGGCGGTGACCACCAGCGGCAGGCGGCAGTCCGCGCCGACCGCCGCGACGAGCTCCGCGCCCTCCGGGTCCTCGGCCAGCAGCCACTGGTACGGCACGTGGCTGCGGGCCAGGAACTCCCGCACCTTGTACGACGGCGCCGACCAGCGGTCGCCCACCACGCGCAGCTCGGCCACCTCGATGCGCTCGGTACGGTGCCAGGCGTCCAGCTGACCGTCGATCACCGGATAGAACTTCTCCTCCGGCGGATCCCACGGCTTGAGCAGATAGTGGTCGAGGTCCACCACATTGATCGCCTGGATCGCGGCGTCCGTGTCCGCGTAGGCGGTCAGCAGCACCCGGCGGGCATATGGATACATGTCCATCGCCGCCTCAAGGAACTGCACCCCGTTCATCTGCGGCATCCGGTAGTCCGCCAAGATCGCGGCCACGTCGTCGCCGCGCAGCCGCATCTCCTTCACCGCCTCCATGCCCTGGTCGGCGGCCTCCGCCCGGACGATCCTGTACTGCTGGCCGTACCGGCGCCTCAGGTCGCGCGCGACCGCCCGCGAAACACCCGGGTCGTCGTCCACCGTCACGATGACCGGCTTGTCCATGGCCCTACCTTCCCCACTTATGTCCCTTAAGGAAGGATGTCATGTTCTGCCAAGTCAGTGAGCGCTCACTACTAAGATGCGCCCATGAACACGCGCGATCGCATCATCGATGCCGCTGAGCAGGCCATTCACGAGTTCGGCATGGCCGGGGCGACGACGAAACGCATCGCGTCGCAGGCGGGCTGCTCCGAGGCGCTGCTCTACAAGCACTTTCCGGGGAAGGAGGCGCTGATCCTGGCGGTGCTGCTCGAACGGCTGCCCGCGCTCGCCCCGGCGCTGGCCGCGCTGCGCGGGCGCGTCGGGCAGGGCGACCTGGCGGCCAACCTCACCGAGTTCGCGCTGGCGGCCCTCGACTTCTACGGCCGGGCGGCCGCCATCGGCTCAGGGATGATGTCCGATCCGTCGCTGCTGGGCGGGTTCAGGAGCATGCTGGCCACGACCGGCACCGGCCCGCACAAGCCGATCGAGGTGCTCGCCGAGATCCTGCGGGCCGAGCAGGAGGGCGGCAGGCTGGACGGCGCGATGGACGCCGGCGCCGCCGCCTCGCTGCTGATGGGCGCCTGCTTCCACCGCGCCCACCTGGCCTTCTTCGCCGACCCGCGGCAGCCGGCCGACGCGTGGGCCGCCGCGATCGTCGCGACCCTGATCAGGCGATGACGCGGCTCTTTCGGCCGTCGACCAGCGTCGCGGTCAGGCGATGACGCGGCTCTCGCCCCCGTCGACCAGCATCGAGATCCCGTTCACGAACGAGGCCCGCTCGCTGGCCAGGAACGCCACCACGTCCCCCACCTCCTCGGGACGCCCGACGCGCCCCACCGGCACCCCGCCGCCCCGCGCGGCCAGGCCCTCGTCGCCGCCGGCCAGCTCACGCAGCCGCTCGGTGTCGATCGGGCCGGGCAGCACGTTGTTGACCAGCACCCCGTCGCCGCCGACCTCGCGGGCCAGCGTGCGTACGATCCCGGCCACGGCGGAGCGGGTCGCGTTCGACAGGGCCAGGCCGTCGATCGCCTGGCGCACCGACCCGCTGGTGATCGTGACGATGCGGCCCCAGCCGCGGGCGCGCATCTCCGGCAGCACGGCATAGAGCAGGCGTACCGTGCCGAGCAGGTTGCGCTGCACCGCGACGTCCCAGTCGCCCAGGCCGGCGTCCACGAACCGGCCCGGAGGCGGTCCGCCCGCGTTGGCCACCAGGATGTCCACAGGGCCGAGCACGTCCCGCGTCTCGGCGACCACCCGCACCGCGGCGTCGTGATCCTCCACGTCCGCGAGCACGGCGTGCACCACGCCGCCGAACTCCTGCAGCTCGACCACCGCGTCGGCCAGTCGTTCCGGATTGCGCGCGCTGACGCAGACGGCACAGCCCTCTCGCGCCAGGCTCTTGGCCGCGGCGAGACCGATGCCCGCGCTGCCTCCGGTGACCAACGCGACCTTGCCCTTGATGCCCAGATCCATGAGGGTGACTATAGGTCGTCAGGCGGTCCATATCCGTGAGAGCTTGTCCGCCGGGTCCGCGGGTAGAAATGCCGCGACAAGCATGATGAGGTTGGGACGTGGCGAGAAATCTGATTCTTTCGGGAGGCCTGTTCCATGACTTCGAGGCCACGTCGGCGGCACTCGCCGAAGTACTCGCCGGGGTGGGGATCGAATCCGAGATCACCGAGGACATCGCGGGCGCGCTGAGCGAGCCGTCGGAGGTCCAGCTCATCACCGTCAACGCGCTGCGCTGGCAGATGGGCCTCGACCGCTTCGCCGACCTGCGTGACGAGTGGCGCTTCGAACTGCCCGCCGAGGCCCGCACCACCCTGCTCGACCACCTCGACCGGGGCGGCGGGCTGCTGTGCATGCACTCGGCGTCCATCTGCTTCGACGACTGGCAGGGGTGGCCGCGCGTGCTGGGCGGCTGCTGGACCTGGCCCAAGTCCCACCACCCGCCGCTGGGCTGGACCGGGGTACGCGTGCACGGCGACCACCCCATCGTCGAGGGGCTGCGCGACTTCGACCTGGTGGACGAGGTCTACAGCGACCTCGACGTGCTGCCGGACGTGGAGCCGCTCGCGTCGTCGGCCGGCGGGCAGCCGCTGGTGTGGGCGCGGCCGGTGCGGCGGGGGCGGGTCGTGTACGACGCGCTGGGGCACGACGTCAGGTCCTACGAGAACGAGATCCACCGCACGCTGCTGCAACGGGCCGCCCTGTGGCTGCTGAAACGCCCGGTGGCCGTGACCGACTGAGCGCTTACGCGCCGGCCACGAAACAGCGGATGGCCTTGGCCAGCTCGTCCGGGACGTCCTCGGCCAGATGGTGGCCGCTGTCCAGCGCGTGACCGCGCACGTCGGTCGCCCACGCGCGCCAGACCGCCAGCGGGTCGCCGTACAGATCCTCCATGTCATCCCTTGTCGCCCAGAGGAAGAGCACCGGGCAGGCGACGCGCCGCCCGGCGGCCCGGTCCGCGTCGTCGGCCGCCCGGTCGACGCCCAGGCCCGCCCGGTAGTCCTCGCACATCGCGTGTACGACCTCGGGGTCGTGGATCGCCCGGCGGAAGTCCTCGTACGCCTCGGCGCCCATCTGCTCGGGCCCGGCGCCGTACCAGGCGTCGGGGTCGGCGTTGATCACGCGTTCCGCCGGTTTGGCGGTCTGGCCGAGGAAGAACCAGTGCCACCACCTGGCGGCGAAGCCGGCGTCACAACGGGCGAGTGCCTCACCGATGGGCACACTGTCGAGCACGACGAGATGCGTGACCGCGTCGGCATGGTCGAACGCCAGCCGCTGGGCCACATACGCCCCGCGATCGTGACCGACGACGGCGAACCGCTCGTGGCCGAGCGAGCGCATCAGCGCGACCATGTCCCCGGCCATCGCGCGCTTGGAGTACGGCTCGTGATCGGCCAGCTCGGCCTGGCCCACGTCGATCCGGTCGGTCACGAAGTCGTCGAACATCCGCCCGCGCCTACCCCGGCTGATCGCTTCCATCCACGCGCCCGCTCAGATCGTCCGCGACGCGCAGATCTTCCGGGCCGCTCAGGCTTTCCGGAACGCCGCCGACCCGGCGCGCCGACTCCGACTCGTGGGCCAGGCGGCGCAGGGCGTCGAAGGCCCTGCCGTACAGGACCGTGCCCAGCACCAGCGCCTCGACGGCGGCCTCGCGCGGCCCGTCGAACGGCACCGTGTCCATCTCCACCTCGGCCACGAGCCGCTGAGCCGTCTGGGCGTAGACCCTCAGGTCGCTCGACAAGCCCAGCTGGCCCAACCGGACGACGGTCTGGGTCAGCTCGTCCCGGGCGGGAGCGGTGGCGGCGACGTCCCAGCCCAGCTCCTCGATGAGCAGGTCGACCTGGCCGCGCGCCGCGTCCCACTCCTCGCCGGGCTCCGGCTCGATGGTGGGGCCCAGGGCGTACTGGGCGGTGCCCAGCATGCGGTGCACCGAGAGCGACTCGTCGTCCACCGCCTCGATGACCTGCTTGATGGCGGCGACGGGCAGCCGGCCCACTTCGAGCAGCGCCCTGATCAGGCGGAGTCTGCGCAGGTGGGAGTCGTCGTAGTCGGCTCTGGTGGCCGCGAGCTGCCGGCCCTGGTGCAGCAGGCCCTCGCGGAGGTAGTACTTGATCGTCGCGATCGCCACACCGGACTCGACACTCAGCTCCGAAACGCGCATCGCTAGATAATAGCGCTATCCAGAGCGCGCGAGATGCCGGGCCGCGTGCACGAGATCATCCACGTCGGCCTGCCGGTTCCAGAGGAACACCACCTCAAGGGGCGGAATCTCCTCGGCGACGGGGATGAAGGTGAGGCGTTCCGGCACCGGAAGGCCGCCGCGCACGCAGAGCGTGTAGCCGGCGCCCGACTCGACCATGGCGACGGCCGCGTCATGGGTGGGCGCCCCAGGGCCGAGCCGGGGATGCAGGCCGAGCCGGACGAACCCTTCGAGGAACCGGCGCGCACCCGCCACCGCGTCGGACTCCGGCATGACGAGCGGCTCCGTCGCCAGATCGGCGAGCCGCAGCCGCTCGACCGAGGCCAGCCGGTGATCGCGGGGGAGCAGGGCGAGCACCTGGGCCCGCTGGACGAGCATCCGGGCCACGCCCCTGGGCAGCGAGCCGGGGGCGTACCCGAGCCCGGCCTGGAGGGTTCCGTCCATGATGGAGATGATCTGTTCGGCCGTGCACATCGGCGCGACCCGCAGCCGCGACCCCTGCACTTGCGACAGAAGCCGGGCCACCACGTCCCCCAGCCCGTCGGCGACCCCCAGGCGGACCGTCTGCCCCTTGCCCCGGGCGGCGGCCACGGCCCGCTCGAAGGCGTCGACCGCCACCGTGGCCTGGGCCAGGAACACCTCACCCGCCTCGGTGAGCCGCACCCCGCTGGACGAGCGGGTGAACAGCTCGACGCCGATCTCCTTCTCCAGCGCCCTGAGCTGCTCGGAAAGGGTGGGCTGGGCGATGTGGAGCACGGTGGACGCACGGCGCAGGCTGCCCGCACGGGCGATGGTGATCGCGTAGCGTACGTGGCGTAGATCCATCGCTCACCTCGAGGTGATGGGGATGGGCTATCGTCGCACCTCCGTATTACAGAACGGACTAGCTGCTGTGAAGGGGTTCAGTCACCGCGGGGTGACTGTTTCCGCGGCCGGCCGGTGAGTGCCTCTCGTGGTGGAGATGCCGAGCAAGCGCTTGTGTGGAAACGGCCGCCGCGTTAGCGTGACGGTCGAACACCACATGCGTCACCCGCCGGGGTGGATCGCGCCCCGCCCCGGCGAGTGACCCGACGCCCGTCAGCCGGGCAGGAGGTGGCATGCAGCCCTTCGCCGGCCGGGCGGCCGTGGCCGGTGTCGGCATGACCGCGCTGACGCGCGAGTCCGGCCGCACCGAGCTGGACCTGGCGGTCGAGGCCTGCCGTACGGCGTGCGCCGACGCGGGCATCGCGCCCACCGAGGTGGACGCGGTCCTGAGCTACCACATGAACGACTCGGCCCCCGTCGTCCAGGTCGCCCGCGCGCTGCGCATCGACCGGCTGGGCTGGCACAACGACATCGCCGGAGGCGGCACCCAGGCCGCCTCGATCCTGGGCGACGCGGCCATGCTGATACACGCCGGTTTAGCGCGAAATATCCTGATCTATCGGGCGCTTAACGGGCGCTCCGGCAAGCGTATGAACACCGTCTCCACCGGTCCCCAGGAGCGGTTCACGTACGGCATGGCCGGCCCGATCCCGCTCTTCGCCCTGGCCGCGACCCGCTACCTGCACGACACCGGCCTCGGCCCCGAACACCTGCACGCCGTCGTCGCCCAGTCCAGGGACAACGCCAAGACCAACCCCCGCGCCCTGCGCCGGGAGCCGCTGTCGTTCGCGGAGTACCTGGCCAAACCGTACGTCTGCACCCCGCTCCGTACCGCCGACTGCTGCCAGGAGACCGACGGCGCGTGCGCGCTGCTGGTCAGCGGTGTGCTCGGCGGCCCGCGCATCCAGGCCGTGGTGCGCGGCGGCGGCCCCGGCTGCTCCTCGATGGACCGCGCGCCGGACGTGAGCGCCGTCTTCTCCGAGTACGTGGCCCCCATGCTGTGGGAGGCATCGGGCATGCGGCCGTCGGACGTCGAGGCGGCACTGCCGTACGACGCCTACTCCTGGCTGGTCCCACGGCAACTGGCGGACTTCGGCCTGGTCCGCCGCGAGGACCTGGGCCCGTACCTGCTGGAGCGACGGCACGCCTGGATCAACCCGCACGGCGGCCTGCTGTCGGAGGGCTACGTGCACGGCCTGAACAACGTGGCACAGGCGGTCCGGGAAGTGCGCGGCGGCCGTGAGGTGGCGCTGGCAACAGGCTTCGGCGGCAGCTACGGAAGCGCGGCGCTCCTGGTGGGGTAGAGGGGTGCCCAGGCCATCAAGGACCGGCTGTGAACGCGGCGTGCGAGGCCCGCCGGTCGGCCTCCGGCAGCAGGTCGCGCGCCGCCAGCCAGGCCGCCGCCCCCGCCGCGTCCCGCGCCGTGGTCACGGTCTCACCGGCCAGCAGCTCGCGTACGGCCTGCCGTACCGGACCCTCGCTCGTCAGCACGCTCCCGGCGAGCACCACCGGCCCCGACCGGTGCACCCGCCGCACCGTGGCGGCCAGATGCTCGGCGGCCTGGCGGGCGATGCCGAGCGCGAGCGGGTCGCCCGCTTGGGCGGCCTGGCTGACCAGCGCAGACAGGGCGGCCAGGCGCATGTGGTCGGCCTGTGCCAGCCGGACGATCCGATCGGCGTCCTTGCGCGGCGTGGGGCCGCGCTCGGCCCCGAGGAAGTGCTCGACGACCAGCTCGACCAGCACACCCGCCGAGGCGCCGCGATCCAGCTCGGCGACGACGGCCTTGGCGCCCGCGCGCCCGATCCAGAAGCCCGACCCCGCGTCGCCCAGCAGCCAGCCCAGCCCGTCGGCGATCACGTCCAGCTGGTAGCCGGTGACCCGGGCCGCCACCGCCCCCGTCCCCGAGAGCAGCAGCGAGCCGTCCGGCTCGGGCGACCCCGCGACGTACGCGATCACCGTGTCCCCCATGAGCCGCGGCCCCGAGGCGATGCCGTGCCCCGCCCACACCTTGGCCAGCGCCGGCACCATCTCGTCGACGAATCCCGAGATCCCGGCCAGCGAGGTGACGACCGACGACGCGTCCAGTCCGGCCAGAGCTTCGCCGAGCGCGGTCTCGATCGCCGCCACCGCGTTCGCCAGGCCGTGGGCGCTCGGATTGCCCGCGCCCGCCCTGGCGTACCCGACGCGGGTGCCGTCGAGAGCGTGCACCGAGACGCGGGTGGAGGTGGCGCCGGCGTCGATCCCGAGGGCGAGTCCGATGGTGAGCGAATTGGTCACGGTCCGATTGTGGGACTTGACTCAGCGGAGAAGCAAGAATAATTTTCGGCGGAAGACCGGGTATCCGGAAGGAATATTCGTGACTTCAGGGGCCCTCGGGCGTGTGGAAACAGAACTACCCGGTTTGCCGGAGGCGTTGCGCAGAGTCGGCGAGGTGATCCTCGGTGATCCGGCCGAGGCCGCCCGGTCGACCATCATCGCGCTGGCCGAGCGCGCGGGCAGCTCGCCCGCGACCGTGACCAGGTTCTGCCGGGCCTTCGGGTTCTCCGGTTACTCCGAGCTGCGCGTGGCGCTGGCCACCGAGACCGGCCGGGCCGCGCAGGCGGGCTGGGGCGCGGGCGTGGGGCACGAGATCGGGCCCGACGACCCGCTCGACTCGGCGATCGAGGTTATGGCCGCGGCCGACGCCCGGCTCATCCAGGACACCGCCGCCCAGCTCGACTCGGAGATCGTCGCCCAGGTGGCCGACGCCATCGTCGCCGCGCGGCGGGTCCTGCTCGTCGGCGTCTCCACCAGCGGCAACGTCGCCACCATGTTCGAAGGCCGGCTGCGCCGCATCGGCATCCCCGGCTGGAGCGCGGGTGACGCGCACGTCGCGCTGTCGGACGCCGCGCTGCTCGGCGCGGGCGACGTCGCGATCGGCATCAGCCACCGGGGCCGGACCCGTGAGGTCATGGAGGCCCTGGCCGAGGCCGGTAGTCACGACGCCACCACGGTCGCCGTCACCTCCTTCGCCCGCTCGCCGCTCGCCGAGCTGGCCGACCTGGTGCTCACCACCGCGAGCAGGGAGACCACCTTCCGGCTCGGCGGGCTGGCGGCCGTCCACTCGCAGCTGTTCGTGCTCGACGCCGTCTACGTGGCGGTGGCCCAGCGCACTTACGAGCGCACCAACGAGGCGTTCGGGCTCACGATCAGCGCCGTGGAGAGCCACCGGGTGGAGAGAGGCTGAATGACGTTCGCAACGAAGGCCCTGGAGCTGGCACACCAGGTCGTGGAAACACAGGCGGAGCCGGTACGCCGCGCCGCCGCGCTGCTCGTCACGTCACTGCGGGCGGGCGGCGTGGTCAACGCGTTCGGATCCGGACATTCGGAGTCGATCGCGATGGAGATCGCCGGACGGGCCGGGGGACTGGTGCCCAGCAACCGGCTCACCCCGCGCGACCTCGTCCTGTACGGCGGCCAGCCGCCGAGCGTGCTCACCCCCGAGCTCGAACGCGACCCGGCGATCGCCCACCGGATCTACGAGCTGGCGCCCGTCGCGCCGCAGGACGTGTTCGTGCTGATCTCCAGCTCGGGCATCAACGGAGCCGTGGTCGAGCTGGCCACGATCGTCAAGGAGCGCGGCCATCCCCTGATCGCGCTGACCTCGGTCCAGCACAGCAGCCAGATGACCTCGCGCCACCCGTCGGGCCGCAAGCTGCTCGACCTGGCCGACGTCGTGCTGGACAACGGCGCGCCGTACGGGGACGCGATCCTCGAACTGCCGGGCGGCGGCGGTTACGGCGCGATCTCGACCGTCACCTCGGCGTTGCTCGCGCAGATGGTGGTCACCGAGGCGGTGGCCGAGCTCGTGGCGCTCGGCGAGACGCCGCCCATCTACCTGTCGGTCAACGTGGCCGATGGCGACGAGCACAACAAGGCCCTGGAGAGCCGCTACGCAGGCCGGATCCGACGTGGAGCATGACTAGTCAGGAGTAGAAATATGCCGGACACCCCCCGTTTCACCAGGCGCGAGCTTCTCCGGAGCGCCGCGCTGATTCCCGTGGCGGGCGCGCTCGCCGCGTGCGCGACCCCGGCCTCGAAGCCGGCCGCCTCGTCCTCGGCCGCCCCGGTCGCGACCAGCGCGGCCAACCCCTTCGGGGTCTCGGACAGCAAGCCGCTCGAGGTGTGGATCTTCGACGGCGGTTTCGGCCAGGACTACGCCAAGAACATCCACCAGCCGCTGTTCAAGTCGAAGTATCCGAAGGTGGAGATCAAGCACAACGCCACCAAGGAGATCACCAAGGTCCTCCAGCCGAGGTTCGCCGGCGGCAACCCGCCCGACGTGATCGACAACTCGGGCGCCAACGCCATGGACTTCGGCGCGCTCGCCCAGGACAAACAGCTGCAGGACCTCACCCCGCTGCTCGACGCGCCGAGCTGGGACGACCCGGGCACCAAGGTCAGGGACACCCTCGACCCGGCCGTCATCGACATCGGCACCTACGACGGCACGTTCAGCGTGCTCGGCTACGTCAACTACATCTTCGGCATCTGGTATTCGCAGAAGGCGTTCAAGGACAACGGCTGGGCGCCCCCCAAGACGTGGGACGAGTTCCTCAAGCTCAACGAGGCCATCAAGAAGTCCGGCAAGATGGCCCCCTTCACCTACGCCGGAAAATTCCCGCAATACCTGTACGAAGTGCTGCTCACCATGGCAGCCAAGATCGGCGGTCCCGAGGTCCTGGTCAACATCGACAACCTCGAGGACGGCGCCTGGACCACGGAGGCCATGAAGACCTCCGCCACGGCCTGGGCCGAGATCGGCGCCAAGTACCTCATGGAGGGCACCGCCGGCCTCGACCACGTGCAGACCCAGACCGCCCAGAACAAGTACAAGGTGGCCATGCTGCCCTCCGGCTCCTGGCTGGAGAACGAGCAGAAGACCACCACCCCGGCCGACTTCGAGTACGGCATGTTCCCCGTCCCCGACTTCACCGGCTCCGACAAGATGCCCTACGGCACGCTGCACAGCCAGCCGAGCGAGAACTTCATCGTCCCCGCCAAGGGCGCCAACCCGCAGGGCGGCATGGAGTATCTGCGGGCCATGCTGTCGAAGAAGGCGGCCGGCGAGTTCAGCGAGATGGTCAAGACCGTCTCGACGGTCAAGGGCGCGGGCGACGGCCGCCAGCTCTCCCCGGGCGCCGCGAGCGCGACCAAGGCCTACACCGAGGCCGGCGCGAACATCGTCTACTACCGCTGGCAGACCTGGTACCTCCAGCTCAAGGACGAGGCCGTCGCCGCCACCGGCGAGCTCATGACCGGCGGTCTCACCCCGGACAAGTACCTGGAGCGCCTGCAGAAGAAGGCCGACGAGATCAAGAACGACTCCTCGATCAAGAAGTACAAGCGCTGATGTTGTTCAACAGGTATCGCCGAGGGCTGTTCATCACCGCGTTCCTGGCAGCCCCGGTGACCCTTTACCTGATTTATGTGATCTCTCCGTACATCCAGGCGTTCTACATCTCGATGACGGACTGGCGCGGCGTCTCGGCCACGCCGGCCTTCATCGGGCTGGAGAACTTCCGCCGGCTCCTCGAGGACGGCACGTTCTGGAAAGCAGTCACGCACAACGCCGGGTTGCTCGTCCTGCTGCCCCTGGTCACGATCATCATCGCCCTGTTCTTCTCCTTCCTCCTCAACGTGGGCGGCGGCGGGCGGGCCGTGGGCGGGATCAGGGGCTCCAAGTTCTACCGCGTGGTGTTCTTCTTTCCCCAGGTGCTGGCCGTCGCGGTGGTGGCGGTGCTGTTCCAGCAGGTGTTCCGGCCGGACGGCAGCGGGATGCTGAACGCGCCGCTGATGGCGCTGGGCGCCAAGCCGATCGGCTTCCTGTCGGACCCGGGCGTCGCGTTCTGGTCGGTGCTCGGCGTCATGGTGTGGCAGGCGGTCGGGTTCTATGTGGTGCTCTTCTCCGCCGGGCTCGCCTCGATCCCGGCCGACATGTTCGAGGCGGCGCAGATCGACGGCGCCGGGCGGCTGAGCCTGTTCTTCCGCATCACCCTGCCGCTGCTCTGGGACACCGTCCAGGTGGCCTGGGTCTATCTCGGCATCATCGCCCTCGACGTGTTCGCGATCGTGTGGGTGATGACCGACCAGCACGGCGGGCCCGACTGGTCGACCACGGTCATGGCGGCCGAGGTCTACCGCAACGCCTTCCAATACTTCCGTTTCGGATACGCCTCGGCCCTGGGCGTCGTGATGTTCTTCTTCACCGTCGGGTTCGCGATCCTTTCGCTGCGTCTGACGCGGCGCGAACGAATCGAGTACTGATGACGACGACGACCTCGTGGACGGTGGCGAACTCCCGCAAGCTGGCCCGCCAGGAGAGCCGGAGACGGCTCGGGCCGATGGCGATCCTGTCGCACGTCGCGCTGCTGCTGTGGACCGTGCTCACGGTGGTGCCGATCCTGTGGACGTTCCTGGCCTCGGTCAAGAGCGAGGACGAGATCTTCGGCGACGCCTGGTCCCTGCCGGCCAGCCTGCGCTGGGACAACTTCGCCAGGGCCTGGGAGCAGGCGCACATCGGCCAGTACATGCTCAACAGCGTCATCGTGGTCGCCTTCAGCGTGTTCGGCACGATGCTGGTCGGCTCGATGGCCGCGTACGTGCTGTCGCGCTACCCCTTTCGCGGCAACCGGGCCATCTACCTGCTGTTCGTGTCGGGCCTGGCCTTCCCGGTCTACCTGGCGCTGTCGCCGCTGTTCTTCGTCGTGCAGAACATGGGCAACGTGCCGCTGATCGGCCCGTTCATCGGCCTGAACACGCACGCCGGTCTCGTGCTGGTCTACATCGCCTACTCGATGCCGTTCACCGTGTTCTTCCTGTCGGCCTTCTTCCGTACGCTGCCCACGGCGGTGGCGGAGGCGGCCATGGTCGACGGCGCCTCGCACACCCGCGTGTTCTTCCAGATCATGCTGCCCATGGCCAGACCGGGCCTGGTCAGCATCACGATCTTCAACATCCTCGGCCAGTGGAACCAGTACCAGCTGCCGCTGGTGCTGCTGCAGGAGCGCGACAAGTGGGTGCTCACGCAGGGCATCGCCGACATCTCGACGGCCGCGGGCTACGACCAGGACTGGTCCGCCCTGTTCGCCGCCCTGACGCTGGCCATCCTGCCCATGCTGGTCGTCTACACGGTCTTCCAGCGCCAGATCCAGGCGGGACTGACCGCGGGGGCGCTGAAGTAAATATCCTCTCGCGCGCTCGTCCTGGCGGACCTAAGCTGCGGGTGTGATCGGCGACATCCGCGCGTTGCTGGCCCGCCACCTCCCCGACGTCGAGGTGCGCTCTGTCATCGAGTCCGGGCAGGGCCTGGACCACGAGGTCTACGAGGTCAACGGCGAGTTGATCGTCCGGGGCGGCAAGGCCGCCGATCCGGTGGCCACGCGCCGCGAGGTCGATCTGCTGGCCGCGGTCCGCGAGCTGGCCACCGTGGCGGTGCCCGAGGTGGTCTTCGCCGACTACGAGCAGGGCGTGATCGCCTACCGCAAGCTGCCGGGCGAGCCGCTCAACCAGCACCCGGTGCCGGACCCCGCGGCGCTGGCCGCCCCGCTCGGCCGCCTGCTGAGCGCCCTGCACAGTGCCCCGGCCGAGGACCTGCGCGAGCTGGCGCCGCTCGACCTCTACCCGGCGCCCACCCTGCTGGTGGACGCCGGGCTCGACTATCGCGACGTCGAGGGGCACGTGCCGGCGGAGCGGCGACCGCTGGTGGAGCGGTTCTTACGCGGCACACCGCCCGACGAGCCGCGCGAGCTGCGCTTCTGCCACAACGACCTGGGCAGCGAGCATCTCCTGGCCGACGCCGCGACCAGCACGCTGACGGGCGTCATCGACTGGACCGACGCCGCCGTCACCGACCCGGCGCACGACTTCGCGCTCATCTACCGCGATCTGGGCCCCGAGGTCTTCGAGCGGACCCTGGCGCACTACGACCGCGACTTCGACGAGCTCGACCGGGCCAGGGCCGTCTTCTACGCCAGGTGCGCGCTCATCGAGGACCTCGCCTACGGCCTGAGCACCGGCCCGCGCCACTACGCCGACGCCGCCCTGGCCCACCTCGAGTGGACCTTCAGCTGACCATCGGTAGAGCCGGCCCGCCGGTAGAGCTGATCACGTAGCGCCGAGTTCGTCGCGCAGGCGCGCGGTCGCGCCGACCACGTTCGCCAGCGCCGCCTCTACCTGCTCGTACGTACGGGTCTTCAGCCCGCAGTCCGGATTCACCCAGACCCGCTCGGCGGGCAGCACCTTCAGCGTCTCCCGCAGCAACTCCGCCACCTCGGCCTCGCTCGGCACCCTCGGCGAGTGGATGTCATAGACCCCCGGCCCGAGCCCCCGCCCGAAGGAGCCCACGGCGTCCAGGATCCGGGCCCCGGAGCGGGCCGACTCGATCGTGGTGACGTCGGCGTCCAGCCCGTCGATCGCCGCGAGGATCTGGTCGGCGTCCGAATAGCACAGGTGCGTGTGGATTTGGGTGGGGTCGCCGGCCCCCGAGGTGGCCCGCCGGTACGCGGCCACGGCCCACTCCAGGTAGTCGGCCTGTGCGGCCCGCCTCAGGGGCAGCAGCTCGCGCAGCGCGGGCTCGTCCACCTGGATGATCGACACCCCCGCCGCCTCCAGGTCGCGTACCTCGTCCCGGACCGCGTCGGCCACCTGGAACACCACGTCCCGCAGCGGCAGGTCGTCGCGGACGAACGACCAGGCGACGATCGTGACGGGACCGGTGAGCATGCCCTTGACCGGCTTGTCCGTCAGCGACTGCGCGTGGCGCGCCCACCGTACCGTGATCGGCGCGGCCCGCCCGACGTCGCCGTGCAGGATCGGCGGCCTGGTGCACCGGGAGCCGTAGGACTGGACCCAGCCGTTGGCGGTCACCGCGAAGCCGTCGAGGTGCTCGGCGAAGTACTGGACCATGTCGTTGCGCTCCGGCTCGCCGTGCACGAGGACGTCGAGGCCGAGCCGCTCCTGCAGCCGGACGACCCGCTCGATCTCCGCCTCGACCCGCCGCTCGTAGTCGGCCTCCGCCAGCGTGCCCGCCACCACGGCCGCGCGGGCCGCACGCAGCTCGCCGGTCTGCGGGAACGACCCGATCGTGGTGATCGGCAGCACGGGCAGCCGCAGATGCGCGGCCTGGGCCGCGGCGCGCTCCGCGTACGGCCCGCGCCCCTCGAACACGACCGGGTCCGCCAGTGCCACCGACGCGGCCGGCGCCTCGGCGCCCCGGAAGTCGGCCCGCGCCAGCTCGACCACCTCCGCCACCTTCTGCTCGGCGAAGGCCAGCCGCGCCCGCAGCGCCGGGTCGAGCCCCGCTTCCCCCGCCACGTCGTACGGCACGTGCAGGAGCGAGCACGAGGTGCTGACCACCACGTCCGCCGCGTGCTCCCGCACCGTCCGCAGCAGGCTCAGCGCCCGCCCGGGAGCGGTACGCCACACGTCCCGCCCGGACACCACGCCCGCCACCACGGTCTTGCCCGCCAGCGCCGGCAGCCGGTCCAGGCCGCCGCGCACCAGGTCCACCCCGATCGCCTCCACCGGCGTCGCGGCCAGGACGGGCAGCGCCTCGCCCAGATCGCCGAAGTAGGAGGCGACGAACAGCCCGGGACGCGAGGGCGCGGACCCCAGCCGCTCGTAGGCGGCCGTGACGGCGGCCAATTCCTCGGGCGTCCGGTCGGCCACCAGCGCAGGCTCGTCGAGCTGCACCCACTCCACGCCCTCGACCGCCAGGATCGCCAGCAGCTCCTCGTAGCAGCCGAGCACCTCATCCAGCCGCTCCAGCGCCCCGGCCAGCAGCAGGAACGTCACCGGCCCCACCACCACGGGCCGCGTCTCGAAGCCCAGCTCCCGAGCCTGCCGCAGCTCGGCGAGCGGCTTGGCGGCGTCGAGCTCGAACACGGTCTCGGCGTCGATCTCCGGCACGATGTAGTGGTAGTTCGTGTCGAACCACTTCGTCATCCGCAGCGGCGCCAGCCCGGCGGTGCCCCTGGCCATCGCGAAGTAGGGGTCCTCGGCCGCCAGGTAGCGCCGGGGCACCGCGCCGAGCAGCACGGCCGTGTCGAGCACCTGGTCATAGAGCGAGAAGGTGTTGGACGGCAGCCCGGCCAGACCCAGCTCGTCGAGCCGCCGCCAGGTCCGCTCCCGGATCTCGGCGCCCGCCTCCTCCAGCTCCGCCCGGGTCGAGCGGCCGTCCCAGTAGGACTCCAGGGCCCGCTTCAGCTCCCTTCGCGGGCCGATCCTCGGATATCCGAGCACGGTGGACCGGGGAAATGACGACATCGACTTGCTCCCTACGTTGACTGATCGAACGCCGAGAATTCACCACACCGGTCCCACCTGATGCATCCTGTATTCGTGCTGCTTATGCTCAAGGAGGTCCAGTGCTTCGCCCGCGTGGCGGCCCGGCTCAGCTTCTCGATCGCCGCCGCCGACCTGGGCATGTCCCAGCCCGCCATGAGCCAGGCCATCACCAGGTTGGAGCGCGCGGCCGGGACCAGGCTGTTCGACCGGAGCGCCCGCGCGGTGCGGCTGACCGCCGAGGGCCGGGCCCTGCTTCCGCACGCCGACGAGCTGCTGACCGCCGCCGCCGCGTTCGCCGCCGAAGCCGCCCGGCTGGCCCGGCCGACCATTCATCTTGCTTATCCACCGCTCGTCGGCGCGCTGGCGGCCCGGGTCGCCCGCCGGCTGGCGGCCCGCACGCCGGCCGTCGGCGTGGAGCTCACGGTCGCCGGGCGCGGGGCGGCCTGCGACGCGCTGGAGCGGGGCGAGGTGTCGGCGGCGATCCTGGCCACCCCCGCGCCCGCGCGGTTCGTCACCGCCGCCAGGTTCCACGTCTCGGTGGACCAGCTCGCGGTGCCGCTGGGGCACGTGCTGGAGCCGAGGGCCAAGGTCGTCGCCGGTGACCTGGCCGGGCAGGTGCTGCTGACCCCCGGCAGCCGGGCGTGGGCCGGGCTGCCGGGGCGCTCGCGCATGGTGGCCGACGACGACTTCGCCGCCGCGCTCGACCTGGTCGCGGCGGGTGCCGGGGTGCTGCCGATCCCGCAGCTGCTGGCCAGGACCATCCGCCGCGACGACCTGAGGTTCGTCCCGCTCGACGTGGGTGACCTGCGCATCACGTACGCGCTGGCCTGGGCCAGGGAGCGGGTCACGCCTGAGCTGATGGCCCTGGTGCAGGCCGTACAGGATGCCTTGTGGACTAGGTAGCCGGCAGGTTGCGCAGGGCCTCGCGGCGGCTCAGGCCCGAGATGCCCTTGGTCCGTACGTAGCGGATGACCTCGGCCGGGTTGGTCTTGGCGTATTCGCGCAGCGCCCAGCCGATCGCCTTGCGGGCGAAGAAGTCGTTGTCCGACAGGCTCGGCTCGATGCAGGCGTAGAGCAGGGCCGTGTCGGTGCGGGCCTTGAACCGGTTCTGGCTCAGGATCGCGGTGCGGCGCTTCCACAGGTCGCCGTCGCGCGCCCAGTCCAGCATGAGCGGGCGCATCGAGTCGGGGAAGGCGGTCAGCAGGCCGCCGATCCGGTGCGTGGCCAGCTCGTCGACCAGGTCCCACCAGGCCCCGCTGACGATCATCTCCTCGTACATCGGCACCGTGTAGAGCGTCTGGAACTCCCGATAGTGGTGATAGCCGGTCAGCTCGATCGCCGCATAGCGCTCCTCGCGGTATTCGGCCCCGCGCCACAGGCCGAGCACCGTCCGGCGCCACTCCGGCGCCGTGCCGATGCGGTGGGCGGAGAAGACCCGCCGCAGCACGGCCCGCCTCGGCACCGCCTGGACGCCGAGGAAGGGCATGTCGGACTTCATGTACGCGCGCATGGTGGCGGCCTTCTCGGGCCGCGCCGCCTCCCGCAGTGCCTTACGCACCGCCGTGCCAAGGGTCATGCCTGCTGGGTGGTCCGCTCACCCGTGGCCAGGCCGTCGAAGAGCACGGTGATGTAGTGCTCGGCCAGGCCCGTCGTGTTGAGCCGTCCACCGGGACGGAACCAGCGCACCGCCACCCAGATCGTGTCGCGGATCATCCGGTAGGTGAGCTTCGGGTCCACGTCGGCCCGGAGCTGCCCGGCCGTCTGGCCCGCCTTGATCTGCGCGACCCAGATCTGCTCGACCTCGTCCTCGGCCTTGACCAGGTAGTTGAACCGCTCGAACTGCCGCAGATAGTTCCAGTCGTTCTGCATCACGGTGATCGCGGCCCGGTGCGGCTCCAGCGTGCCGAAGCCGATGCGCACCATCTCCGACAGGATCGTGCGCGGGTCGGCGCCCGAGCCGATCGCCGCGCGGTAGCGGGCGACCAGGTCGTCGAGGAAGGTGGAGAGCACCTCGTCGACGATCGTCTCCTTGGAATCGAAATGGTGATAGAGACTTCCCGAGAGGATGCCCGCCTCGTCGGCGATCTCGCGTACGGTCGTGGCCTGGAAGCCCTTGCGGGCGAAGAGCTCCGCGGCGAGCTTGACGAGGTGGTCACGGCGCTCCGACGCCGGCCCGGACGAGGTGGCGCGCTGGCGCTTCGCCGGGGCGGCCGCGCTCTGCCCGGAGTTCTTTCGCGTTGTCACGCTCCCATTATGAGCCCTCAGACAATCGCTTGTTCACCGAACCCGCCCAGCTCACCCGGCATTCCGAGTGCGACCAAGCGCTTGCTACGATACGGGAGTGAACGAGGCATACATCGTCGGCGCGGTCAGGACCCCGGTCGGGCGCAGGAACGGCGGCCTCGCCGGCGCCCACCCCGCCGACCTCGGCGCGCACGTACTCCAAGAGCTGATGACCCGCACGGGCGCCGATCCGGCGGCCGTGGAGGACGTGGTGTTCGGCTGCGTGGACACCATCGGACCGCAGGCCGGCGACATCGCCCGCACCTGTTGGCTGGCCGCGGGGCTGCCGGAGGAGGTGCCCGGCGTCACGGTCGACCGCCAGTGCGGCTCCTCGCAGCAGGCGTTGCACTTCGCCGCCCAGGCCGTGCTCTCGGGCACGAGCGACCTCGTGGTGGCCGGCGGCGTGCAGAACATGAGCATGATCCCCATCTCCTCGGCGATGCTCGCCGGCCGCCCCCTCGGGCACGACACTCCCTTCGGGGGCTCCAAGGGCTGGCTCTCCCGGTACGGCACGCAGGAGGTCTCCCAGTTCACCGGAGCCGAACAGATCGCCGCCAAATGGGACATCTCCCGAGAGGACATGGAGGCGTTCGCCTACGAGTCGCACCGCCGGGCCATCGCCGCCATCGACACCGGCCGCTTCACGGACCAGATCACCCCGTATGAGGGCGTCACCGCCGACGAGGGCCCACGCCGCGACACCACTCCCGCCAAGATGGCCGGGCTCCAGCCGCTGGTCCAGGACGGACGCCTCACCGCCGCCCTGGCCTCGCAGATCTCCGACGGCGCCGCCGCCCTGCTCATCGCGTCGCCGCGGGCCGTACAGGAGCACGGGCTGCGCCCGCGCGCCCGCGTGCACCACCTGTCGGTGCGCGGCGGCGACCCCATCATGATGCTCGCGGCGCCGATCCAGGCCACGGAGCACGCGCTGCGCAAGACCGGGATGACGATCGGCGACATCGACGCCGTGGAGATCAACGAGGCGTTCGCCTCGGTCGTGCTCGCCTGGCTGCAGGAGAGCGGCGCCGACCCCGCCAGGGTCAACCCGAACGGCGGCGCGATCGCGCTCGGCCACCCGCTCGGCGCGACCGGCGCGGTCCTGGCTGTGAAGCTGCTGCACGAGCTGGAGCGGACCGGCGGCCGGTACGGCCTGCAGACGATGTGCGAAGGAGGCGGCCAGGCGAACGTGACCATCATCGAACGCCTATGACGTCCGGCGATGCCACTAGCAAATAGGAAACTTTCCTATTAGATTGCGGGTCATGCTCAAGAGCGGTGACCTGCTGTGCCTTGCCGATGCCGTCATCCTGCCCGGATTCGCGGGGACGACCCCGCCCGACTGGCTCCGCCGCCGCCTGGGGGAGGGGCTGGCCGGGGTGGCGCTGTTCTCCCGCAACATCACGGGCGCGGCCCAGGTGGCCGAGCTGACCGCCGCCCTGCGCGCGGAGAACCCCGCCATAGTGGTCGGCATCGACGAGGAGTCGGGCGAGGTGACCCGGCTGGAGGTGGCCACCGGCAGCAGCCGTCCCGGCGGCTACGCCCTCGGCGTCGTGGACGACGTGACGCTGACCGAGGCCGTGGCCAGGGACCTCGGCGCGGAGCTGGCGGCCGCGGGCATCACGCTCGACTTCGCCCCTTCGGCCGACGTGAACTCCAACCCTGACAACCCGGTCATCGGCCTGCGCTCCTTCGGCGCCGACGCCGCGCTGGTCTCCCGGCACACCAGGGCGTTCGTCCGCGGCCTGCAGTCCGCCGGGGTGGCCGCCTGCGCCAAGCACTTCCCCGGCCACGGCGACACCTCGATCGACTCCCACCACGGCGTGCCCGTGGTCGCCACCGACGGGATCGAGGACGCGCTGGGCCCCTTCCGCGCCGCGATCCAGGAAGGCGTCAAGGCCGTCATGACCGGCCACCTGCTGGTGCCCGCGTACGACGCCGTCCTGCCCGCCACGCTCAGCCCCAAGGTGCTCACCGGGCTGCTCCGCGAGGAGCTGGGCTTCGACGGCCTGATCGTCACCGACGGCATCGAGATGGCCGCCGTCTCCGGGCCGTACGGGATCGGGGGCGCCGCCGCCCGCGCCATCGCCGCCGGGGCCGACGCCATCTGCGTCGGCGGCGAGCACTCAGACGAGGCGACCGCCGTCGAGGTGCGCGACGCGATAGCCGGGGCCGTACGCGACGGCCTGTTGCCGGAGGAGCGCCTGGCCGACGCCGCGCGCCGGGTCGGCGAGCTGGCCGCCTGGACCGCCGCCACGGGCACCCCGGCCTCCGAGGACGGCCACCTCGGCCTGGCCGCGGCCCGCCGCGCGCTCAGGATCACCCGCCGCACCAACGACCCCGTCCTGCCGTTCACCGCCGCGCCGCACGTGGTGGAGCTGGCCCCCGAGATGAACCTGGCCATCGACAAGAACACGCCGTGGGGCGTCGGCGAGCCCCTGGGCAGGCTGCTGCCCGGCACCGCCGTGACCCGCCTCGCGGCCGGCGAGGCGACCGGGGCCGCGCTGGAGCGGCTCATCGCCGCCGCGGCCGGGCGCCCCCTCGTCATCGTGGTCCGCGACGCGCACCGCCACCTCTGGCAGAGCGAGGCACTGCGGCACCTGCTCAGCGCCCGCCCCGACGCCGTGGTGGTCGAGATGGGCCTGCCCGCCCGCTCCGATCTGGGCGCCGTGCACATCGCCACGTACGGCTCGGCCAGGGTCTGCGGCCAGGCCGCCGCCGAAGTGATCACCGGTACCCTTTGACACCGTGAACTTCGACGGCGAGGACCTCTCCCAGACCACGCTCACCGACCGGCTCGCACCGGACGAGACCCATGTCTTCCGCAACTGCGACCTGACCGAGGCCGACCTCCGGCGGGCCCCGCTGGCCGGCGCCCGCTTCGAGTCGTGCGTGCTCGAACAGGCCGACTTCCGGCGGGCCGACCTCGACGGCGCGGTGTTCACGGGCGGCGGCGGGATGCGGATCAGGTTCAACGACGCCGAGCTCATCGACGTGACGTTCACCGACGTCGACCTGTCCTCCGCCCAGTTCGGCGGGGCACTGGTGACGGACGTGACCTTCACCGGATGCCGCATGATCGGCGCGTCGCTCACCGCGGCGCGGGGCACCGGCTTCAAGGTCTCCCGGTCCAACCTGACCATGGCCAACCTCGGCGGCTGCTCGCTGCGCGGGGAGTTCATCGAAGGCGTCCGCTTCGACGACGCCGACCTGTCGGGCTGCGACTTCACCGAGGCGACGTTCAGCGACTGCCGGTTGCGCGGGACCAAGCTGCTCAAGACCGTGTTCGCCAAGGCCGACCTGCGCGGCGCCGACCTGGGCGAGCCCGACGACGCCAAGCTGCGGGCCTTCCAGGGGGCGACGATCAACCCCGCCCAGGCGGCGGCCATCCTGGGCGCCCGCGGCATCACGGTGCTCTGAGCCGCTCCATCACGGTCTCCGCCTCGGACATGACCCGCTCGATCAGCTCCCGGCAGGACGGCAGGTCGTCGAGCACCCCGACCACCTGCCCGGAGGCCATCACCCCCAGGTCGGCCCGACCCTCGACCATCGCCGCCCGCAGCAGCACCGGCGTGTTGGCCGCCTGCAGCACCTGCGCCCAGGTCAGCTCGCGGCCATGCCGCATCCGGCGCCCCTCGCGGATCATCTGGGCCCACGTCAGCCCCGACAGCCGCTTGAACCTGGCGCCGTTGACCACGGCCCTGAGCAGCCGGGAGCGCTCCAGCGACTCCACGAACGGCGTCCTGAGCACCCGATGCGGCACGCCGTCGACCCGGGTGGTGACCAGCGTGTCGGCCGCCGCCAGGTAGACCTTCTTCACCTCGTCCGGCACCGACGAGTCGCTCGTCAGCAGGAACCGGGTGCCCATCGCGATGCCGCACGCCCCGTACGCCAGCGCCGCCACCAGCCCGCGCCCGTCGAAGAAGCCGCCCGCCGCGATCACCGGGATGTCGACCGCGTCCACCACCTGGGGCAGCAGCAGGGTCGTCGCGACCGGCCCAGTGTGGCCGCCGCCCTCGCCGCCCTGCACGATCACCGCGTCCACGCCCCAGGCGGCCACCTTCTCGGCGTGCCGCCGCGCGCCGACGGACGGGATCGTCACCACGCCCGCGCCCTTCAGCCGGTCGATCAGCTCCCGCCGCGGCGCCAGCGCGAACGACGCCACGCGCACGCCCTCGCGGATCATCACCTCCACCCGTTCGGCCGCGTCGTCGGCGTCGGAACGGATGTTCACCCCGAACGGGGCGTCCGTCCGCTCCCGCACGCCGCTGATCGCCTCGGTCATCTCGCGGACGGACATCGTGGCGGCCGCGATGATCCCGAGCCCGCCCGCCTCCGAGGTGGCCGCCGCGAGCCGCGCGCCCGCGACGTACCCCATCCCGGTCTGCACGATCGGATACCGGCACCCCACGAGCTCCGTCAGCGCTGTCCGCACGCCACCACCTCCGGCCGGGCTCTCCTCACGCCGCCACCTCGCGCTCGCGGGACCCGCGCGGGTCGAGCACCTCCTTCAGCAGCCTGCTCTCCTCGGCGGTCGGCTCCCGGGTCTCGGGTACGTCCTCAGGGATCGTCAACTCGAACCCCGTCGCCGCGACCACCTCCGCGACACTCACCCCCGGATGGACCGAGGCCAGCCGCATCGACCCGTCCGGCGTGCGGAAGTCCAGCACGGCCAGGTTCGTCACCACCCGCCGCAGGTCGTAGGCCCCTCTGTCGGTCCCGAGGCCGCTGACAACGTCCACTCGCGGCACGAACACCTTGGGGGAGTGCCGGGGAATCCAGTAGCTCGTCGGGTCGCAGCGCGTGTTGCCCGGCGCGCCGCGTACGCCGAGAAGCTGCGCCTTGGGCCGCGCCCAGTCGCCGATGCAGGAGATGTTCGAGTTGCCGAATCGGTCGATCTGGCTCGCGCCGAGCATCACGTGCCGCCGGCCGTTCAGCACCAGCCACAGGTGATCGCGGAACGGCAGCCAGCCCTCCACCACCTCGGGCCGTTCGCCCAGCGCGGGCACGTCGCCCGTCAGCAGGCAGACGCCGTCATGCGTGAGCAGATCAGGCTCGAACGTCAGCCTGGCCAGCCGGGCCGCCAGCACGGTGACCGCCCCGCCGATCCCGGCCGCGAGGATCTCCCCGTCGCCTCTGAACGCCTCCGCGCAGGCGACCACGCACACATCAGCCCTGCTCACGGAAGCCCTCCTACGGACACGTCAGCTCTGCTCACGGAACTCCTCCCAAGGCGTGTCCACGTAGCGCCGCTGCTCCTGCTCGTCGCGGCCGTAGTCGGGCTCGCACGCGGTGAAGCCCGCGCCGCCCGGCGTCTCGACCACACCGCTCACCATCGACCGGCTGATCAGCAGCGACTGCACCGGCCCCTCCTTCAGCAGGTCGGCGGTGTCCACCAGCCGCTCGCACGACACGAAGCACCGGTCGGCCGCCTTGGCGTAGAGGTCGTCGAAGTACGGATCGGGACCCAGGTACTGCGCGTTGCCGCGCCGGTCCGCCCGGTTGAGGTGCACCAGCGCGACGTCCATGGTCAGCGCGGGCACGGCGACCAGTTCCTCCCCGTCCTCGTACGGCGAGCGGACCGTGCGCAGATCGGGGTTGACCCGCATGACGTCGGAGCCGAGACCGGCCCGGGTGGGCAGGAACGGCAACCGGTGCGCCGCCGCCAGCAACCCGAACATGAACATGCCCTCGTCATACTCGGCGAACTCGATCGTGCCGCCCTGCCTGGCCCGCCTGAAGTGCGGTTCGAGCGGGATGGAGTCCAGCGTCACGAACGGGGCCACCACCCTGCGTACCTTC
The DNA here is from genome assembly GCF_040648335.1 of Nonomuraea sp. NPDC049158. Classification (NCBI taxonomy): domain Bacteria; kingdom Bacillati; phylum Actinomycetota; class Actinomycetes; order Streptosporangiales; family Streptosporangiaceae; genus Nonomuraea; species Nonomuraea sp. NPDC049158. The sequence goes on from NZ_JBEZDM010000023.1 coordinate 135,198, forward strand.
CCGGCGGCGCAGAGCATGCCGACGTCCGGGCCGCCGTAGGAGATGAGGGTGAGGTCCCGCACGTTCGACCGCAGCAGGCCGGCGACCAGCGCCATCGGCTTGCGGCGCGATCCCCAGCCGCCGATGCCGACCGTCATGCCGCTCTCGACCTCGGCCGCGACCTCCTCGACGGACATGACCTTGCTCACGAGCCCTCCACGAAGCGGTCCCGGTGCCTGTCGCCCGCGCCCATCAGGTTCAGCTCGAACGTGAAGCCCTGCTCGAAGCGGTAGGAGCTCTTCACGTCCACCGGGTCGATGCCATTGAGCGATTCCTTGGCGCGGCGGATCACGTACGGGTCCTTGTCCGCGATCTGGCCCGCCACCTCCATCGCCGCGTCCCGCAGCTTGTCACGCGGCACCACCTCCAGCACCGAGCCGAACGCGTGCAGCTCGGCCGCCGTCACGTTCCGGCACGTGTAGACCATGGCGCGCATGAGGTGCTGCGGCACCAGCCGGGACAGGTGGGTGGCGGCGCCGAGCGCGCCCCTGTCCACCTCGGGCAGGCCGAAGTAGGCGTCCTCGCTGGCCAGCACGACGTCGGCGTTGCCCACCAGGCCCACGCCGCCGCCGACGCAGTGGCCGTGCACGGCGACGATCACGGGTACCGGGCAGTCGTACACGGCCGCGAACGCCGCGAAGCACCCCCTGTTCGCATTGATCAGGGCGGTGTGGCCCTCCGTGGCCTGCATCTCCTTGATGTCCACGCCGGCGTTGAAGCCCCGGCCCTCGGCTCGTAGCACGACGACCCTGGTCGCTTCGTCCTGCCCGGCGGCCGTCACGGCGCCGGCCAGCTCGTGCCAGGCTCGCGCCGGCAGCGCGTTCACCGGTGGGACGTCCATGACGACCTCGGCGATCGGGCCGTCCCGCAGCGTGATTCCCATCCCGCTCCCTGGTTGCACCTAACGCTTGCTTGGTACGGTAGCACCCGTGACGGTGACTTACGACTACACGGGCAAGGTCGTCCTGGTGACCGGCGGGACTCGGGGGATCGGCGCGGGCATCGCCACCGCCTTCACGGTGGCCGGCGCCGAAGTGATCGTCTGCGCCCGGCACGACCCACCACCTCCGCCGGTCGCCGGAGTGCGGTTCGTGCGGGCCGATGTGCGGGACGCCGACGACCTCGAGCGGCTGTTCTCCGGGCTCGACCGGCTGGACGTGGTCGTCAACAACGCGGGCGGCTCGCCGTACGCGCCGCTGGCGGGCACCTCACCACGCCTGCACGCGCGCGTCATCGAGCTCAATCTGATCGCCCCCCTGCTCGTCGCGCAGCGCGCCTACCCGCTGCTCGCCGCCTCGGGCGGCTCCGTCGTGATGATCGGCAGCTCCAGCGGCGCGCGGCCCTCGCCGGGCACCTCGGCGTACGGCGCGGCCAAGGCGGGACTGCACCACCTGGCGAACTGCCTGGCCGCCGAGTGGGCTCCGGATGTACGCGTCAACACCGTCGTCGTCGGACTGGCCGCCACCGAGGACGCCGCCGACCACTACGGCGGCAAGGACGTGGGGACCGCCATCCCGGCCGGGCGGATGGCCACGCCCGCCGACGTGGCGGCGGTCTGCCTGTGGCTGGCCGCGCCCGGTTATGTGACGGGGGCGCAAGTACACGTGCACGGAGGCGGCGAGATTCCCGCCTGGCAACACCTGGCTTCAAGCGACATTTCCTGATATCTCTGCCTGATCTTCCTGGGAGGTCCGTGTGGGAATCTGTGACGGCCGCGTCGTGATCGTGACCGGAGCCGGGCGGGGCATCGGGAGGGAGCACGCGCTGGAGTTCGCCAGGCAGGGCGCCCGCGTCGTGGTCAACGACCTGGGCACCGGCCTCGGCGGCGACGGCAGGTCCGGCGGGCCCGCGCTGGCCGTGGCCGAGGAGATCCGCGCGCTCGGCGGCCAGGCGGTGGCCAGCAGCGACGACGTGGCCGACTGGGACGGCGCGGCCCGGCTGGTGAAGACGGCCGTCAGCGCTTACGACGGGCTCGACGTGCTGGTGAACAACGCCGGGTTCGTCCGCGACCGCATGCTGGTCTCCATGGGCGAAGACGACTGGGACGAGGTCATCCGAGTCCACCTCAAGGGCCACTTCCTGACGATGCGGCACGCCGCCGCGTACTGGCGTGAACGAGCCAAGTCCGGCGCACCCGCGGCCGCCCGCGTGATCAACACCTCGTCGGGCGCGGGCCTGCTCGGCAGCGTCGGCCAGTCCAACTACTCCGCCGCCAAGGCCGGGATCGTCGCGCTGACCCAGGTGGCCGCCGCCGAACTGGGCCGGTACGGCGTGACGGTGAACGCCATCGCCCCCGCCGCCCGCACCCGCATGACCGAGGAGGTCTTCGCCGAGACCATGGCCGCGCCCGATTCCGGCTTCGACACGATGCACCCGGCGAACGTGTCACCACTGGTCGTCTGGCTCGGCTCGACGGCGTCGGAGGCGGTGACGGGCCGGGTGTTCGAGGTGGAGGGCGGAGTGATCTCCCTGGCCACCGGCTGGACCCACGGGCCACGCGCGGATCGCGGCGCCCGCTGGTCCCCCGCCGAGGTGGGCGAAGCGGTCGCGAAACTCCTCAAAGACGCCCCCGCCCCACTACCCGCCTACGGCGCGGGCCCGCCTCCGGCGTGAGGCGGGCTCTGGAATCGGCTACGGCTTGAGCAGGTAGGCGCCCTCGGACAGCCGGGTGCGGATCTCGGCGGCCGTCTGTTCGGCGGTCAGGCCGCTGGAGTCGAAGGCGTGCGACTCCAGCTCACCCAGGTCGACGAACTGCTGGTACATCTGCAGGACCGGCTCGGGATCCGTAAGCGCGTCAAGCCCCCGCCCGGTCGCCCTGACCAGGGTCGTCTCCCGGTCGGGCCGGAGCACCACATAGTGCAGCGGAGCACTCCGTACCTTGGCGAAGGCATCGACGAACCACGGCCCGACGACGCCATCCACCATCACGTGATAGCCGCCGTCGGCGTACCCGAACGCCGCGCCCGCCAGCACGCTCATGACGGTCTCGTTCTGACGACGAGACTCCGCCAGGTACGGTGCGATGCCGCCTCGCCGGATGAACGCCCAGAAGTCATCCGTACGCAGATGCACACTGGGCGTGACGGCGTCGGCCAGCAGCTGGGCCACGGTCGACTTGCCCGCCCCCGGCGGCCCGGACACGATCACTACCTCCATGCCCACCATTGTCCGCGCCTCCGGACCAACCCGTTGGCCGGAGCCTCAGCGAAGTGCTGATCGAGCCGTGGGAGCCAGGCGGAGGCGCTGCGGGGGAGAGGTCAACCGGGACTCCAGTCCGGGCAGCGCCACATCACGTTCGTCCGAGGGCCGATCGAACCGGGCGAACCACACGAACACCTGCTCCCCTGTACGTACGGGCAGGGCGGGAAAGGTGTTCTCGGCGGTCTCGGTCTCGAAGCACGCCACGGGCGGCACTCCGGCTTCACTGAGCACGGGTACGGCCTCCCGCGCGAAGAACTCGGCGAACCCGTCCTCGACGTGGTAGATCATCGCGACGTACAGCGACTCGGGCACAACGGTGGCGCCGACGGGCGGCCGGACCGTACCGGAAAAGGGATCGAGAGAGGAGCCGCGCGGCACGTCGGCGGAGGACGCGGGCACTGGCCGCAGCAGCAGCACGTTTCCGGAGTCGATCATCGTCGCGTTGGCCGCGTCCCGGTTGGCCTTCCAGATCGGGCCGCCGTAGAAGGCTGTGAGGGCCGCCCGTCGAGCCTCCATATCCGGAAATTTCCGTATCCACGGATACATGTTTGGATCATCCAGGTCCCGGAAGTGACCGACCACCCCGATCCCGGCCGCCTCCTGCCCTTCGATGAACTCGCGCTCGAACAACTCGATCAGCGTGTCACGCCCGCCGGGACGCATCGTGTAGTTGCGCAACTCGTAAATCATGCGCGGAGGCTACGAGCCGACCACTGACACCGGCTGTCAGTAAAACGATCACAGAAGAATGTTCTAGTCGCTAAGAGTCACGCTACCACTACGCTTAGTTATATGATCGCTCTGGCTTTGATCCTCAAAGGTCAAAGAAGGTCAACGGGGATGGCGGTGTGCTCTTGAGCCAGGTGCTGTCTCATGCGAGACGCCCACCGGCGAAGGAGCTGAAGTGATCGAGAAGCTGTGCGTCACCGGTGCCGTCGTGGCAGCGGCCGTCGGCGCCATCCTGCCGGCCACCCCCGCTCACGCTGACACCTGGACCGACGCCTGGAGCGGCAACACCTACTCGTCCCAGTCCGGAAACAGTCTCGCCGACATCGCAGCGGTCAACGAGGGTGCCGGTCGGTCGACCAACGTCAACAACATCAACGGCATAGCCGCCACCGCCACGCACCGTAGCGGGGTGGGTGTGAGCACCACTTCCGACTAGTGCGGTGACCACCATGGCTCCCCGGGAGAGAGGGCGCGGATCAGGTTCGGTCCGAACCGCGCACACCGGCCCCGGACCAGGTCGAACTCGCTGAGAAGGTGCTTGCCGCCATCCCCCAGGCCCTTCTGTACGCCAGGATCGACCTGGTCCGGCTTCCCGACGGCTCCCCAGGGTCGGGGATCAGCAGGAGATGCCGCCGTCGACCGGAATGACCGTGCCCGTCAGGTACGCCCCGGCACGTGAGGAGAGGTAGATCGCCGCCCCGGCCATGTCGTCGGGGTGGCCGATCCGGCCCATCGGCACACTCGCCGCGATGCTCTCCCGGATGGCCGGATCATCCAGGGCGAACGCCATCATCTTCGAGTCGAACGGCCCCGGCGCGATGGCGTTCACGGTGATGTGCTCGGGCGCCAACTGCCTGGCCAGGTGCCGGGTCAGCATGTGTACGCCGGACTTCGACGCGGAGTAGGCGAAGTTCTCCACGGACGGCACCCTGATCCCGTCGATGGACCCGATGTTGATCACCCGCGCCGGATCCGCCGCGCTGGCCGCCGCCCGCAGCTGCGGCAGGAAGCGCTGGGTCAGGAAGAAGACCCCTTTGACGTTGATGTTCCAGAGCTTGTCGAAGGCGTGCTCCGGATAGTCCTCCAGCGGCGCGCCCCAGGCCGCGCCCGCGTTGTTCACCAGCACGTCCAGCGGGCCGTCCACCGCCGCCACCAGCGCGCCCACCCCCTCGGGTGTGGACAGATCGGCCGGCACGGCCACGCAGCCCAGCTCCTTGGCGGTCTGCTCCACCTCGGCGGCCTTGCGCGCGGAGATGTACACGGTCGCCCCGGCCTCGACGAACCCGGTCGCGATCATGCGTCCGATGCCACGGGAGCCGCCGGTGACGACGACGGCCTTGCCTTCCACCGAGAACAGCGTCATGTTCCGGAAGCATGCCATACCGACTGGTCGGTAGCCAGCAGGCCTCGCAAGCCCGCCTCGAAGGCGCGGGCCAGCCGGCCCATCACCAGCCCGCCCCCGAAGGCGCGGCGCTCAGCCGGAGTCCTTCACCCACAGTCCCAGCAGGCCGCGGAAGTGCTCCACGAAGCGGTCCCTCTCGTGCGCGGGGTACGTGGCCGTCACCGTGTCGACCAGCAGGCGGTCGAAGTCCGGCCCCGCCACCCAGTCCAGCACGATCTCGTCCAGGTGGCGCAGCCGACTGTCGCAGAAGTCCTGGTAACGGTCGGTCTCGAAGTAGGCGTCGGCCAGCTGCCGGTAGGCCGCCAGCCGCTCCTCGTACGTCCCGGTGACCGCGAAATACTCCCGCGTGTCCAGATCGAGCCGCGGCCGCCGCCCGGTGCCCACGCAGAACACGCTCCACCGGACCAGCGCCTTGATCGCCCAGGGGAAGTAGTAGTGCAGGCTCGTCAGCGCCACGTCCGGGCAGGCGTTGGCGTAGTCGATCGGGTGCACATCCGCACCCTTGACCAGGGTTTCGCAGGAGTTGAACTCCCACCGGAAAAACGCGTTCACCAGCCGCCCGATCGTGACCACCTCCTCGCCAACGCTCGGGGCGAGGAAGTCGTGGTCCACGACGTACCGGGCGTGCATCGGCTCCTCGGGCCGGAACCGCATCACCATCGTCTCCGCCCCGATCGACAGCGAACGGGCGAACGCGTCGTAACCCTCGACCGCCTTCTGCAGATGCATGAGCATCTCGCCGCTCTGGTCGTAGGCCCGATGGAGCTCATCGGGGTCCCGTACCAGCGACACCCCGCGCCACGCGCCGCCGTCGTACGGCTTCATGAACAGCGGATAGCCGACCCCCTCCGCGACCGCGTCAAGATCGAACGGCTGGTTGTAGCGGGCCGCCGTGTAGGCGTACTTGGTGTTGCCGGGCGGGTTCTTGTACGGCACGAGCACCGTCTTCGGGACCTTCAGCCCGAGGCGCATCATGGCGCAGTAGGCGGCGTGCTTCTCCATGGACTGGAAGGTGAAGGGGCTGTTCAGCAGGTAGACGTCGTCCATCATGGCGACCTTCTTGAGCCACTCGCGCGGGTGGTAGTACCAGTACGCCAGCCGGTCGATCACCAGATCGTGGCGGGGCTGGTCGCGCAGGTCGAACGGCTCGATCGTGATGCGCTCCACGTCGAACTCGCCGACCCCCTTGACCGGCCCCAACCGCTTCAGCACCGTCTCGAACGCCGACGGCCAGTCCTCTTCCGTCCCCAGCAGTAACCCCACCAGACGCCTCACGATGCTCCTTCCACGTTCCTGCCCATGTCTCCGCTCGGACCACGTCCGAACAGCCGGGCCACGGGATCGTGTCGGGAGAGTCGGCGCCCACACCCGCACGGGGCGGGGCGGTCACACCCCCGGAAGGCGGCCGTTGCGGAAGAGGTCGACGAACCGTTGGTGGTCTTCCCGGGCCTGTGCCCCATAACGGTGCGCAAAATCCACCAACATCCCGATAAATCCGGGCCTGTCGCCGTTGACCACGGCCATGATGGACTCCTCCGTCGAGAAGTTCACCAGGTCGTGGCTCGACTCGTCGTCCGCCACCGAGTGCATGCGCGCCACCGCCCGGCCCAGATCCCGCATGATCGACCGCAGCTCCGCCGGCTCGTTGACGTCGTCCCAGTCCAGGTCGGCGGAGTAGGGCGAGACCTCCGCCACCAACTGCCCCACGCCGTTCAACGTCGTGTAGCCCAGCCACGGATCGGCGTAGGCCTGCAGCGCCCGCTGCGACTCCGCCGTCCGATGTCCCTGGTGGTGGAAGTAACGGGCGACCTTCTCATCCGGGACGTGCCGGGCCACCGCCGGCACCTGCGCCTGCTTCATGTAGAGGATGACGTCGTTCTCCAGCGCCTGCGACCGCCCCTCCAGCAGCAGGTTGTACGACGGCAGCCCCGCCGACCCGATCCCCACGCCCTTGCGCAGCGCCACATCCTTGATCACGTGCTCGACGGGGTTCGACTGCGTGGGCAGCGTCGTCAGGTAGTCCTCGAACGCGGCTGTCACGAAGTCACGGGTCGCCGCGTCGACGGGCTCGCGCCCGTCCATGATCGCGAAGCGCCGGTCGTAGTCGTCGATCAGGGTCTCGACGTCCAGCATCGCCACGCGCGTGCTCAGCCGGGCCGTCTGGAGCACCCGGTGCAGCACGCCGGTGGTGGTGTCGAGCGTGAGCGACCCGATCGCGTCGTCCCCGCCGCGCGCGATGCCGCCCAGCTCGGCCAGGTACGCGTCGGCGAAGTCGCTCACCAGCCCGCTGATCGCGTCGTCCGACAGGGCCTTGGCGTACCCGATCAGCGCCACGCTGGCGGCGAACCGCTTGAGGTCCCAGACGTACGGTCCCACGTACGCCTCGTCGAAGTCGTTGACGTTGAAGACCAGCACGCCTGAGGCGTTCATGTAGGTGCCGAAGTTCTCGGCGTGCAGGTCGCCGTGGATCCATACGCGGCTGGTCGGTTCGTCAAGGTATGAGGAGTCTGCGAACCCTTCGGTGAGGTCCGCGTAGAACAGGCAGGCGCTGCCCCGGTAGAAGGCAAAAGGGGAGGCCGCCATTTTCCGAAATTTCCGCCTGAACGCCGCGGGGTCTCGCTTGATCGACTCGCCGAACTCCGTCATGAGGACATCTAGCAGGTGGGAAGCGCGTGTGCCCATGTCTCGGACCTTAAGTCGTCCCAGCTCGCGCGCCTACCCTGGTCTTTCCCTGTCAGGGTGGCCGTGCCGGTGATCGATAGGGTGCGCCGGTGGGAGACATCTACGAACTCGTGCTGACCATGGACCTTCGCGCCGAACTCGGCGACGACGAGCTCGCCGAGCTGCGGTGGCATGTGGGGCAAGGGCCACGACCTGAACGGCTGCCGATCGGCACCGGCGACTACCAGGAGACCTATCCCCTCGGTGACCCCGACGACCCCGGCTGCGAGTGGGAGACCGTCGGTCCGGAGCCCGTGTTCGCGCGGCGCGGCCCCGCCCTGCGCGTGGGCGGGGCACTCGTCGCGGAACTGGTCGAGAGGAAGCAGGCGGAGGGCTGGGCGCTGACGGTACGCCAAGAACTCCACCCCGACGCGTTCTACCAGGTCCGGGCGCTGCTGGAGTGGCTCGGCCCGTGCTCGGTCGACGCGCGGGCCGCCGGGATCGAGTTCTTCGTCGGCTACATCCGCTTCACCACCAGCGTTCAGATCACCCCGCTCATTCTGCTGAACGGCCGCATCGGCCTGCCGGAGGACATCGAAGCGCACACCCCCCACTGGGAGGAGACCTGACGCTAGACCACGGCCCGTCCCTGCCGTTCGGACGGCAAACCGCGGAAGCCCGCGACCGCGAGGACCGTCACCATGACGACCAGCGCCACGAACTGGGCCACGCTGGACACCCACAGCGCTCCCAGCCCCGAGCTCAGGTAGCTGTTGTCCACCATCGACAGCCGCGACGGCAGCAGCAATGCCCCGAGGATCGCCAGCGCGAGCGGCACGTACGCGGGCAGGTCGCGCGCGAGGCAGACGATCCCGGCCACCACGAGCACCGCCGTGGCCAGACCCGTCACGTCCACCCACGGCCACAACAGCGGCACCTTCACCAACGGCGTCAGCAGGGCGAGGACGACGACCCGCAACAGCAGCCCGGCGGCCAGCGGCAGGACCGTCATCCGCCACGCCCGCCGCACCGGCGCGACGTCGTCGTGGAAGCCGACGAGCAGGGCCGCCAGCGGTACCACGACATTCGCGGCCACCATCTCCTCCTCCCGCTCGGCCCGGTAGGAGCGGGGGAGCAGTCGCAGGACGGTGCGGTAGCGCCGTTCGAGCAACTCGTTCACGCGGCACCTCCGGCGAGCGCCATGGCCGTTCCAGGGTGCAGGCGGGCGGTCCGGTCCCGGAGGCGGGCGGTCGCCGCGCGGGCGTTGGCCGCCAGGCGGGCGGCCTCCTCCTCCAGGGCCCCCGCCCCGGAGTCGGTCAGCCGGTAGTAGCGGCGTAGCCGCCCCTGTGCCACTTCCTCCCGGTCGAGCGCCACCAGCCCCTCCCCGGTCAGCCGGTCCAGCACGCCGTAGAGGGAGCCGATCTTGAGCTGCACCCGCCCCTCGGACAGTCGATCGACCTCTTGGACGATGCCGTAGCCGTGCCGCGGCTCGTCCACCAGCGCGGTGAGCGCCAGGAACATGGGCTCCGTTATATTCACCAGCCCACTATATCCTGTCACTCAGGATATGGTCACGGGTGCTGGGAGGAGACGGAGACGACCTCGCCCGTCATGTACGAGGAGTAGTCGCTGGCCAGGAAGACGATCACGTTCGCCACCTCCCACGGCTCCGCCGAACGCCCGAACGCCTCCGCGGCCGCCAGCTCCGCCAACAGCTCCTCACTGGTCACCTTCGCCAGGAACGGGTGGACGGCCAGCGAAGGCGCCACCGCGTTGACCCGGACGCCGTGCTCGGCGGCCTCCAGCGCGACGCACCTGGTCAGCGCCATCACCCCGGCCTTGGCCGCCGCGTAGTGCGCCTGCCCTCGCTGCGCCCGCCAGCCGATCACGGAGGCGTTGTTCACGATCACCCCGGAGCCCTGGGCGATCATCTGCTTCAGCGCGGCTCTGGTGCAGCGCATGGTGCCGTTCAGGGTGACGTCGATGACGGTGTGCCACTGCTCGTCGGTCATCTCGGCCAGTGAGGCCGTACCGCCGAGCCCGGCGTTGTTGACCACCACGTCCAGCCGTCCGTGCGCCTCCACCACCGCGTCGAACAGCGCCAGCACCTGGGCCTCCGACGTCACGTCGCACGGCACCGCGAGCGGCTTGACGCCGGTGAGCTCGGTCAGGGAGTCGGCGGCGGCGGACAGACGGCGCTCGTGCCGGTCGGAGACGACGATCGTGGCCCCCTCCTCGGCGCAGCGCTTGGCCGTCGCGTAGCCGATCCCGGCCCCCGCCGCGGCCGTGACCAGCGTGACCTTGCCGTCGAGCAGCCCGTGCGCTCTCGGATAGGGCGGTGCCATGGTGCTCCGATCAGAGAGAGGTCCGTCAGCGGGGGAGTCCCAGGGTGCGCTCGGCGATGATGTTCCGCTGGATTTCGCTGGAACCGGCATAGATCGTGTCCGCCCGGCTGAAGAGATACAGCCGCTGGAGGTCGTTGAGCTCGCCGTCGCGGGCGACAAGTCCGGACTTGAGTTGTACGGCCTGAGCCAGCTCGCCCAGCCGGCGATGCCACTCCGACCAGTACAGTTTGGCGATCGACGCCACCGGCCCCGGATCGGCCCGCAGCGCGTTGAGCCGCATGATCTCCAGCTCCAGCCACGACCGCACCAGCCGGTCACGCAGCACCGGGTCGCCGGCCGCGCCGGTACGCTCGGCGACCTCGATCACCCGGGCCAGCTCCCGCCGGAACCCGATCTGCTGCCCCAGCGTGGAGACGCCCCGCTCATAGCCGAGCGTGGCCATCGCGACGCGCCAGCCGTCGCCGGGCGCGCCGAGCACGTTCCCGGCCGCGGTCCTGGCCCCGTCGAAGAACACCTCGTTGAACTCGGACGTCCCGGTCATCTGCACGATCGGCCGTACCTCGACGCCGGGCTGGTCCATGGGCACGAGCAGGTACGACAGCCCGCGGTGGCGCTGGGAGCCCGCTTCTGTACGGCAGAGCACGAAGCACCAGTCGGACACGTGGGCCAGGGACGTCCACACCTTCTGCCCGGTGATGACCCATTCGTCGCCCGTCAGGTGCGCCTTCGTCTGGACGTTGGCCAGATCGGAGCCCGCCTCCGGCTCGGAGTAGCCCTGGCACCACAGCTCGTCGCCCCGCTGGATCGGGGGCAGGAAACGGGCCTTCTGCGCCTCGGTGCCGAACTCCAGGATCGTCGGCCCGATGAGTCCCTCGCCGATGTGGCCCACGCGGGCGGGGGCGTCGGCCAGGGCGTACTCCTCGTGAAAGGCGATCTGGTCGGCCAGGGAGGCGTCGCGTCCGCCGTACTCGACGGGCCAGCCCAGGCAGGTCCAGCCCGCCTTGCCGAGATGCCGCTCCCAGGCCAGCCGTACCTCGTGACCTTCGTGCTCGCGCCCGGGGCCGCCCAGGCCGCGGGCGTGCGCGAAGTCTCCGGTGAGGTTTGCGGCCAGCCAGGCGCGCGCCTGTTCACGCAGGCTCAACGGAAACGCCACCACTCGGGCTCACCGTCACGCGGGCTCAACGAAGCCGCCGTAGCCGCCGCGGAAGAACAGCAGCGGGCCGCCGTCCGCGTGCGTGTCGAGCTGGAGCACCCGGGCCACCACGATCACGTGGTCACCCGCCATGTGCTCGGCCTCGACCGCGCAGTCGAGCCAGGCCAGGGTCCCTTCGAGCACCGGGTTGCCGCCGGGCGAGCCGGTCCACCGCAGCCCGGCGAACTTGTCGCCGCCCCGGCTCGCGAGCTGGGCGCAGACGTGCTGCTGGTGCTCGGCGAGCACGTTCACGGTGATGACCTTGGCGCCGCGCACCTTGGGCCAGCTCGTGCTCGTGTGCGCCACGCAGAACGCCACCAGTGGCGGGTCCAGCGACACCGAGGTGAAGGAGTTGGCCGCCAGGCCGCATGGCTCGCCGCTGGCCGGGTCGAGGGCGGTGATCGCCACCACGCCGGTGGCGAACCTGCCCAGCACCGACCTGAACCTCCGGCTGTCGAGCTGGCCGTTGCCGCTCGCGTGGGACTGGCCGTTCGGCATCGAGGCTCCGTTGAGAGTCCTGCGCTGGTACGGCACCGGGGGGCCGCCACAGCCGTCCGGCGTGATCAGCCGGGCAGCGTGTGTGCTCATGGTCTCCTCCTCCTCGCCGTCTGCATCGTATCTTACCAAGCGCTTGCTTGGACGGTAGGCGTGCGACGGAAAAGGTGTCAAGCGAAATGCCGCGAGATACCCCCCGTTGACATATGTGGACGGTCCGATCTAGCGTTTCAGGATGGCCAAGCGCTTGCTTGAGTTCCGGGACCGTACGGCTGTGGTGGGCGTCGGGTACACGCCCTTCACCAAGGACTCGGGGGTCAGCACACTCACCTTGGCCTGTCGCGCCATCCTGGCCGCCCTCGACGACGCCGGCCTCGGCCCCGGCGACGTCGAGGGCCTCGCGACCCATCGGGTGGGCGACTCGGCGGCCCCGTCCCTGGTGGGGCCCGCGCTCGGCCTGGCCGATCCGGCCTGGTACCTCGACCAGTTCGGCGGCGGCAGCGTCTCGCACGCGGTCGTGGCGCAGGCGGCGCTGGCCGTGGCGGCCGGCGTGGCGGAGACCGTCGTCTGCTACCGCGCGATCAACGCCCGGTCGGAGTTCCGCATGGGCGGCACCGGACGGGGCCTTCCGGTGAGCCCCGAGGTGCAATATCAAGCGCCTTACGGCTATTTCGCGCCGCCGCAGCAGTACGCGATGTACGCCCGCGCCCACATGCAGAAATATGGCACTAAGGCGGAGCATTTCGGGCAGCTGGCCGTCACCCAGCGGGCGAACGCCGTCAAGAACCCCCGCGCTCTCATGCGTACGCCCATCACCCTCGACGACTACCTGGACAGCAGGTGGATCGCCGAGCCGTTCCGCCTGCTCGACTGCTGCCTGGAGACCGACGGCGCGTGCGCCCTGGTCATCACGACCGCCGAGCGCGCCCGCTCCCTGCGCCGCCCGCCGGTGCTGATCTCCGGCGCGGCCTGGGGCGGTGGCGACTCGCACCTGTCCGGCGGCCGGGCCGACCCCACCACCACGGCCGCCGCCGCGCTGGCCCCGCGCCTGTACGCCCAGGCCGGGCTCGGCCCGGCCGACATCGACGTGGCGCAGCTGTACGACTGCTTCACCTACTCGGTGATCGTCCAGCTGGAGGACTACGGCTTCTGCGCCAAGGGCGAGGGCGGGCCGTACGTCGCCTCGGGGGCCACGGCCCTCGACGGAGCGCTCCCGGTCAACACGCACGGCGGCTTCCTGTCGGAGGGCTACGTCCACGGCGTCAACCACATAGCGGAGGCCGTCTCCCAGCTACGCGGGGACGCGGGCGACCGGCAGGTCGCGGGCGCCGAGGTGGCTCTGTCCACCGCCCAGCCCGGCTACATCCTCCCCGCCACCTCGGCCCTCCTGCTCAGAAGGGGCTGACCCGATGCCCGGCCTCAGCGGAGGTTGATCCATGCCCGACCTCAGAAAGGGCTGATCCATGCCCGACCGGTACGGCAGGCCGCCCCAAGGGGTGCGGCCGACGCCTGATCGCGACTCCAAGGACTGGTGGGCCCGGCTGGCCGGCCACGAGTTCGCGGTCCAGCGCTGCGACACCTGCCACACGGCCCGCTTCCCGCCCAGGGCCTTCTGCCCGGCCTGCCGTACCGAGGACTGGCGCTGGGAGGCCGTCGAGCCGCTGGGCACCGTGGAGAGCTGGATCGTCAACCGCCGGCCGTTCATGCCCGGAGCGAGCGAGCCGTACGTCGTGGTCCTGGTCCGGCTCGCCGCCGTGCCCGGCTGCCTGATCCACGGCGGGTGGGACGGCGATCGCGAGCCCGAGTACGGTCAGGCGGTCGAAGGGGTGTACGCGGACATGGGCGATGACCTGGCACTGCTCAATTGGCGGCCGACTGTGTGGCACGCATCCCCGTGAAATCCTTCGCGGCGCCACCAAGTCGGGAACGATAGGTACCAATGGGCCGGAAAGCCAATCCCGGTTCGGCCGCCTGATCCCTGCGGCCGGCCACGCCCACCCGGACACCGGCCTCTTGGGCGGAGCTCGACCGGGGTCGGTTCTATGGCGCGGGTATGACTTGGCACGAAAAATGGTGGTAAAAGGCGCGAAGTGCCGTAAATCATGAGAAAAAGGAGGAACGCGCGCCCTGGCGGGCGTGGGGGACCCGCCAGGACGCGCTTCCTGCCCCGTGTGCGGCGACGCCAGGACTCCGGCGAGGGATGGAGTCCTAGGTCGATTGTTCGCACACGGAGTTCATGGGGGAGCGACCCTCTTGCGAGGACTCCGGATGTCGGTAGTGGTCTGCGATGCGTTGGGCCGCACCGAGGGGGTCATCGATGGGATGTGAGACGGTGGCACCCTCCTCATTCCAGATGAAGGAACCGTCTTTGCTCCACACAGTTACCTCGGTCAACACGGATAAAACGGACATGCCACTGCCGTCGCTCTGATAGGTGTGGCTGAGTCCCTGGCGAGGCAACGCGTAACGCAGTAAACGTGTTGCTTCACAAGGGTCATGCCAGGGCAGGTATGGCGTACCCGCGTGGACCGGTAACACCGGCCCTCACCCCCTCACCGGCCTTTCGATGGATTTGTACCAACGATTGGATGATGCGGCTGTCAATGGCCATCGGTCAAGGGGTTGTGGCCTGTTAGAACCAGATCGTCTAAATTGTTGGAACAAAAGGGGTGAAAGTGGCAAGGTCGGTCCTGTACCAGCTGGTGGCCTCGGAGCTGAGGAGAGCCATCTACTCCGGTGTACTCGGCCCCGGGGCGCAGCTGCCGACCGAGGCGCAGCTCATGGAAGACCATGGGGTGAGCCGCAACACCGTCCGACTCGCCCTAGGGGAGCTGGTCAACGAAGGGTTGGTCACGCGAACCCCGCGGCGTGGCACGGTCGTCCGGGACCGCCGGCCGCTGCTGATCTACCCGCAGCGAGAGCTGGAGCCGCAACCGTCCGGCGAGCTGCGAGAGGCGTTCGCCTTCGCCGTGACGGAGGAAGGTCGTGCTCCCAGCCAGTACATAGAGGTCTTGACCGTCTCTCCGGTCGAGGAGATCGCCAGCCGACTCGAGCTGGCCGAAGGCGAACTGGCCGTCGTCCGACGGCGTCTGCGGTTCGTCGACGGGCAGCCGTACAACACCAACGATTCATATTTTCCACGTGACCTGGTGGCCAGCACGGAGATCGCCCGGCCGGGCGACATTCCGCGGGGGGCGAACCGGGTCCTGGAAGAGCTCGGTCACGAGCAGGTGCGGGTGGTGGATGACATCTGGGCGCGGATGCCCAACCAGGAAGAAGTCGAGCGTCTCCAGTTGGAGCTCGGCACACCGGTCGTGGTCTACGTCCGCGTTGGTTACGACAACGGCGACATGCCAGTGCGTGTCGCGGTGTCGGTGCTCCCCGCCGACAAGCACTTGATCAGATACGAGCTCGATCGCCGCTGAGCGAGCTCGGTTGGGGGTGATCCCACCGGCCGCCTAAGACGAGCCTCCCGCCTCGCTGGGCAGAGGGAGTCCTGCGCACTCCCTTCATGCGCGATTTCTCGATAGATGTCGCCTCAAACCCCCCATGCGACCCAGCGCGCGCTCCAACCATTACGTTCTGTGGCTGCATGGACACCCGATGTAATGAAGGGCTGAACCGTGCTTTCGAACACACTGCTCCATCCGCTCGCTCTCCGCCGGGCCGACGCCTCCGATCTCCCGGGCGTCCTGACCCTGCTCGCCGACACGGCCGAATGGCTGTACTCCCAGGGCGTGCGCCAGTGGCCGCGCGGCGGCTTCGGGCCCGAGCGGATCGAGCCCCTCATCGCCGAGCGGGTGCTCTACCTCGTGGACGACGAGCTCCGATACCTCGAACTGGATGACGAGGCCCCGCCCGTCGCCACGATCGCTCTCGACGACCACGCCGACCCGGAGTTCTGGCGCCGGTCCGACGACCCGGGCTCGGCCATGTACGTGCACAAGCTCGCTGTCGCCCGCCCCTGGGCGGGCTTCGGCCTCGGAGACGCCCTGCTGGACTGGGCGGGCTCCGCGGCGTACGCCTCCGGGCTGCGCAGGCTCCGGCTCGACTGCGCCAAGAACAACCCGCGGCTGCAGGAGTACTACCGGCGCCGCGGCTTCCGGCACGTGCGGACGGTCGATCTGCCGCACCGCTCCTCGGGCGCCCTCTTCGAGCGGCCCGCGGAGGAGGCCGCCACGACGGCCTTCCGCGACCTCACGGTCGCCGAGCTGATCGGCGTCTGACGCCCTGATCGGACGTGGCCGGTACGGCCGTGCCCTGCTCCCCAGTGGGGCACGGTCCGAAGCCGCGTTCCCGCCCAGGTCACCTGGTGCTTTCCGGCACAAAGGGACACAGCACCATATAACCTCTCCAGCATGACCGGATCCCTCCTTGAGGTGATCGCGCTGAACGTGCGCGACGCCGTCGCCGCCGAGCAGGGTGGAGCCGACCGTCTGGAGGTCGTCGCCGACATGGGCGCCGACGGGCTCACTCCCGCTCCGGAGACGGTCGCCGCGATCGCCGCGGAGTGCCCGCTGCCCCAGATGGTGATGCTGCGCTGCGCGGCGAACTTCACCGCCGACGCCGAGGTGCTCGACCGGCTCCGTCTCGACGTCAAGGCGCTGGCTCAGGCGGGCGCCGCGGGATTCGTGTTCGGCTTCCTCGATGACGCGGGCGTGGTGGACCTGGCGGCCACCGAGGCGCTGATCCACGCGGTGTCGCCGCTGCCGTGGACCTTCCACCGGGCCGTCGACCACGCGGCGGACGTACAGGCGTCGTGGCGGGCGGTGCGGTTGCTGCCCAACCTGGCCACGGTGCTCACGGCGGGTTCGCCCGCCGGCGTGCGGTTCGGGCTGCCGATGCTCAAGAGCCGGGCCGACGCGGGCGACGGCTCGATCATCCTGGCGGGTGGCGGGCTCAAACCGGCCTACGTGCCGTCGCTGCTGGACTACGGCATCCGCGCGTTCCACGTGGGCTCGGCCGTACGGGAGAACTGGTCACAGCCGGTCGACCAGCGCCGCGTCCGTCAGTGGCGCAGCCTGGTCGACCGCGACTGATACCTGGGGTGGCCGAGCGGCCCGTGATCGTCCCCAAGGCCGCCGCCCCGGGAGGCCTCAGTCCGGGAGGGCGAGGGCCGCGTCGGCGCGGTGGAGCGCGGCGGTGAGGGTCTTGATCGTGGCGGGCTCGTCCATGACGCCGCCCCCGGCCGCGCGCCGCTCCTCCCAGGCCCGCACCCGGTCGCGGTAGGAGTCGTAGCGCGCCAGGTGGAAGGCATAAACCGTGGCGAACCGGCTCACCAGGTGTGATGGGTGCATGTCCCAGCCCTGGTAGAAGCCGTGTCCCAGCGAGTGCCGGACGAGCTCGGCGTGCCGCCGCCATAGCGCGTAGACGTCCTCGGCCGACCCGGAGGCGGGAGAGGCGGCCAGCGAGCCGTCGGACAGCTCGACCCCCGTGCCCGCGAACGCCGTCCGCATCACGTGCCGGGCGTGGTCGCAGGCCGGATGGTCGAGCCGCTGCTCGTGCGGTGGCAGCCCGAGAGCGGCCGTGTAGTCGAACACCCCGAAGTGCGCGGCCGCCAGCCGGCCCCCGAACGACTCGGCCAGCTCACCGCGCAGGAACAGCACGGTCTGCGGCGCCTCGACCTGGATCTCGAACCGCAGCCGGACGTCCAGCTCCCGTTCGAGCCGCTCCAGGAAGCCGCAGAACTGTCCCAGGTACGACTCCATCACCACCTTCGGGAAGGTGACCACGAACCCCGGGGGCAACTCGCCCACCCGTTCGACGATGCCGGTGACGAACCCGTCGAGCGTCCGCACCGACCGCCCGGGATCCCCGTCGGCGAACGACTTGACCCGCAGTCCCCACCGGCGCGGCAGCGCTCCGGCCGCCCGCATCGCGGCCACGGCCACGACGGCCTGCTCGACGTGGCCGTCCTCGTCGGCGGGCCGTACGCCGTACCCGTCCTCGAAGTCGATCCGCAGGTCCTCGATCGGCTCGCGGGCGAGCTTGCGCAGCACTCTTTGGTGTACGTCCCGCGCCGGCGCGTCAGGCAGCCCGAACACGCCGGCCAGTTCGGCCGGGCCACTCAGATGCTCCTTGACCAGGCCGAGCGCCTGCGCGCCCCACCCCGCGACCGTGCTCGGCGACACCCGGTCGGCCGGGACGTAGACGGTGTGCACGGGCTGCCAATCCGGCTGCCAGCCCGGCTCGGCGGCCGGGTAGCGGGCCCGCTGGAGCCGGTGGGCCTCGGCGAACCCCGGCAGGAATTGATCCGTCACGCTGACACGCATGCCGTCAGGGCCGGCAGGCCCGCAGCATGGCCTCCAGGCCGGCGAGCTTGACCCGTTCGCCGCGGCCCAGCGACTTGGCCAGAGCGCCTTCCGCCGCCTCGATGGCCAGCCACTCGTCGTACGTCACCGGCCGTACGCCTCTTGCGTCCAGCAGGGCGTCGATGGGCGCCGACCGTAGCCGTTCGTGGCCGGCCAGGTCGGACAGGAGCGTACGGACCGTCTCCGCCGCGTCCGACTTGTTGGTGCCGATCACGCCGGTGGGGCCGCGTTTGAGCCAGCCCGCCACGTACTCGCGCTCGCGGATCCGGCCGGCCTGGTTGGGCACGGTCATCGACCGCTCGTCGAACGGCACCCCCGGCAGCGGGACGCTCTGGTAGCCGACCGAGCGCAGCACCATGCCGACCGGGATCGTCTCGAACTCGCCCGTGCCCACCACCCGGCCCTCCTCGGACAGCCGGGTGCGTTCGAGCCTGAGCCCCTCCACTCGGTCGGTGCCGAGGATCTCCACCGGGCGCAGCCAGAAGCGCACATCGAGGCGGCGCGGGCGGCCGACGGGGTCGCGGCCCGCCCACGACCGCAGGACGTCGATGTTGCCGCGGATCTGCCGGGGGAAGTCGCCGCCCAGCACCACGGCCTCGTCCTCGCGCACGCAGACGTCGGCGTTCGCCAGCTCGCCGAGCTCCCGCAGCTCCTTCAGCGTGAACTTGGCGTGCTCAGGACCCCGGCGGCCGATCATGTGGATCGCCTTGACCTGGCTCTCCGCGAGCCGTTCGAGCACGTCGTGCGGTACGTCCGTGGAGCTGAGCTCGTCGGCGGTCTTGGCCAGGACGCGGACCACGTCGACGGCCACGTTCCCGACGCCGATGACCGCGATCTCGGGGCTGTCGAGGGTGAACATGGAGGCGGAGACGTCGGGGTGGCCGCAGTACCAGTTGACGAAGTCGGTGGCGGCCACGCTGCCCGGCAGGTCCTCGCCCGGGATGCCGAGCCTCCTGTCGACCATCGCGCCCGTGGCGTAGACGACCGCGTCATAGCTGCCCAGCAGGTCCTCGACCGACAGGTGCTCGCCGAGCGTGAGGCCGCCGAGGAAGCGGACCTCGGGCAGTTCGAGCACCCGGCGCAGGTAGTTGGCGATCGACTTGATCGACGTGTGGTCGGGCGCGACGCCGTAGCGGACGAGCCCGTAGGGCGTGGGCAACCGCTCGACGACGTCCACCTGGACGTCCTCCTGCGCCTGTTTGACCAGGGCCTCGGCCGTGTAGATACCGGCTGGGCCCGACCCGATGACCGCCACGCGCAACGTCACGCTGCCTCCTCTATGTGGGCGATTCTGTTACACGGGGCATGCGTCCCACCAGTACAACTCGGCACTGTGATCGATGTATCCCCGATCGCCGG
Organism: Nonomuraea sp. NPDC049158; assembly: GCF_040648335.1. Taxonomy (NCBI): domain Bacteria; kingdom Bacillati; phylum Actinomycetota; class Actinomycetes; order Streptosporangiales; family Streptosporangiaceae; genus Nonomuraea; species Nonomuraea sp. NPDC049158. The sequence continues at coordinate 154,932 of NZ_JBEZDM010000023.1, forward strand.
GACGAATGAACCCATCTTGCGCGAATGGGGACAGCTAGCGCCTTCAGGAGGCGGACGCGCGGGCGCGGAGGGCCCTCTTGTCGATCTTGCCGTTGGCGTTGGCCGGCAGATCTTCGACCACGATGATCCGCTTCGGCACCTTGTAGTTGGACATGTTGTCCTTCGCCCAGGCGAGCAGCGTGGCCGGATCGACCGTCATCCCGGGTCTGGGCACCACGTACGCCCAGCCGGCCTCGCCGGAGACCGGGTCGGGCACGCCGATCACGGCCGCCTGCGCCAGCGAGCCCGCGCGTAACAGCAACGACTCCACCTCGGCGGGCGAGACGTTGAAGCCGTTGACGATGTAGAGCTCCTTCTTGCGGTCCACGATGGCCAGATTGCCCGCCGGGTCGAGCACGCCGATGTCGCCCGTGTGCAGCCAGCCGTCCCGATCGACCACCTCGGCGGTCCTGCCGGGTTCGTCCCAGTAGCCGCGCATGACCCCGTACCCGCGCTGCAGGATCTCCCCGCGCTCCCCGGCGGCCACCTCCTTGCCGTCGTCGTCGACGATCCGCACCTCGATGCCCGGCACCGCCCGGCCGGTCGTCGCGGCGATGACCTCGATCGGGTCGCCGGCCCTGGTCATGGAGACGACCGTGCCCTCCATCAGGCCGTACGCGTTGATCATCCGCTCCAGCCCCACCCGTTCGACCAGGCGGGTGATCAGCGCGGCGGGCACGGCGGCGGCGCCGCAGATGGCCACGCGCAGCGACGAGACGTCCCAGTCGGCGCGGTCCAGCTCGTCGAGCAGCCGGTGGAACAGCGTGGGCGGGCCCGCCAGGATGCTCACCCGGCCGGCCGAGATCAGGGACATCAGGGCGTCGGGGGTGAAGATCCTGATCGGCATCATGGTCGCCCGGCGGAGCACGCAGGCGATCAGCCCGGCGTTGAGCCCGAAGCCGTGGCTGAACGGGGCGATCACCGGGTAACGGTCGTGCTCGTCCAGGGTGACGATCTCGGACCAGTCCCAGTAGCCGCGCAGGACCTGGGCGTGGTCCAGCATCACGCCCTTGGGGGTGCCGGTGGTGCCGGAGGTGGACATGATCTCGCACAGATCGCCGGGTCGTACGGCCAGCGCCCGCTCCTCGACGCCCGGCGACTCCATGCGGAGACTTCGCCCGGGGCCCAGAAGGTGGCGGGGGGCGGCGCCCGGCGGCAGGAGATCGGCGAGGACCACACCGGGCGGGCCCTCGCCCGTGATCAGCGCCTCGGCGCCGGTCTTCTCGATCATCGCCGCCGCCTCCAGGCCCTTGGCACGCGAGGAGAGCGGCACGATCACCGCTCCGGCGTCCCAGATGCCGAAGGCGTGCCTCACCCAGTACGGGTCGTTCACGCCCCACAGGGCCACCCGGTCGCCCGGCCGGACGCCGAGCCCGATCAGCTCGTGGGCCACGCGGGCCGCTCCGGCGCGGAGCTCGGCCATGGTGACGCGCGTGTCGCCGTCGACGATCACCACCGCGTCGGGGTGGCGGTCCGCCTGGTCACGGAGCATGCGGGGGAGCGTTCCCCAGTCCGGCATCGGTCCCATCGGTTCGCGCCTCCTGCTCCACAGGCCGAGCGCCCGGCTGCCGTACAGACCTCGGCTCTCGTACGGACCCTGGACGGGCGGCTACACGATCAGCGCCCGGTCGCGGCCCAGATGGTGGCCGCGCAGGTCGGTCAGCACGCCGGGGCTCGGCGCCTCGGCGATCTCCGGCGCGATCTCCACACCGAGCGCGATCGGGGTGAGCCCCTGGATCGCCTGCTGGATCCGGTTGCGCCACATCGGGTTGCGCACGAGGCTCTCCCGCCCGAACGTGACGGTGAGCACCGCCGCGTCGAGCGTGCCCTGCCTGCTGATCGCCAGCTCCCACCTGGTCACGCCGTCGATCTTGGCCAGGGCCTTCTCGACGCGCGGCAGCGACAGCCACACGCCCCGCACCAGCACGTGCTCGCCGACCGTGTGGACGGGAGCGGGCAGTTCGGGGTCGGCCGCGGGGGAGTCGGTGCGTACCACCTGGCCCGTACGCAGGACGGCGTCGCCGAGCGCCGAGTGGCCGTGGGGCGTGATCACCAACTCGGCCACCCCTGACGGCTCCGACGGCCGCAGCACGTCTTTGGTCAGCGAGGCCAGGTGCAGCAGGCCGTCGGCCAGCGGGGTGAGCGGGTCGCCCTCCGCCGCCCGCCAGGCCAGGGCGCCGCCGCTGTACGGGTCGGCGTACACCTCGGTCACGTGGGCGTCGAACTCGCCCGCCAGGTGGCTGAGCGTCCGCTTCGAGGCGATTTCCCCGGTCAGGATGATGTGCCGAAGTCCCAGGTCAAGCGGGTCCAGCAGGAACTCCAGGTGCAGCCTGGCCAGCAGGTCCATCGCGCCCGTGGGGGTGGCGACCAGCGTGGTGGCTCCCAGGGTGGACAGCGTGTGGATCAACCGCATGCGGCCTCGCGGGCCCACCGAGGCGGCCGCCGACGCCACATGCGCCGCGGCGGCGGCCCAGAGCGGGCCCGCCGGTTCGGCCAGCGCCACCACGACCCGGTCGCGGTCGCCTACGCCGGCCGCCCGCAGCGCCGCTCCGGTCAGCTCCTCCGCCGCCGCGCGGTCGCCGGGCCCCAGCGGGAAGGCGCTGGAGGCGTCCGGGGCGACCTGCAGCAGCCCCGTCGCGGACCGCGCGCCCGCACAGAGATCGTCCCGCGTCAGCCACCGCGCACCGGCGGCCTCCGCCGACGCGTCCCGGCCGGTCACGGGGTCGGGGCCGGTGTCCGGGCTGGTCACTTGGTCACCTCGGTCATGAACAGCTTCATCGCCTCGCAGACCCGTTCGTGCGCCAGCCCGCCCACCTGCGCCTGGATGATCAGATCCGTCGCCCCGGCCTCGGCGATCCTGGCCAGGGCCTTGCGCGAGCCCGCCACGTCGTCCACCACGACCATCAGGTGCTCCCGCAGCGTCGCCATCGCCTCCTCGGGCGGCATCCCGGCCGCGAGCTGGCCGAGGACGCGATGGGTGGCGTGCCGGGCGTCGTAGTAGTCCGGCGGGGTGACGAGGTTGACCTGCCGGCGGATGTACCAGAGGACGGCGTCGGCGGCCGCCTCGTTGGCCTGGTCGCGGGTGGGCGCGACGAACCAGGGGATCATCAGCGCGACCCGGCGGGAGGCGGGGTCGAACCCGGCGGCGGCCAGGCGCTCGCGATATTGGGCGATGTCGTCGGCCACGTCGTCGATGCCCTTGACCATGGTCATGCCGAGCAGGTTGTAGCCGTGGTCGGCCGCCGCCAGATAGCCCTCCAGCGACGTCGAGGCCACCCAGACCGGCGGATGCGGCTGTTGCACGGGACGCGGGTAGACCGCCACGTCCGGGATCTCGAAGAACTCGTTCGAGCGGCTGACCGGCTCCCCGTCGGCCCGCCAGATGGCCAGCGTCGCCTCCAGCGAGTCCTCCCAGATCTGCCGGGACTTCTCGAAGGGCCGCTGGAAGGCCTGGTACTCCAGGGGCGAGGCCCCCCGCCCGGTGCCGAACTCCACCCGGCCGCCGCTCAGCACGTCGAGCGTGGCGACACGCTCCGCCGTGCGGATCGGTGACTGGAACGGCAGCAGCACCACGCCCAGCCCGAGATGGATGCGCTCGGTCCGCTGGGAGATGGCGGCCAGCACGAGATCGGGCGCGGAGGAATGGGAGAACCCCCGCGTGAAGTGGTGCTCGACGAACCAGGCGGTGTCGAAGCCGAGCTTGTCACCGAGCACGACCTGGTCGATCACGTTCTGGAACGCCTGTTGCTCGACCTCGCGGGAGCGCCCGCGCACCTCCAGCTCGTAGCCCAGGCTGATCCGTAGGGACGTCATCGCGCCTCCGGCGAAAGTAGTGAACCAAGCGCTCGCTTGGTAGAGACTATCAGCACCAAAGACTTGCGGGAAGGGCGCGTTCGCGATCAGAGTGATGCACGTGAGGCGAAAGCACGCGCTAAGGCGGCCGAAAGATGGCACGCTTCCCGATATGGGGGCCGATGACTTCTCACTCACGAGCGGGCGCGGTTACGAAGCGTTCGGCCGGGTGATGGCCGCCCTCGCGACCGAGGCCGAGTTCATCGAGTCCTGCCGGGATCTGACCTGGTGGCGGGGCGCCGACCACAGCTGGCACATCGAGTGGCGCGACGGCCCGTACGCATCCGAGGTGGCGGCGCTGCTGGCCGAGCAGGTGCGCGCTCCCGCCTACGAGGACGAGCTCGGCACGCCCGCCGGGCCGGGCGACAGCCGGTCGGCGGTGCTCGACGTGATGGGCGTCCGCTTCGAGCTGCGGGCCATCGATCCGCTGGGCCGCGAGCGCGTACGCGACAAGCCGGGCTTCTGGCGGCTGGCCGAGGCGCTCGACACCACCCGCGCCACGAACGCCCCGCGCCCCTGGGAAACGCTATTGGGCGGCTAGCTTGGCCTGGAAGACGTGCGGGACCAGCCGCTCGCGGTGCGCCTGCGGCGGCCCGAAGAGCTGGGCGTCGGAGGTGGCCCGCTTGAGGTAGCGGTGGGCCGGATGCTCCCAGGTCACGCCGATCCCGCCGTGGACCTGGATGTTCTCGCCCGCCGCCGTGAGATACGCCTCGGTGCAGTAGGATCCGGCGATCGCCGCGAGGGCCTCTGACCCGGCCGCCGCCAGCGCCGCCGACCTGGCCGACTCCACGAGCAGCAGCAGGTCGGCCAGCTTGTGCTTGATGGCCTGGAAGGAGCCGATCGGCCTGCCGAACTGGTGACGCAGCTTGGCGTGCTCCGTGGCCATCTCCAGGCAGCGCTCGGCCCCGCCCACCTGCTCGGCCGCCAGCGCCGCGATGCCGAGGTCGCGCACCCGGCTCCACGCCGCGCCGTCGCCCGCCGGGTGCGCCGGAGCCTGGTCGAAGGTCAGTTCGGCCAGCGGCCGGCTCTCGTCCATGGTCGTGTACGCCACGCGCCGCGTCGGCACCGCCTCGACCAGGAATCCGTCCGCGTAGGCCAGCACCACGTCGCCCTCCAGCGCGTACGGGACGACGCCCGTGAGCAGGCCGTTCCGGAGGGTCAGGTCGCCGTCGCCCGGCAGGACGACGGTCGCCGTCACCGAGCCGTCGGCCAGCGCGGGCAGCAGCCGGGCCATCGCCGCCTCGTCGCCGCCCGCCTTGAGCGCCTCGACGGCCAGGACGGCGCTCTGCAGGAAGGGGTAGGGGGACAGGGTCCTGCCCAGCTCTCCCGCGACGACCGCGGTCTCGGCCGGGCCGCAGCCCGCTCCGCCGTACTCCTCGGGGACGGCGAGCCCCGCGGTGCCCAGGTCGCGGGCGAACGCCGCCCAGGGCGCGGCGGGGCGGTCGGCGAGATAGGCGCGGACGACGGAGCGCAGCTCGTCTGTGACGGTCACCCGGACAGTGTAACCAAGCGATTGCTTCGTTACATTTGGTTGGCCGAAATTTGCCTTTTCTGGACGGCCACATAATCTGGTTGTGGTATTGCGACAAGCTTCGAAGGGAGGGTTGACCAGGCAATGGCCGTAAAAGAGAGCACGATCGACTACGCGGAGTTCGCCGCGTACGACCGTGGACAGCGCTGCATCGAGCGCCATGTGCTGGGGGCCTTCCTCGGCGGGCTGGTCGTCGGGCTCGTGGGCATACTCGCCGACGGCCGCGGCCCTCAATGGCTCGGCCAGCTTTACGACCCCTACATGTATCTGGGCCTGGCCCTGCTCGTCGGGGCGAGCGCGGCGGGCTTCGGATGGGCGTTGCTCACGACGTTCCTGGCCTCACTGTCCATGATCGTGGTGACCCTGGGCGGCACCATGCTGCGCGGTGAGCCCGACATCGGCGGCGTGGGTGTCGGCGGCTCCGCGGCCGGGCTGAACTGGACACTCTGCCTGCTGGTCGGGCTGGGCCTGCTCGCCTACGTGACGAGGAGGCCGGATGGCTGGGGCGACCTGGCCGCGGGTCTCATCGGCGCCCTGCTGCTCGCCGACGTGGTCGACCGCGCGACGCCCGGCTTCATCCACAGCGACCCCGCCTTCTGGCCCGGTCCCGCGCCCGTGGTCGGCGCCCTGTCCGTCGTGCTGGTGCTCGCGCTGCGCCGCGGTGTGGCGGGCCGGGTGCGCGCGCTGGCGCTGGCGGCGGTCCTGGTCGGCCTGTTCATGGTCGGAGTGGCCGGTTCGCTGGGCGCCTGGGTCCCTGTCACGGGATAAGGCCGCGCGGCGGGTCGCTCCGAGTCGATAGCCTGTAGTCCTCACATCCAGGCCGAACAAGGAGTAGTCGTGTCGCTGCGCATGTCGTCGTTGTTTCTTCGCACCCTGCGGGACGACCCGGCAGACGCGGAAGTGCCGAGCCACAAGCTCCTGGTCCGCGCCGGTTATGTCCGGCGGGTGGCGCCCGGCATCTACTCGTGGCTGCCCCTCGGCAAGATGGTGCTGGAAAACGTCGCCAAGGTCGTCCGCGAGGAGATGAACCGGATGGGCGGCCAGGAGGTGCTGTTCCCCGCTCTGCTGCCGCGCGAATACTACGAGGCCACCGGCCGCTGGACCGAATACGGTGACACGCTCTTCCGGCTCAAGGACCGCAAGGGCGTCGACTACCTGCTCGGTCCCACGCACGAGGAGCTCTTCGCCGACATGGTCAAGGGCGAATATTCCTCGTACAAGGACTATCCGGTCACGCTCTACCAGATTCAGACGAAGTACCGCGACGAGGCCAGGCCCCGCGCGGGCATCCTGCGCGGTCGCGAGTTCCTGATGAAGGACGCCTACTCCTTCGACCTCGACGACGAAGGGCTCAAGCACTCCTACGAGCAGCACCGCGAGACCTACATCCGGACGTTCGACCGGCTCGGCATCGATTACAAGATCGTGTTCGCCACGTCGGGCGCGATGGGCGGCTCGGCCTCCGAGGAGTTCCTGGCGCCCACGCCCACCGGCGAGGACACCTTCGTGGCCTGCCGCTCCTGCGGCTACGCGGCCAACGCCGAGGCCGTCACCACGACCGCGCCCCCGGCCCGCGCCCTCGACGGGCTGGAGCCGCAGCGCGTCCTCGACACCCCCGACACCCCGACCATCGAGTCGCTGGTGTCCTACGTCAACGAGCACCACGGCCTGTCGATCACCGCCGCCGAGACCCTGAAGAACGTCGTCGTCAAGGTCACCACGCCCGGCTCCGACAAGGTCGAGACGCTGATCGTCGGCGTGCCCGGCGACCGCGAGGTCGACTTCAAGCGCCTGGAGGCCGCGCTGGCCCCCGGCGAGCCCGCCATCTTCGAGGCCGAGGACTTCGCCAAGCACCCCGGCCTGATCCGTGGCTACATCGGCCCGCAGGTCCTGCGCGATCTCGGCATCCGCTACCTCGTCGACCCCCGCGTGGTCACCGGCACCTCCTGGGTGACCGGCGCCAACGAGCGCGGCAAGCACGCCGCCCACGTGGTCGCGGGCCGTGACTTCGTCCCCGACGGCACGATCGAGGCCGCCGAGGTGCGCGCCGGAGACCCGTGCCCCCGCTGCGGCTCGCCGCTGTCCATCGACCGCGGCATCGAGATCGGGCACATCTTCCAGCTCGGCCGCAAATACGCCGACGCGGCCGGGCTCGACGCCCTGGGCCCCGACGGCAAGCCGATCCGCATCACGATGGGCTCCTACGGCATCGGCGTCTCGCGCGCCGTGGCGGTCATCGCCGAGCAGGCCCACGACGAGCTCGGGCTGGTGTGGCCGCGCGAGATCGCGCCCGCCGACGTGCACATCGTGGGCACGGGCAAGGACAACCAGATCGAGGCGGCCCTCCAGCTGGCCGCCGAGCTGGAGTCCCGCGGGCTGCGCGTCCTCGTCGACGACCGGGCCGGGGTCTCGCCCGGCGTCAAGTTCAAGGACGCCGAGCTGCTCGGCCTGCCCACGATCGTGGTCGTGGGCCGCGGGCTGGCCCAGGGTGTGGTCGAGCTCCGCGACCGGGTCACCGGCGTCAAGGAGGAGATCCCGCTCGAGACGGCCGCAGACCGCGTGCTGGCCGCCTGCTCGTAACGCGAAACACGGCTCCCCCTTCGCTCAAGGGGGAGCCGTGCGGCTTTGCCAGGGGTTGTCAGTCCATCGCCGCGGGTATGGAGATCTTGCCGCGGCGGCGGAGCACCACGGGCCCGATCAGGCAGACGGCGGCGATCACCAGGATGGCCAGCGACACGGGCCGGGTGAAGAACACCGCCGGGTCCCCCTCGCTGAAGGCCAGGGCCCGCCTGAACTGCACCTCCATCAGCGGCCCGAGCACCGCCCCGAGGATCAGCGGCGCCACCGGATAACCGGCCCGCCGCAGGACGAACCCCACCAGCCCGAACCCGTACGCCACCAGGATCTCGAACACGCTCTGCGAGGTGGCGTAGACGCCCAGCGTCGCGAACGTCAGGATCGCCGCCGTCAGCAGCGCGGCCGGCACGCTCAGCAGCTTCACCCACAGCCGGATCAGCGGCAGGTTCAGCACCAGCAGCATCACGTTGCCGATGTAGAGGCTGGCGATCAGCGTCCACACGAGCACCGGTTGCTGGTCGAAGAGCTGCGGTCCCGGCTGCACGTTGTAGATCTGGAAGGCGATCAGCAGCATGCTGGCCGTGGCCGAGGTGGGGATGCCGAGCGTGAGCAGCGGCACCAGCACACCGGAGAAGGCCGCGTTGTTGGCCGCCTCGGGCCCCGCCACGCCCTCGATGGCGCCGTGGCCGAACTCCTCGGGGTCCTTGGCCAGCCGCTTCTCGACGTTGTAGCTGAGGAAGGTGGGCAGCTCGGCGCCGCCCGCGGGCAGCGAGCCGATCGGCAGGCCGAACGCGGTGCCCCGCAGCCACGGCCGCCAGGACCGGCGCCAGTCGTCGCGGGTCATGCCGATGCGCCCGGTCACCTTCACCGGCGGCTGCTCCTGCCGGTTGCGCTGGGCCGCGGTGGCGACCGCCTCGGCCACGGCGAACAGGCCGACGGCCAGCGCCACCACCGGCAGCCCCTCGTACAGGTCGGGTACGCCGAAGGCCAGGCGCGGCTGGCCGGTCATCTGGTCGATGCCCACCATGCCGATCGCCAGCCCGAGGAAGAGGCTGGACAGGCCGCGCACGATCGAGTCGCCCATGAGCGAGGTGACGGTGACGAAGGCGAGCACCATGATCGAGAAGTACTCGGCGGGCTGGATCGACTTGGCGATGGCCGACATCCCGGGCGCCAGGAACGTGATCACGACGGTGGAGATCGTGCCCGCCACGAACGAGCCGATGGCCGCCGTGGCCAGCGCGGCCCCGGCCCGGCCCTTGCGCGCCATCGGGTAGCCCTCGAGCGTGGTGGGGATCGACGCCGTCTCGCCGGGGATGTTGAGCAGGATCGCGGTGGTGCTGCCGCCGTACATGCCGCCGTAGTAGATCCCGGCGAACATCACGAACGCGCCCACCGGATCGAACACCATCGTCAGGGGCAGCAGCAGCGCGATCGTCGTGGCCGGGCCGAGGCCCGGCAGCACGCCGACGAGCGTGCCGACGGTGACGCCGAGCAGACCGAGCAGCAGGTTCTGCAGGGTGAGCGCGTGCGCGAAGCCGTCGAGCAGGTGGCCCAGTACGCTCATCTCAGATCGCCAATCTGATCAGGCCCGGAGGCAGCGTGATGCCCAGCACCCGGTCGAACAGCAGATACGTGGCCAGCGCCAGCAGCAGGCCCACGACCAGGTCGCGCACCAGCTTGCGGCTGCCGAGCACGCGGGCGACCGCGACGAAGAACAGCGTGGTGGCCTGCCAGTAGCCCACGGGCGCGAGCAGGACCGCGTACAGAGCGAGAGCGCCGATGAGGAGCAGCACGGGACGCCAGTGCACGCCCTTGTCCTCGCCGCCCTCGCGGGTCACCGGAGCGCGGAACGCCTGCACCACCCCGATCACGGCCACCACCGCCATGCCGATGCCGACCAGGAGCGGGAAGGCCCGGGGCCCGACGGCCTGGTAACCGCCCCCGTCGGGGATCATGAACGCCTGCGCCAGCACGACCAGCGCCACGGCCAGGAACCCCGCGGAGACGAGCCGGGTGCTCACTTGCCGAGTCCCAGCTCGCCGAGGATCGTGGTGATCTGCCCGCGCTGCTCGGTGAGCACCTGCTTGAACGAGTCGCCCGGGGTCCAGGCGTCGACCCAGTTGTTCTGCTTGAGCACCTGCTGCCAGCACGACGTCTGCCGCATCTTGTCGATCATCTTGACGACGGCCTGCTGCTGCTCGGCCGACAGCCCCGCCGGGGCGAGCACGCCGGCCATCGTGGAGATGGCCTGGTCCGACAGCCCCAGCTCCTTCAGCGTCGGGGCGTCGATGCCCTCGATCCGCTTGTCGCCGTCCACCGCGAGCGCCTTGAGCTCTCCGGCCTGGAGCTGCGCGCGAAGCTCGGCGACGGTGTCGATGCCCGCGGTGGCGGCCCCGCTGAGCAGCAGGTTCATCGACTCGCCGCCGCCCGCCGTGGGCACGTAGTTGACCTGCTTGGCGTCGATGCCCTGGCCCTTGGCCAGTCCCGCCACCGTCATCTGCCCGGGGCCGCCGAGCGAGCCGCCGGTCCACTTGACGCCGTGCGGGTCCTTCTTCATCGCGGCCAGCAGGGACTTCAGGTCCGCGTACGGCGCGTTCTTCGGCACCACGATCGCGCTCGGGCCCCTGCTCAGCCCGGCGATCGGGGTGAGCGTGGTCAGGTCCACGGGCGAGTGGTTGTTGACGATGCCGCCGAGCATGGTCGCGCTGTCCATGACCATGAGCTGGTAGGGGTCGCCCTTGCTCTTGGCGAACTGGGCCAGCCCGATCGTGCCGCCCGCGCCGGGGACGTTGACGACCGTGGCCTTCGCGGTGGTGATCTTGCACTGGCTGAGCGCGCCGGCGATGCCGCGGGCACGGGTGTCCCAGCCGCCGCCGGGGCTGCCCGGCGCCATGATCGTCAGAGGCTTGCTCGGGTACTCGGCGCCCGCCTCGGCGCTCTCGCCGACCGCGCAACCGGTGGCCAGAACCGTCAGGGCGGCGGCGGCAACAATGATCTTCATGAGGTCTCCCGGGGGGTGAGAATCGAGGTGAAGAAGTCCTTGACCGGCTCCAGCACGCTCATCGGCTGGTGCGCCACGCCGGGCACGACGTCGAACCTGACGTTGATGCCGTGCGCGGCGAAGTTGTCACGCAGCGCCGCCAGCCGCTCGACACGGGTGGTCCCGTGGGCGTCGGCGCCGTCCATCCAGTTGGCGTCGCCCTGGTTGTTGATCTCCCAGGTCTCGACGTCATCGGCACCCACGACCATCTGTACCGGCACCGCCCCGAGCTCCTCGATCCTGGGCGGCTGGCCGAACTCCTCCTCGAACCCCTTGAGTCCGATCCACCACGGACTGTCCCAGTCGATGTACGATATCCGCCCTGGTGCACCAATTGACACTCCGGCCAGCCGGTCCGGATGCAGGTAGGCGAACCGATGGGCGAACTGGCCGCCGCCGGAGAAGCCGTGCAGGAGGAACCGCTCGGTGTCGACGTTGAAGCGCTCGCCGACCTCCTCGACCATCGCCAGCAGCACGTGGTCGAAGCGGATGCCGCGGTAGTTGATGAACTTGAAGCCGTGCAGGTCGTCCGCGTCCTCGATGCCCGCGGGGAACAGCGGCGCCAGGACCAGGCAGCCCTGCCGCTCACCCCATTCGGCGAGGTTGTCGCGGTACTGCGGCCCGCGCCGTCCCGTCCCGTGCTGCATGACGGCCATCGGAACCGGCGGGCCGTCGGGCGTGTGGGCCGTCGGCACGTAGAGGCAGTAGGAGAAGCGCTGGTCGTATCGCGAGGCGAAGATGGTGGTGGACCCGGTGAAGTAGTACTCCCGGGGGTGCTTCACTCCGCTGTCATCGTGTGTTGGTGCCTTGGCCATGGCGCCACAGCCTGGACATATATCCAGTTTCGGACAAGGAGATTGCCGCCAACGCGGTAATGTGCAACGTGCCCGTCACGCTCCTCCTGTCCTCCTCCGACCCGGCCTCGATCACCATGGGCGTCTCCCCGCTGGCCGAGCTCTGCGCCTGCCTGCACGCGCTCGACGAGCCCGGACACCACCCCGCGGCGGCCCGCTGGGTGGCCAGGGTCCACACGGAGGCCGACGAGGACCTGCTGGCCAGGGCGACGGCGTGGGCGCCTCTGTGGAGCGCCTTCCGGGCCCGCTACCTGCTGCCGCTGTCCGCCGGCCGGTCCAGGACGCTCGAGGACGAGCTGGCCGAGATCGAGGCGCTGCCGATCGGCGACTTCACCGCCATGACCCTCCAGGCGCTCATCGGCAAGAACAGCGCCGGCATCGGCGGCGACGTGCTCCAGCGCCTCAGGCTGATCTCCTCCAGCCGGGTGGAGCTGGGCACCCGCGTGCAGAACGATCCCTGGGGCTTCAGGCGCGAGCTGACCGGCTTCCTGGCGGACTTCGCCGCCGCGGCCTTCGAGGCGGACTGGCCGGGCCTGCGGACGGCCCTGGCCGCCGAGGCCGCGGTACGCGAACGGGCGATCGCGGTGCACGGCCCCATGGCGCTGGCCGACTTCCCCACCGCCACGGCCGTGGAGGGCGGGCGCAAAATCGTCCTGGACAAGCTCTACAACGCCACGGCCCGCATCGGCGCCGACCGCCCCTGCCTGCTCGTCCCCAGCCTGTACGGCCGCCCGCACTTCGTGGTCAAGCACTACCCGGGCTACCCGGTGGTCATCCAGTACGGCGTGGGCACCTCAGCCGGGGTGTCACTGGAGACCGCCCGGCAGCGTCTGGCCGTCCTCCAGCACCCGACCCGCCTCAAGCTCTGCTACGCCATCCTCCGCAACCCGGTGGCCACCTCGGAACTCGCCAACCAACTGGGCATGACCGCCCCCCAGGTCTCCAGACACCTACGCCACCTGAGGGAGGCCGCATTGGTGCACGTGCACCGGCGCGGCTCGGTGGTCTACTACCAACTCGACGCCGAGGCGATCGAACGCCTGGGCACCGATCTACTGACGGTGCTCTACCGGTAGGCGCCTCGCATCCGATTACTCCCGCTCCCCGGAGGCGGCCTCTCTGCGGACCTCAGCCACGAGGGACCGTCTTCTTCCGCTCGCCCGGAGGGGTGTCCCTCCCTTGGGACCTCAGCCACGACGGACCGGCTCCCTCCGCTCTCCGGAGGGAGTGTCCCTCTCGGGACCTCTGCCACGACGGACGGTTTTCTTCCGCTCCCCGGAGGGGGTATTTCCCCAAGGACCCCAGCCACAACAGACCGTCACAGGGACTGAGACGGTTGTGTGGACGGTGGGCCGCTCTCAGCCGGTGGGCCCCGACATGCCGGGGAAGGCCGTGGTGATCGCGGGACGGAAGGAGTAGGAGCGGGCCACCGACTCCTGCATGGCCAGCGCGGCGTACCGGCGCAGCGACGCGTCGTCCGACGCCACCAGCTCCAGATAGGCGGCCGTGATGCCGGCCTCCACGTGGACCGCGAGCTGGATCGCCTGCGCCGAGGTGGACGGCACGATCGGCAGGGCGTAGCCCCCCTCGGGCTCGGACGGCGTGCCGCCCCGGGTGGTGATGGCGGTGCGCAACTGGTCGCGTTTGGCGCGATGGGCGTCGAACGCGTTCGTGACCCGCGTCCGCAGCGAGCCCGTGGTGCGCGCGCCGATCAGCCCGTACGCGAAGACGGCGGCGTGCTCGGCGGACAGCGCCTTGCGCAGCTTCTCCACATCGGCCGGTGTCACGTCGACCTCGGCAGGGCCAGGACGTGGGCGGCCTCGCAGGCGCCGATGGCGGCGATGAGCTGGGCCAGTTGCGGCGAGACGCCGGCGAGCTGGCGGACGCGCAGCGCCGCCGACCGGCGCTCGGCCTCACGCAGCCGCGACAGCGACGTCTTGGGCGCGGGAGCGGTCGCCGAGGCCGAGGGCGTCGTCGGGCCACCGGGCAGGCGTTTGCGCAGCGCGTCGAGGTGAGCTTGGTGGCGGTCACGGAACGGGGTCAGCTTGGTGGCGCCGCCCGCGATCAGCACGGAGTAGAGGGCGATCGTGTGTTCCTTGTCGGCGATCAGCTGTCGCAGCAGTGCCCGCTCAGGATCATCCGACGGGGTGGGCGACGGCTGGGGGGTGTCGGAGGCGCCGCATCCCGACAGGGCCGCGGCGGCCGCTCCGCCCGCCAGCACGGCTCGCCGTGAGAGGGAACGCGGGCGCACGGGCAGGGACCTCCTGTAAACGGAACGCAGATAGCATCGTACGGTCTTGCGCTCGCTCCCCGTGTCAGGCGACGCTCGCCATTCGCACGTGCCGAGTGGCGCTCTCTTCGTGCCCTCGTACAGATAGGGTGTCAACTGTCGTAGCTGGCTGAGCGGCCAGGCGACTTGAGAGCCAGAGGCGAGGTCCGCCCGGCTGAGACATGACAATAGGGAGGTCGATATGGGCAGCGCATCACCCCGCGACCACCTGATGAAGCTCCTTGAGCCCGTCGTCGGCGCGGAGGGCCTCGATCTGGAGGACGTCACGGTCACCCAGGCCGGCAAGCGCCGGCTGCTGCGTGTGATCGTCGACCGCGACGGCGGCGTGAGCCTCGACGACGTGGCCGACGTCAGCCAGGTCGTCTCCGCGGCGCTCGACGACGCCAACGCGATGGGCCAGTCGGCCTACACGCTGGAGGTCTCCTCGCCGGGCGTCGACCGCCCGCTGACCGAGCCGCGTCACTGGCGGCGTGCGGCCAAGCGGCTGGTGAAGGCCGAGATGAGAGATGGTTCCGTGGTGGAGGGCCGCGTACGCTCCGCCGACGAGAGCGGCGTCGAGCTCGACGTCGACGGCGCCGGGCGCCGATTCGACTATCAGGACCTGGCCCGTGGACGGGTGCAGGTGGAGTTCCGCCGGTTCGACGACGAAGACGTCGACGGCGACGAAGGCTAAGGGGAAAGCCTCGTGGACATCGACATGAGCGTCCTGCGCAGCCTGGAGCGGGAGAAGGACATCTCCTTCGACCTGGTCGTCAAGGCGATCGAAGACGCGCTGCTGATCGCCTACTTCCGCACCGAGGGTGCCGCGCCCAAAGCCCGCGCGGAGCTCGACAGGACGAGCGGGCACGTGACCATCTTCGCCGCCGAGATCGACGACGAGGGCGAGATCGTCAGGGAGTTCGACGATACGCCGGGCAACTTCAGCAGAATCGCGGCGACCACCGCCAAGCAGGTCATCCTGCAGCAGCTGCGCGACGCCGAAGACGAGATCAACTTCGGCGAGTTCGCCAGCCGCGAGGGCGAGCTGGTCTCCGGCGTGATCCAGCAGGGCAAGGACCCGCGCGTGGTGCTGGTCGACCTCGGCAAGATCGAGGCCGTCCTGCCGCACAACGAGCAGGTGCCCGGCGAGGACTACGTGCACGGCGAGCGCATCCGCGCCTACGTGGTGCAGGTGAAGAAGGGCCACAAGGGCCCCTCGGTCACGCTGTCGCGTACCCATCCCGGCCTGGTCAAGAAGCTCTTCGCGCTGGAGGTGCCGGAGATCGCCGACGGCACGGTGGAGATCGCCGCCGTGGCCCGGGAGGCCGGTCACCGCACGAAGATCGCGGTCAGGTCGCGCAGGCAGGGCGTCAACGCCAAGGGCGCGTGCATCGGCCCGATGGGCTCGCGCGTGCGTAACGTGATGACCGAGCTGCACGGCGAGAAGATCGACATCATCGACTGGTCCGAGGACCCCGGCGAGTTCGTGGGGAATGCGCTGTCGCCCGCCCGCGTTTCTCACGTTGAGGTCCTCGATCTCGAAGGCCGGGTCGCGCGGGTGACCGTGCCCGACTACCAGCTATCCCTGGCTATCGGCAAAGAGGGGCAGAACGCCCGGCTTGCCGCCAGGCTCACTGGATGGCGGATTGACATCCGGCCTGACACCCAGGCCGAGGATGCTGCCGGTTCCGTAGATGCGTCAACACGGTAAGCTGGAATATGGTGGCCACGCGGCTCCACAGCGCACCTGTGTGGGCTGCAGGGTCCGTACGGCTAAGTCCGACCTGCTCCGCTTGGTGCGGGTCGAGGATCACGTGATCCCTGACCTGCGAGGACGGCTTCCTGGTCGAGGTGCGTCACTGCATCCGTCCGAGAAGTGTCTGGAGCTTGCCGAGCGTCGCCGAGCGTTTCCGCGCGCGTTCCGCGTGCCGGGTCCGCTTGACGTCTCGCGCGTGCGGGTGCACCTGGAGAAGGAGAACCAAGAAATGTCATGTAGGACGCCGAGTTGATGGGCGGAGTCAGATTGCTATGAGCGCCTGATGAGCACGCGGCGATGAAGATGTCAAGGTAGCGACGGTCCGGACGGCACAGCCAGCCTCCCGGGCCGAGTAAGGGAGTGCAGTGGCGAAGGTCCGGGTATACGAGCTCGCTAAGGAGTTCGGCGTAGAGAGCAAGGTCGTCATGGCCAAGCTCCAGGAGATGGGGGAGTTCGTCCGTTCGGCGTCCTCCACCATCGAGGCGCCGGTGGTCCGCAGGCTCACCGAAGCATTGGGCGCATCCAAGGGTGGGTCCTCGAGGGGCGGCGGTTCGTCGTCCAAGCCGCAGCCGCCAAGGGCTGCTCCCCGGCCGGCGGACAGCCTGGCCGGTAACGGCGCCGCGGAGGCGCCGTCCCCAACATCAGCTCCGCGTCCGGGTCCGGCCCCCAGGCCTGGTCCGCGTCCGGGTCCGGCAGGTCCCGCGGGCGGCGGTCAGCCGCGCCCGCCGGTGCCGATGCCGCACCAGCCGCAGCCTGAGCCCGAGCGTGCCGACACCTCCGGCGCTCCGCAGGCGCGTTTCGACAGCGGCACCCGTCCCGCGCCCGCTCCGGGCGCCCCCGCTCCGGGTCCGCGTCCCGGTCCCGCCGCCCGTCCGGGTCCCAAGCCCGGCCCCGCGGCTCGTTCCGGCGCGCCCTCCGGTGGCGGCGGCCCGGCGGCTCCGCGTTCCGACCGTGGTCCGTCCGATCGTGGCCCGTCCGACCGCGCCCCTTCCGGTGGCGGTCCTCGTCCGGGTCCCGGTCCCAAGCCGGGTCCGCGCGGCCCGCGTCCGGGTAACAACCCGTTCTCGTCCAACGCCAGCGGCATGGGCCAGTCCCGGCCGCCGCGTCCCGGTGCCAACCGCGACGGTGGCGGCAGCGGTCCCGGGCAGCGCGAGCGTCGTGACGGTCCGCCG